>VEOW01000075.1 GCA_012026785.1 Chloroflexota bacterium | reverse complement strand
CGTCCGTTCGGTCCCGGTGCTCCTGCCAGCAGAATCGTAGCTGCGCCCGCGCCTGCTCGTTAGCCCTTCAGAACGCGCGTTTCACACCAGCCACCTAGCTGCGGTCCTCGTTCGCCAGGAGGCTCGCGACGCGCAGCAGCCCGACCTGGCTCTTGGCGTCGTCGATCTCGCCGCGCTCGACCATCGCGACGGCGTCGGCGAAGGGCAGGCGGACGAGCTCGAGACGCTCGTCCTCGTCGGGGCCATGGTGATCCGCCGCCGGCGCCAGGTCCGTCGCGAGGTAGAGGTGCATCAGCTCGCTGGTGAAGCCCGGGGTCGTGTAGAACGCCCCGAGGTAGCGCCACGTCCCGGCGATCGAGCCGGTCTCCTCGGCCAGCTCACGGACAGCGGCGCCGGCATGGTCCTCGATCGCGCCGGACGCGTCGCGGTCGAGGGTCCCGGCGGGGATCTCCAGCAGGGCCCGGCCGATCGCGTGGCGCCACTGGCGCACGAGGAGGACCTGCTCCTCTCGATCGATGGCCACGACGCACACGCCGCCGGGATGGACGACGATGTCCCTCGAGGAGTGGGTCCCGTCGGACAGCTCGACGGTGTCGACCCGGAACTCCAGCAGCCGGCCGCGTCGCACGACCTCGGACGCCACCAGCGTCTCGCGGAGGGCCTCGTCGCCGGAGCCGCGACCCTGCGCCGGGTCGTCGCTCACGCCGGAGCCGCGAGATCGGCGAGCGCGGCCATGTCGGGAACGGTCAGGTCGGGCGTCGCGCTCGCTGGCGGCGTCGCACCGAAGCCCGCCTGGCCGTGCCGTCGATCGATCCAGACCGTCGTGAGCCCGAGACGCTTCGCCGGCACGTGATCGTGGAACAGGCTCTGGGCGACGTGGAGGACCCGCTTCGGCGGCAGCCCGAGCCGCTCGAACATCAGCTCGAAGGGCCGGGGGTTCGGCTTGTAGCGGCGGGCCTGCTGGGCGGTCACGACCGCATCGAACGTCGTCCCGAGCCGCCTGGCCGAGGCGGCGAACAGGTCGTCGTCGCAGTTCGTGATGACGCCAAGGGAGAAGCGGGTGTGGAGCCGGGCCAGGGCGGCCGCCGAATCGGGAAACGCCGGCCAGTCGACGACCGAGCCCCCGAAGCGCTCGACCTCGTCCTCCGACGGCTCGAAGCCGAGGTCCTCGCCGACGCCCCGGAGGGCTGCCCCCAGCACCTCTCGATAGGGTCGGTACGAGCCGGCCTCGACGGCCGCCTCGTAGCGCGCGAACGCCTCCAGCACCGCGTCATCGGCGGCACCCACGCCGTGTGCGGCGAGCACTGGCCGCAACGCCTCGAGAAGCCCGGTCTCCCAGTCGATCAGGGTCCCGTAGCAGTCGAAGGTCAGGACGTCGAACCGCTCGAAGTCGAGGACGGGGGGCACGCCCCCGATGATGCCATGCCCCGATGTCCCGGCGCCCTGCCGGTCGGGCCGGATGGCACTGGCGCCGCAGGCCGGACCAGCAGACGATGATGCCGCGGGCGTCGAGGCGCCCGCGAAAGGAGGCAGGACGATGGAGCTTGCCATCGCTCTCGGATGGGGAGGCTGGGTCGTCGTCCTCGTGGCGGCCCTGGTATTCGGCGTCGCAGCCCAGCTGATCGGCGAGACGCGGACCGGCTACGAGTGGCTGGTCGACGGCATCGCGTTCGCGCTCGGCGCCATCATCGCGAGCGAGTTCGTCATCGGGTGGCGGGCCAGCGAGCCCGTCTGGGACGGACTCGCGCTGTTGCCGGCCGTCCTGGGTGGATTGGTCCTCGGAGTGATCGTCGAGATCATCGTCCGGTATGGGACCGGTGGCCGGTACACGACGCATCAGCGGCCAACGCCCGCCTAGGTCGGCCGCACGGGCCCTGCCCTCGCCTCAGTCGCGAGGGCAGGGCTTCGGCGTTTTCTCGGGCTTCGGGGTCGGTTCGCCGGACGGCGTCGGCTCGATGTCGAAGATCGTTCGAACGACCTCCCGCATCCGCTTGACGTCCGACTTCCTGACGTACTCCGGGTAGATCGGCGGCACGAACATGATCCGCTCGATGTGGCCGGTGTCGACGCGCGCCGCGAGCTCGGCGAGGTCGGGGATCTCGTCGGGGCTGATCGTCATCCACAGGTTGTCGCGGGCGATCTCGAGGAGCTCCGGCGTCTTCGGGATCAGGGCGATCGGATCGACCTGGCGAGCGAGTGCCTCGAGGACGAGCTGCTGGCGGTTCATCCGGGAGTAGTCGTCGGTGCTGTGGCGCGAGCGGGCGTAGGCCAGGGCCTTCTCCGGCCCGAGGTGCTGACAGCCGGCGGGGACGTAGATTGTCTTTCGGCCGGTCCCGTCAGGATCGGGGTAGTGCTCGTCATAGAGGGCGTAGGGGACGTCGATCCACAGCCCGCCGAGCGCCTTGACGAGGTCCCGGAAGCCGAGAAGGCTGATGACGACGGCGCCATCCAGGGGCACGCCGGCCATCTCCTGGATGCTGCCGGTCACGGCCCGGAAGCCGCGTGCCTCGCCGCCGGGGAAGTAGGCCTCGTGCCCCATGGCGTAGACGTAGAGGGCGTTGAGGTAGCCGGGGAAGCGGCCGCTGGGGAAGGCCGCCGCGCTCTCCGGCGGCAGCGGCACGTTGAGCAGGTTGCGCGGGAAGCCGAACAGGGCAGCACGGCCGCTGGCGACGTCGACGCTCAGCAGGATCATCGTGTCCGTCCGCAGCAGCCACCGCCCGGGGCCGGCGTCAGACCCCATGAGCAGCAGGTTCAGGCGACCGTCGGTCGCCCAACCCGGGACCGGCTCCGGGG
>VEOW01000145.1 GCA_012026785.1 Chloroflexota bacterium | reverse complement strand
TGGTGATCGCCGCGGTCAGGCTCGTCTTGCCGTGGTCGATGTGGCCGATCGTGCCGATGTTCACGTGCGGCTTGGTTCGCTCGAACTTCTTCTTGGCCATCTCGGGCTTGCTCTCCTGGCTCCTCGGTCTGCGACCGGTCCTGCTAGCTGACCTTGGACTTGGCGACGAGCTCCTGGGCGATGCTGCCCGGGACCTCGGCGTAGTGCGAAAGCTCCATCGAATAGCTCGCTCGACCCTGGGTCATCGACCGCAGGTCGGTGGCGTAGCCGAACATCTCGGCGAGCGGCACGAACGAGCGGACGACCATCGTCGTACCGCGCTGCTCCGTGGCGTCCACCTGGCCTCGGCGGCTGTTGAGGTCGCCGATGACGTCGCCCATGAACTGCTCGGGCATCGTGACCTCGACCTGCATCATGGGCTCCAGCACGACCGGGTCGGCCTTCTCGACGGCGTCCTTGATGGCCATCGAGGCGGCGATCTTGAAGGCCATCTCCGAGGAGTCGACCTCGTGGTAGGACCCGTCGTGGACGATCGCCCGGACGTCCACCATCGGGTAGCCGGCGTAGACGCCGGTCTCGAGGGTCTCGCGGATGCCGTGGTCGACGGCGCGCATGAACTCGCGCGGGATGGTCCCGCCGACGATCTTGTCGACGAACTCGTAGCCGGAGCCCTTGTCGCCCGGCTCGAGGGGCAGGATGACGTGGCCGTACTGGCCCTTGCCGCCGGTCTGGCGAACGAAGCGGCCGTTGCCCTCGGCAGCGCGGCGAATCGTCTCGCGGTAGCTGACCTGGGGCCGGCCGACGTTCGCGGCGACCCGGAACTCGCGGACCATCCGATCGACGATGACGTCGAGGTGCAGCTCACCCATCCCGGCGATCAGCGTCTCGCCGCTCTCGGGATCGGTCTTGACCCGGAACGTCGGGTCCTCCTCCGCCAGGCGCGCCAGGGCCACGCCCATCTTGTCCTGGTCGGGCTTGGTGCGCGGCTCGATCTTGACCTCGATGACCGGCTCGGGGAACGTCATTGACTCGAGCAGGATGGGGTGGTCGGGATCGCACAGCGTGTCGCCGGTGTAGGAGTCCTTCAGGCCGACGATCGCGCCGATGTCGCCCGCGTAGACCTCCTCGATCTCCTCGCGATGGTTGGCGTGGAGCTGCAGGATCCGGCCGACGCGCTCCTTCTTGCCCTTGGTGCTGTTGAGGACGTACGAGCCGGACTTGAGGGTCCCCGAGTAGACCCGGAAGAAGGCCAGCTTGCCCACGAACGGGTCGGCCGCGATCTTGAAGACGAGGGCCGCGAACGGCTCCTTGTCGTCGGTCGTTCGAACCAGCTCCTGGTCTGAGCCGGGCCGGAGGCCGATCGTCGGCGGGACGTCGAGCGGCGAGGGCAGGTAGTTGGTGACCCCGTCGAGCATCGGCTGGATGCCCTTGTTGCGGAGGGCCGAGCCGGCGAGGACGGGCACGAACTTCGACTGAAGAGTCCCGAGCCGGATGCCGTGGTGGATCTCGTCGGTCGTGAGCTCCTCGCCTTCGAGGTACTTGTGGGTCAGGGTGTCGTCAACCTCGGCGACCGCCTCGATCATCGCCTCGCGGTGCTTCGTCGCCTCGGGCAGCAGGGTCTCGGGGACGTCCACCACGTCGATCTTGGAGCCCAGGTCGTCGCGATACAGGATGGCCTTCATCTCGACCAGGTCGACAACGCCCTCGAAGCGGTCCTCCGACCCGATCGGGATCTGGATCGGCACGGGCCGGGCCCCGAGCCGGTCGACGATCATGTCGACGCAGCGCCAGAAGTCGGCCCCGGTGCGATCGAGCTTGTTGATGAAGCAGATGCGAGGCACGGCGTACCGATCGGCCTGTCGCCAGACCGTCTCGGACTGCGGCTCGACCCCGGCGACGCCATCGAACACGACGACCGCGCCATCGAGGACCCGGAGGCTTCGTTCGACCTCCACCGTGAAGTCCACGTGCCCGGGCGTATCGATGATGTTGATGCGATGGTCGTTCCAGAAGCAGGTCGTTGCCGCGGCGGTGATGGTGATGCCGCGCTCCTGCTCCTGGGGCATCCAGTCCATCGTCGCCGCGCCCTCGTGGACCTCGCCGAGCTTGTAGATCTTCTTCGTGTAGAAGAGGATCCGCTCGGTCACGGTCGTCTTGCCCGCGTCGATATGGGCGATGATCCCGATGTTCCGCGTTCTTCCGAGCGGAACCTGCCGTGCCACGTCGACTACCTTCCCCGGCCTACCACTTGAAATGGCTGAAGGCCTTGTTGGCCTCGGCCATCTTGTGGGTGTCCTCGCGACGCTTGACGGCGGCGCCGAGGCCGTTCATGGCATCGACGAACTCGGCGGCGAGCTTCTCGCTCATGCTCTTGCCGCTGCGCTTGCGGGCCGACTGGACGAGCCAGCGGACGCCGAGCGACAGCCGGCGGTCGCCGCGGATCTCGACCGGCACCTGGTAGGTGGCGCCGCCGACGCGGCGCGGCTTGACCTCGATGATCGGCGTGGCATTCCGAAGCGCGGCCTCCATGACCTCCAGGCCCGGTCGGCGCGCGGCGGCCGCGGCGCGGGCGAGGGCCTGGCGCAGGATCCGCTGGGCCAGCCGGCGCTTGCCGTTGGTCATGAGCTTGGCGTGGAACCGCTCGGTCGTGCGGTTGGCCGGCGCTTCCTCGTACTTGGTCTTGCGGGCGATCCCGGCGCGGCGGGGCATCAGCGGCTCCCCGGAAGGCCCGGCGTGGCCTTCGCGCCGTACTTGCTGCGGCCCTGCTTGCGGTCCCGAACGCCGCCGGCGTCGAGGGTGCCGCGGATGATGTGGTACTTGACCGACGGGAGGTCCTTGACCCGGCCGCCGCGAACCAGCACGACCGAGTGCTCCTGGAGGTTGTGGCCGATGCCCGGGATGTAGGCCGTGACCTCCATCATGTTGGACAGGCGCACGCGCGCGATCTTGCGGAGGGCCGAGTTCGGCTTCTTCGGCGTCATCGTGCGCACCTGGAGGCAGCCGCCCCGCTTCTGCGGCGCGCCCGGGATCGGCACCTGTCGCTGGCGCAGGCTGTTCCAGTTCTTGCGCATCGCGGGCGCCTTGATCTTCTGGATCTTCGGGCGGCGGCCGCGTCGCACGAGCTGGTTGATCGTCGGCACGAAGACGCTACTCCACTGTGATGTTGGTCGATCAGCTGACGGCGACGAGCGCCGCGGGTCCGCCGGGCCGGGGCCATCTGACACCCCGGCGTGGACCGGGTCCCGCCTCTCGGCGGGAGGTCCGGCCGGCCGCTTCGGCGGGCTCACCGAAGGTGTGGCCGTCCGAAGCCACGAACGCGGAGTGTAGCAATCGGCCGATCCGCGTGTCAAACGTGTGGCGGGCCCCGGAGGGCCCGCCGTCAGACCGGCTCGGCGTCGTCCTCCGGCTTGTCCCCGTCGTCCTCCGTGGCCTCCCCGTCCGGTTCGCCCTTCGACGGACCGGCATCGGCGAGGAACGGGTTGAACTCCGGCTCGGCGCCCGTGGCGCCGGCGCCGAGCGCGACCGCCTCGGGCACCTCGGCCTCCTCGCCCTCGCCCGCCTCGAGGAACGGGTTGTACGCCTCGGCGCCCTCGTCGCGCGCCTCGCCGGCAAGGGCCTCGAGGGCCGCCCGGCGCTCGCGCTCCTTGCGCGCCGCCAGGTTGGCGGGGGCGCCGGAGCCAGCCGGGATGAGCTTGCCGATGATGACGTTCTCCTTGAGGCCGATGAGGTGGTCCTTGGCGCCATTGATGGCCGCCTCGGTCAGCACCCGGGTCGTCTCCTGGAACGACGCCGCGGCGAGGAAGCTGGAGGTGTTGAGCGAGGCCTTCGTCACGCCCAGCAGGACCGTCTGGGCGGTCGCCGGCTCGCCGCCCTCGGCGAGGACCCGGTTGTTGACCTCCTCGAAGTCGAGCCGGTCGATGAGCTCGGTCGGCAGCAGCTCGCTGTCGCCCGGCTGGTCGATCCGGACCTTGCGGAGCATCTGCCGGACGATGATCTCGATGTGCTTGTCGTTGATCGTGACGCCCTGGCTGCGGTAGACCTTCTGGACTTCCTTGACCAGGTACCGCTGGACGGCGTCGCGTCCGCGGGTGTCGAGGTACTCCTGCGGATTGATCGGCCCGTCGGTGATGGGGTCGCCGGCCCGGATGTCCTGGCCCTCGGTGACGAGCAGCCGGGCATTGTGCGGGATGGCGTACTCGCGCTCGACGATGTCCTCGGCCCGGACGCCGAGCCCGTCGTCGGTTCGAGCGAGAAAGCCCTTGACCGCGGCGACGACGTCGTCGCCGCCCTCGACCCGGGCGATGATCCCGCCGCTCTCGACGAGGTCGCCGGGGGCGGCCAGCAGCTCGGCGCCGTCCGGCAGGACGACCGCCGTGTCGTAGGTCTCGCGGCTGGTGACCTTGACGCGGGTGCCGGTCTCGGAGCGAAGGATCTCCACGGTCCCGTCGATGTGGCTGATCTCGGCCTTGCCCTTGGGGACGCGAGCCTCGAACAGCTCCTCGACCCGCGGCAGGCCGGCCGTGATGTCCAGGCCGGCGCCGCCGCCGGTGTGGAACGTCCGCATCGTCAGCTGGGTGCCCGGCTCGCCGATCGACTGGGCCGCGATGATACCGACGGCCTCACCGACGCCGACCGGCTCGCCGGTGGCGAGGTTGCGGCCGTAGCAGCGGCGGCAGACGCCGTAGCGGGCCTCGCAGGTCAGCGGTGAGCGGACGAGCAGCTCCTCGACCCCGGCGTCCTCCAGCCGCTGGGCCACCTCCTCGGTGATCATCTCGTTGCGATCGACGATGAGGGGCGGGCTCTTGGCCTTGGAGCGAGGATCCCGGATCGCGGCCGCGGCGAGCCGCCCGACGAGGCGGCGCCGGAACTCGTCGAGGACGTTCCGGCGGGTGACGTCGTCGGACGCCGGCCAGTTCGCCCCGATCATGTCGGCCGTGTCGACGGCCGTGATCCAGCTGCCCTCCTCGGTGCCGCAGTCCTCGTCACGGGTGATGACGTCCTGGGCCACGTCGACGAGGCGCCGGGTCAGGTAGCCCGAGTCGGCGGTTCGAAGGGCGGTGTCGGCCAGGCCCTTGCGCGCCCCGTGGGTGCTGATGAAGTACTCGAGGACGGTCATGCCCTCGCGGAAGTTGCTCCGCACGGGCACGTCGATGATCCGGCCCGACGGATCGGCCATCAGGCCGCGCATGGCGCCCAGCTGGCCGATGTTGCCCTTGTTTCCGCGGGCCCCGGAGTCGGTCATCATCCGAAGGGCGTTGTCCTCCGGCAAGGCCGCCATCATCGAGTCGGAGATCTCGCGGGTCGTCCGCTGCCACAGGTCGACGACCTGCTCGTAACGCTCGTCCTCGGTGATCAGACCGCGCTGGAACTGCTTGTCGATGTCGGCCACCTGGTCCTCGGCCGAGCGCAGCGCCTCGGTCTTCTGGGGCGGCGTGACGATGTCCCACAGGCCGATCGTCAGCCCGCCACGGGTGGCGTACTCGAAGCCGACGCTCTTGATGCCGTCGACGAGGTGGGCGGTATCGGCCGGTCCGAGGAGGCGATAGCACTCGTCGACGAGCCGCTTGAGCTCGGCCCGACGCATCTCGCGGTTGGTCAGCTCGGTGAACCGCAGCCGGTCCGGCACGATGCCGTTGAAGATGATCCGGCCGACGGTCGCCCGGACCTGCCGGGGCCGCAGCTCGCCGGCCTCCTCGTCCCAGGCCGAGACGACGACGTCGATCGGCTCGTGGAGGCCGATCGTGCCCGGGGCGTGGACATCCAGGCCGTCACCGTCGCCGATGCGGCCGCTGACGCTGCCGAGGCCGCGAGCCCCGAGCTCGTAGGCGTACAGCGCCTCGTCCTCGGTCGCGAAGGAGCGGATCCGGGCGTTGCGCTTGGTCTTGCCCTCCATCGTCAGGTAGTAGCAGCCGAGGACCATGTCCTGGGTCGGCGCCACGACCGGCGTGCCGTCCGCCGGCGACAGCAGGTTGGCCGTCGACAGCATCATCGTCCGGGCCTCTTCCTGGGCGGCCGACGACAGCGGCACGTGGACCGCCATCTGGTCGCCGTCGAAGTCGGCGTTGAAGGCCGTGCAGACGAGCGGATGGATCTGGATCGCCGAGCCCTCGACGAGGACCGGCATGAAGGCCTGGATGCCGAGGCGGTGGAGCGTCGGGGCCCGGTTCAGCAGGACCGGATGGTCCTCGATGACCTCCTCGAGGACGTCCCAGACCTCGGGCCGGACCCGCTCCACGATCCGCTTGGCGCTCTTGATGTTGTGGGCGAAGCCCTTCTCGACGAGCTGCCGCATGACGAACGGCTTGAACAGCTCGAGGGCCATCTTCTTGGGCAGGCCGCACTGGTGCAGCTTGAGTTCCGGCCCGACGACGATGACCGAGCGGCCGGAGTAGTCGACCCGCTTGCCGAGCAGGTTCTGGCGGAACCGGCCTTGCTTGCCCTTGAGCATGTCGGACAGGCTCTTGAGGCGGTGGTTGCCGGTGCCGGCGATGGCCCGCCCGCGACGGCCGTTGTCGATCAGCGCGTCGCACGCCTCCTGGAGCATCCGCTTCTCGTTGCGGATGATGATCTCGGGTGCGCCGAGCTCCAGGAGCCGCTTGAGGCGGTTGTTGCGGTTGATGACGCGGCGGTACAGGTCGTTGAGGTCGGAGGTCGCGAAGCGGCCGCCGTCGAGCTGGACCATCGGCCGCAGATCCGGCGGGATGACCGGCAGGACCGAGAGGATCATCCACTCGGGCCGGGTGCCGGAGCGGCGGAACGCCTCGATCAGGCGGAGTCGCTTGATGGCCTTCTTGCGGCGCTGGCCGGAGCTCGTCCGCACCTCCACGTGGAGGGTCCGCGCGAGCTCGTCGAGGTCCATCCGGCTGATGATCTCGCGGACCGCCTCGGCGCCCATCCCGGCGTTGAACAGGCGGCCCTTGCCGGCCTGGTTCCAGCGCTCGTCGAGGCCCCGCAGCTCGAGCTCGCCGATGGTCATCATCGGCTTGAGCGAGTCGAGCTCGTCGCGAACCTTGCGCAGCTCGTCCTTCAGGCCCTGGGCCTGCTCCTTGAGCGACTCCTTCTCCTGGCGGAGGGTGTCGTCCATGGCCGCCCGCAGGTCGGCGACCTTCTGCTCGACGGCGCGCGCCTCGTCGCGCTCGCGGGCCTGGATCTCCTCGTTGACCCGCTCGGTCTCGGCCTGGACGACCGCCCGGAGCTTGGTGCTGGCGGCCTTGCCGCCCTTCTCGCCGGCGGCGACGATGACCTCGCCCGTCGGCTCGAAGACGATGCTGTCGTCGGCGGTGCCGGTCTTGAGCTCGGCGAGGCGGGCCTCGAGGCCCTGGGCGGCGGCGACGATCTCCTCGGTCCGCGTCGCCCGCTGCGTCTCGAGCTCCTCGCGGGTCGCGGCCAACGCGGCCGTCAGCTCCTCGCGGTTGCGCTCGATGTCGGCCTTGAGCTCCGCCTCCAGCTCGTCGAGCCGCTTGCCGGACTCGCCGCCACGGCCGGACGCCTCCTCCTCCAGCTGGCCGACGAAGCGGGCCCGGACGTCCTCGTCGACGCTCGTCACGATGTACAGCGCGAAGTACAGGATCCGCTCGAGGTTGCGGGGGCTGATGTCGAGCAGGATGCCGAGGCGCGACGGCGTGCCCTTGAAGTACCAGATGTGGCTGACCGGGCTGGCCAGCTGGATGTGGCCCATCCGTTCGCGGCGGACCTTCGAGCGGGTGACCTCGACGCCGCACTTGTCGCAGATGATGCCCTTGTAGCGAATCCGCTTGTACTTGCCGCAGTAGCACTCCCAGTCCTTGGTCGGACCGAAGATGCGCTCGTCGAACAGGCCGTCCTTCTCCGGCTTGAGCGTGCGGTAGTTGATGGTCTCGGGCTTGGTGACCTCGCCCTTCGACCACTCGCGGATCTGGTCCGGGCTCGCGAGCGAGATCCGGATCGCGTTGAAGTTATTGACCTCGAGCATCGTTCTCCTCCACGCCGCCGTCTGGCTCGGCGACGCGATTCGGGCGCTGGGCGAGCAGGGCCGCGGCGGCCGGACCGCGGCACTGCGTGGAAATCGTCAGGTGTGGCGTGGCGTCAGTCCTCGAACCCGGCGAGGTTGATACCACCGAGGTCGGGCAGCAGGTAGCCCGAGGCGTCGTCCTCGGCGAGTGGGATCTCCTCGTCGTTCTGGTCGAGGATTTCGGCGTTGAGGCCGAGGCTGCGCAACTCCTTGATGAGGACCTTGAAGGACTCCGGGACGCGGGGCGGCTGGATCTCCTCGCCCTTGACGATCGCCTCGTACGTCTGGACGCGACCGAGGACGTCGTCCGACTTCACGGTCAGCAGCTCCTGGAGGATGTTGGCGGCGCCGTAGGCCTCCAGCGCCCAGACCTCCATCTCGCCGAAGCGCTGGCCGCCGAACTGGGCCTTGCCACCCAGCGGCTGCTGGGTGATCAGGCTGTACGGGCCGGTCGAGCGGGCGTGGATCTTGTCCTCCACCAGGTGGTGGAGCTTGAGCATGTAGATGTAGCCGACGGTGATCGGCCGGTCGAAGGCCTCGCCGGTGCGGCCGTCACGAAGGGTGATCTTGCCGTCGTCGGGCAGGCCAGCCTCGGCGAGCTCCTTGCGGATCTCCTCCTCCGAGGCCCCGTCGAAGACGGCCGTGGCGGCCGTCTCGCCCTTGGTGTGGAGGGCCCAGCCGAGGTGCGTCTCGAGGATCTGGCCGATGTTCATCCGGCTCGGCACGCCGAGCGGGTTGAGGATCAGGTCCACGGGCGTGCCGTCCGGCAGGAACGGCATGTCCTCCTGGGGCAGGATCTTGGCGATCACGCCCTTGTTGCCGTGGCGGCCGGCCATCTTGTCGCCGACGCTGATCTTGCGCTTCTGGGCGACCGATACCCGCACGAGGCGGTTGACGCCGGGCTGGAGGTCGTCGTTCAGCTCGCGACGGAACTCGCGGACCTCGACGACCTTGCCCCGCTCGCCGTGCGGCAGGCGCAGCGAGCTGTCCTTCACCTCGCGGGCCTTCTCGCCGAAGATGGCCCGCAGGAGCCGCTCCTCGGCCGTCAGCTCGGTCTCGCCCTTGGGCGTGATCTTGCCGACGAGGATGTCGCCGGGCCGGACCTCGGCGCCGATATAGACGATGCCCTCCTCGTCGAGGTCCTTGAGGGACTCCTCGCCGACGTTCGGGATGTCGCGGGTGATCTCCTCGGGACCGAGCTTCGTGTCGCGGGCCTCGATCTCGTGCTTCTCGATGTGGATGCTGGTGAACAGGTCGTCGCGGACGAGGCGATCGCTGATGACGATCGCGTCCTCGTAGTTGCCACCCTCCCAGCTCATGAAGGCCACGAGGATGTTGCGACCGAGGGCCAGCTCGCCGTTCTCGGTCGACGAGCTGTCGGCGATGGCCTGGCCGGCGCTGACGCGCTGGCCGAGGTCGACGATCGGGCGCTGGTTGATGCAGGTGCCTTGGTTGCTGCGGACGAACTTCAGGAGCCGGTACTCGTCCAGCTCGCCGGAGTCGGCCTCAACCCGGATGCGCTCGGCGGTGACGCTGATCACGACGCCGTCGCGGCGGGCAACCACGACCTGGCCGGAGTCGCGCGCGGCCCGCTCCTCCATGCCCGTCCCGACGATCGGTGATTCGGGCTCCAGGAGCGGCACGGCCTGGCGCTGCATGTTCGAACCCATGAGGGCGCGGTTGGCGTCGTCGTGCTCAAGGAACGGGATGAGCGCCGTCGCCACCGACACGACCTGCTTGGGGCTGACGTCCATGTACTCGATCTGGTCGGGCCGGGCCTCGGGGAACGCCTCGCGATAGCGCGACGGCACGCGCTCGTCGACGAAGTGGCCCGCGTCGTCGAGGTGGGCGTTCGCCTGGGCGACGACGTGCTCCTCCTCCTCGTCCGCCGGCAGGTACTCGATCTGGTCGGTCACCACGGGCCGGATGGGAAAGGCGTTGAGCTTCTGCTTCTTGAGCTCGGCCGCCGCGGCGGCGGGCAGGGCCTTGCCCTTCTTGAGCACGACCTCGCCGCCCTTGGCGATGAGATCGGCACCGGCCTCGTAGTCGGTGACGTCCGCGTCATCCCAGCCGACGGTCCGCTTGACCTTGCGATACGGCGTCTCGATGAAGCCGTAGCTGTTGATCCGGCCGTAGGTCGCGAGCGACCCGATCAGGCCGATGTTCGGACCCTCCGGGGTCTCGATCGGGCAGATCCGGCCGTAGTGGCTGTGGTGGACGTCGCGGACGTCGAAGCCGGCTCGCTCCCGCGACAGGCCGCCGGGGCCGAGGGCCGACAGGCGGCGCTTGGAGGTCAGCTCGGCCAGCGGGTTGGTCTGGTCCATGAACTGGCTGAGCTGGCTGCCGCCGAAGAACTCCTTCATGGCCGCGACCACGGGTCGGATGTTGATGAGCGCGTTGGGCGTGGCCTTGTCGATCTCCTGGATCGTCATCCGCTCCCGAACGACGCGCTCCATGCGGAGGAGACCGATCCGGAAGGCATTCTGGATCAGCTCGCCGTTGGCCCGGATGCGGCGATTGCCGAGGTGGTCGATGTCGTCGCGGGGGTGGAGACCCCGGTTGCATTCGATCAGGTGGCCGACGATGGCCGCGATGTCCTCGCGGGTGATGGTTCGGCTGTCGCGGTCGAGCTCGATGCCCATCCGGGCGGCCGCGCCGTCGAGCTTCTTGTTGAACTTGTAGCGCCCGACGCGACCGAGGTCGTAGCGCCGGAAGTTGAAGAACAGGCCCTCGACGAGGGCGCGGGCGTTGTCACCCGTCGGCGGATCGCCGGGCCGGAGCTTCTTGTAGACCTCGATGAGCGCCTCGGCCGGGGTCCGAGTCACGTCCTTGTCGAGGGTGTTGGCGGTGTAGGGGTGCTCGGGGTCGACGTCGACCGGCGCGAAGAGCGCCCCGATCTCGTCGTTCGTCTCGTAGCCGACGGCGCGCAGCAAGGTCGTGGCCGCGATCTTGCGCTTGCGGGCGACCTTGACCCACAGCTGGTCCTTGTTGTTGGTCTCGAACTCCAGCCAGGCCCCGCGGTTGGGGATGACCTTGGCGCTGAAGAGCATCCGGCCCGAGCCCGGATCCTCCAGCTCGCTGTAATAGACGCCCGGCGAGCGGACGAGCTGGCTGACGACGACCCGCTCGGCCCCGTTCACCACGAAGGTCCCAAGGTCCGTCATCCACGGGTAGTCGCCCATGTAGACCCGCTGGCGCTGGATCTCGCCGGTTTCCTTGATCAGCAGCTCGACGTTGACGTAGAGCGGCCGGCTGAAGGTCAGGTCCTTGGTCCGGCACTCCTCCTCGGAGTACTTCGGGTCCCCGAACTCGTAGTCGAGGAACTGGAGCTCCATGACCTTGCCGGTGAAGTCCTTGATCGGGCTGATCTCGTCGAACAGCTCGCGCAGGCCCCGATCGATGAACCAGCGGAACGACTCCAACTGGAGCTCGATGAGGTTCGGGACCGGCAGGACCTCGGGAATCCGGGCATAGCGCTTGCGCCCGTTCGGTGCCAGCTCGACGGGCGTCTCAGCGGAAGACAGCATGAACCACCACTCCTTGACGGAGGACAGGGGAGAGGGAAAGGGCCGCGCTCACAGAACTGCAAAGTGTATCGCGCGACGCCGATCTGTCAAACGGCCCTGTCGCGCGATGCCGGGCAGCGGTGCCGAGGAGCCGCCGAAGCCGCACGGCCTCGGGGCCTCGGGGCCTCGGGGCCTCGGGGCCACTGAGTGTTCCGCTCGGATACCTAATGGACGAGTCGCCCCGCCGCACCAGGCGATTCGGTCGATTTCGGTCGATCTGGTTCCCCTCGAGAACGCAGACGACCGAATCCCGCACGCGGGGAGCTGCTGGAGGCTGAATCGGCCTCGAAGTCGGCGATACGGTAGCCGTAGGGAACATTGGGCCGGAAGCGGTCGCGGGGGCCGGGCCGGGTCCGGCCCGGTGGCC
>VEOW01000011.1 GCA_012026785.1 Chloroflexota bacterium | reverse complement strand
TGGCTGGTGAGTACCGCGCGGTCACCGAGACGGTGGCCGGCGACCACGACGGTGCCGTCCGCCCCGGAAGCGGCAGCCACCGGGTCGAAGCCGGAGGGGAGCAGCGCCCGGAACGTGACCTCGCCGGTGATGGCATCCCGCCCCAATACGCGGACCAAGCCGCTGCCCTCGGCGCGGTAGGCGATGACTTCGACCCGCTCGAGGGTGATCAGGCCGTCCTTGACCATCGACTCGCGCTCCGGCAGCACCGCCCGGAGCCGATCCTCCTGGTCGACGACCTCGATCAGCACCGGAAGGTCGGTCGAAAGCGACAGGATCCGCGTGGTGCGGATGTGCTGTTTCGCGCCAAAGCCCTCGATGCCGCGAATGACCGTGGCACCCGCGAGGCCGCGCTCACGCAGGAGGTGGACGATCGCCTCGTACAGCGGCCGGCCGTGCCAGGTGTCTGATTCACCGATGTAGATGCGGGCCAGCAGACCCGTGCCCTCGATCTTCACGCCAGTGCCCTCCCGAGCGCGAGGCCCGCCACGAGGGCGACGACCCCGAGGACCATCGAACCGACGAGGTTGCCGAGCGCGAGCATGACAGCGCCGTCCTCCCACAGCCGCCATGACTCGAGCATCAGCGTCGAGAACGTCGTGAAGGCACCCAGAAACCCGATCAGCAGTGGGCCGCGAGTGGCGGCAGGCAGGACCTCGCGCTCGACGACGAGCGCGAACAGGAGCCCGAGCGCGAACGAGCCGGTCAGGTTCACCGCAAACGTGCCCCAGGGAAAGGCGCCATCGAGCCGCGTGGCGATTGTCACGTCCATGGCGTACCGGGCAACCGCGCCCGCGGCGCCTCCAAGCGCGATCAACAGGATTGGCATCGACACGGCTCCTGGCTGCGGCGGTATCCGTCAGGAGCCATCAGCCCGGGCGAACCGGGCGGTTGCGGCGAGCTCCATCGCCGAGAGCCTCAGGATCCGCCGGCAGCGCCACCTCGTCAAGCGGGTGTACGTGGCGACGGGCAAGCTCCACGTCCCTCGAGGCGACCCACTCGTCGATTCGGTGGGGGACCGGCACCGCACACGAATCCCGCCCGAGCTGGCCCGCGCGGCGTCCCACGGCTGCCCGCGCGGCGCAATGTTCCGTACGGCTACCTAACCGACGACATCTGGGCCCGCGAGCCCTTCAGGAGCCCCGAATCCGGTCGACTTGTGTCGGAGGGGATACGAATGCGACGAGTTCGGGGTGCGTTGGACCTCTTGGCGAACCGATTCCGTCGCTTAGGTAGCCCACGAGAACATCGGGCCGCAAACGATCAGGAGCGGCCGAGTCCCGGGCGCGAGGCCCGGGACTCGCGAGTGGCCAGTGACGAGTCGCTACCCGACGCCGACTCCGACCTTCAAGCCGCTGCCGAGGATCTCCCTGGCCTTGGCCGGCTGGTCCGTTGCGAACGCGACCCCGACCTTGCCGTCGGCCATCCCGATCGGGAGCACGGCAGTGACGTTGATGCCGGCATCCGCGAGCTTCCTGGCGGTCGCGGCCAGGGTGCCAGGCTTGTGCTCCAGCGACGCCGTCGCGATCTCCATCTCGCTCGCCTGGCAGCCGGCCTCGGACAGCGCGCTCCGCGTCCCTGCCTCGTCGTTCGTCAGGACGGCGACGGTGCCGCCGCCCCGGCTCGCGAGCCCGGTGATGGACTCGATGTTGATGCCCTTCCGGGCGATCGCTTCGGCCAGCCGGGCGAGCTCTCCGGGCTGGTCCTTCATGTCGACCATGAACAGGATCATGGCGTCCTCCCGCCGAAATGCCGGCGCCCACGGCACGCCCACTGCGCGTCGTCTCGGTACCGGGAAGGCCCCGATTCTACGCCCAGCCGTCTGTCAGGCCGGCTTTTCCCAGACGCTGACGTGCTGGCGGCTCTCGCTCGTGAACGGCTCGCGCGCCCAGCCGGCCCAGCGCTCGCGGAGACGCATCCCGGCCAGCTCGGCCATGAGGTCGAGCTCGGCCGGCCAGACGTAGCGAAACGGGATCGCCAGGCGGTGAACTCGGCCACGGGCAATCTCGAAATGGTGCGAGGTGAGGCCCTGGTGCGCGACGTCGTACACGTCGAAGCCCCAGCGGGCGTCGTTGATCAGGAACGGCAGGATCGTCTCGCCTGGCGGCAGGCGCTGGAGCTCGGGGATCCCGACCTCGATGACGAACCGACCGCCCGGCTCCAGGTGGGCCGCCGCGTTTCGAAAGCAGGCGACCTGGGCGGCCTGGCTCGTCAGGTTCAGGATCGTGTTGAAGACGAGGTAGACGAGCGAGAACGAGCCTTCGAGCCTGGCCGTCGCGAAGTCGCCGATCACGACCGGCAGATCGCGCCCGCCGGGCTTCGAACGGAGCCGCCTGACCATCGCCCGCGAGAGATCGATCCCGGCCACGGAGACGCCCCGGGCGGCCAGGGGAAGCGCGATCCGCCCGGTCCCGATGCCGAGCTCCAGGGCGCGCCCGGCACCCGCCAGCTCGGCCAGGAACGAAACAGCTGGTTCGACGACCTCGGGCGCGAACATGTCGGCCGACGAATCGTCGTAGCGACGCGCCACCGCCTCGTCGAAGTACCCGTCGTCGCTCACGGGGGCGGAGTGTAGGGCCGGTACGACAAGGGCCCGGCCAGATGGGCGGGCCCGTGGTGGTGGAGCCGGCGCCTACTGCGGCAGCAGCCCTCCGCCGAGCCCGCCCATGAAGGACGAGATCAGCTCCATCAGCGGCACCTCGACGAACGAGGCTGGAGCGTCGAACGACACGCCGGCGTCGGGGTCGTGGAGGTTGATCGTGATGTCGGCCTTCTCGGTCGTGTCGGTAGTCGAGGCGGCGTGGATGTCAACCCCGATCAGCCGACCGTTGCTCCGTTCGAACCACAGGTCGCCCGACAGGGTGCCGTCGCTGGGATCGAGGTCCAGGTCGCCCGAGTCCATGCCCTTGACGAACTCGCTCTCGGCCAGCTTCGCGAGATCGACCGCAACCGACACGTGGTCGGCATCCACGCCGTTGCGGGAGCCGGTCCCGACGTACGTCAGGGTGATGCCCATCTCCTCAAGGCTGGTCTTGATCGTTCCGACATCGGCGCCCGACGGGATCGGCAGGTCGTCCGGGACCGGCACCGGGGACAGGCCGCCGCCGAGGCTGCCGAGCGACTCGAGATCGGCCTTGGACAGCAGCTGCAGCCAGCCGGTCATGTCGCCCGACGGGATCTCGCCGGCCTGGACCATGAGCGCGGCGAAGACGTTGCCGAGGGCCGCGCTCTTGGCGTAGAGCGCCTCGCCATCGAAGATGACGTCGATGTCGAGGGTGTCGCCGGTGATCCCGAGCGCGCGGATCTCGCTGGCGGCGTCGCCGAGCGCGGCGATCGGGAAGGCGACATGGATGTTCGCCTTGCCGGCCGTCGTGTCGATCGCGAAGCGCATTGCACTCGGATCGATCGAGATGGTTTCTGGCCCGCTGACGTTGATGCCGACGTCGACCTGGACCCGCTCCCACGTCGCGGACTGGGCTCGATGGACGAGCTCGTAGGGGTCGTTGGTGACCGCGGCTTGGCCGCCGCAGGCGGCCACCATGGCCGCCAGGACGGCGACGAGCACGAGGAACTTGCGCATGAGCTGTATTTGCCTCCCCGGTGGGTGCCGTCGACGCCCTCCGCCGCGGCTGACCCGGTCTCTCTCAGCTGGGCATGGTAGGCGGTTTGGCGCGGCCGTCCCATAGTCCGAATGGCATATGGGCAGCGACGGAGGCACCGGCCGTGAGCGTGGTACCCTGCGGCGACCCCTGAAACCGGTCCAGTGAGGCCGGTCGGCCGGTCCCGTGAGGCCGGGAGGAGCACGACATGCGCCTGCATCCGAGACCCATCGCGCCCGAAGGGCGGGTGGGCTTTTTCGTGAGATGACGAAGGTCGGGCGCGGCAGTGACGCCGCTGCCCCGCCGATGCCGCGCTCCGGGGCGATCGTCGATCCCCGGATCGGTGACCTGGGGTCGGCGCTGCTGGCGCTGGAGGACGGCACCGTCTTCCCCGGGATCGCGTTTGGCGCGCCGATCGCGGCCGGCGGCGATCTCGTGGTGAACACGAGCCAGACCGGCTACCAGGAGATCGCCACCGATCCCTCGTACGCCGGCCAGATCGTGGTCATGACCTATCCCCTCATCGGTAACTACGGCCGGCTGGCCGACGACGACCAGTCGCTGCGGCCCTGGCTCCGCGGCCTCGTCGTCGCGAACGCCACAGCGGCCGTCCTGGAGGACGCTCGCCAGCTGGCCTCGCTGCTGCGCTCGAACGACATCCCGGCCATCGCCGGGGTCGACACGCGCGCCCTCGCCCGACACCTGCGAACGCACGGCAGCCTCCGGGCAATGATCCTCGAGCCGGGTGCGCTTGAACGGCGCGACGCCATCGAGCGGGCGAAAGCCGTGCCCCGCTGGGAGGACCAGGACTTCGTCTCGCAGGTCTCGCCCACGAGCCCCTACGAGGTCGGCGAACCCGGCGAGGGCGGCCCGCTCGTCGCGATCGTCGATTTCGGGCTGAAGGCCAACATCGTCCGGAGCCTCCGGCGGCGTGGCGCGCGGGTCCGGGTGCTGCCGCACACCGCCACGGCCTCGGAGGTCCTGCGCGACGACGTCGACGGGATCGTCCTCTCGCCCGGACCGGGGGACCCGGCGCGGCTGACCGGTCCGGTCGCGCTCGCCCGGGAGATCATCGTCGATGGCCGGCCGCTGCTCGGGATCTGTCTGGGCCACCAGGTCGTCGGGCTCGCCGCGGGCGCGGAGACCCACCGTCTCCGGTTCGGCCACCACGGCGCGAACCACCCCGTCCGTGACGTGGACACGGGCTTCGTCCAGGTCACCGCCCAGAACCACGAGGTCCAGGTCGTCGGCGACACGCTCCCGCGCGGCTCCGGCTTCCGGGTCAGCCAGGTCAACCTCAACGACGGCTCGGTCGAAGGACTGCGCCACGAGCGGCTGCCGATCGAGACCGTGCAGTACCACCCCGAGGGCGCTCCCGGTCCGCTGGACGCGCTGGCGGTGTTCGACCGCTTCGTGGCGGCCTGCGGCGGGTCGCCAAACCGTCCGTCGGTCGAGGGCGCGACCCCGCATACCCGTGAGACGGGGCGTCCTCGTTCCGTGCTGATCATCGGCTCGGGGCCGGTCGTCATCGGCCAGGCGGCCGAGTTCGACTACGCCGGGACGCAGGCTTGCCGGGCCCTCCGGGCGGAGGGGGTTCGAACCATCCTCGTCAACTCCAACCCGGCCACGATCATGACCGACCCCGAGGTGGCCGACGCCGTCTACCTCGAGCCGCTGACGGTCCCGGCGATCGAGGCCGTCATCGCCCGCGAACGGCCCGACGGCATCCTCGCCGGCCTCGGCGGCCAGACCGGGCTGAACCTCGCGACCCAGCTCGCCGATCTTGGCGTGTTAGCACGCTACAACGTCAGCATGCTGGGGACGCCGCTCGAGGCTATCCGGATGGCCGAGGACCGGGAGCGCTTCCGCGACCTCCTCGACCGCATTGGCCAGCCCTACGCGCCCAGCGCAATCGTCGAGGGCGACACGCCCGCGGCTCGCCAGGCCTCGGCTGACCACGCACTCGCCGAGATCGGCCTGCCGGCGATCATCCGACCGGCCTTCACCCTCGGCGGCACCGGCGGCGGGATCGTCGAGACCGAGGAGCAGTACCGCGAGCGGGTTCGAGCGGGACTGCGGGCCAGCCCGATCGGCCAGGTCATGGTCGAGCGCTGCCTCGTCGGCTGGCAGGAGGTCGAGTACGAGGTGATGCGGGACGCCGACGACACCTGTATCGCCGTCTGTTCGATGGAGAACGTCGATCCGCTCGGCGTCCACACCGGCGATTCGATCGTCGTCGCGCCCGTCCAGACCCTTACCGACCAGGTCCACCAGCGGCTCCGGAGCGCGGCCCTGGCGATCATTCGGGCCCTCGGTGTCGAGGGCGGCTGCAACGTCCAGTTCGCCCTCTCGCCGGACTCGACCGAGTACGCCGTCATTGAGGTCAACCCCCGGGTCTCGCGGTCATCCGCGCTGGCGAGCAAGGCCACCGGCTATCCGATCGCGCGGGTCGCCGCCCAGATCGCCGTCGGTCGGCGGCTGGCTGAGATTCCCAACGTTGTGACCGGGACGACCGTCGCCGCCTTCGAGCCGGCCCTCGACTACGTCGTCGTGAAGCTGCCGCGCTTCCCGTTCGACAAGTTCCCGGGTGCCGATCGGAGCCTCGGCAGCCAGATGAAGGCGACCGGCGAGGTCATGGCCATCGATCGAACCTTCGGGGCGGCGCTCAACAAGGCTCTCCGGGGGCTCGAACAGGCGGGCTCCGGTCCGCTGGCCGAGGATCCCGCCTGGCGCTGGACGGTCGACTACCTCGGGGCGGTCCTGGGGTTGACCGCCGATGGCGAGGCGCCCGACCCGGGAGAACCGATTCGGTGGGTCGACGAGCGCGGCCAGGCGTGCGAATCGACGCGGCTCGCCGAGCGGACGGCTGCGCCGATCGTCCTCCGCCGCTTCCTCGCCCCGTCGGACGACCGGCTGTGGCGAATCCTCGCGCTGCTGCGGCGCGGCGTGCCCGAGGCAGCGATCCGCGAGGCGACCGGCATCTCCGCCTGGTTCATCGCCGAGCTCGGCCGCAACGTCCAGCTGGAGCGGGAGGTCCGGGTGGGCGGGGCGGCCCTGGCGGATCCTGGCGATGCGCGGGCCGCTGCGCTGCTTGCCACGGCCAAGCGAGCCGGCTTCGGCGACCGCGAGCTGGCGGCCCTGGCGGGCGTCGAGCCCGCGGCGCTCCGGGCGGCGAGGGGAGTGCTGAATCTCACGCCCGGCTACGCCATGGTCGATACCTGCGCCGCCGAGTTCGCGGCCGAGACGCCGTACTTCTACGCCACCTACGCCGCGACGGGCTCGGCTCCCGAGGCGCCGCCCGTCGCCCGGCCGGCGGCCCTCGTCATCGGCAGCGGACCCGTCCGGATCGGGCAGGGGAGCGAGTTCGACTACTGCGCCGTCAAGGCTGCCGAATCGCTGCGACGCCTGGGCTGGCCGGCGGTCATGGTCAATTCGAACCCCGAGACCGTCTCGACCGACTTCGACGCCTCGAGCCGCCTGTACTTCGAGCCGCTGGACATCGAGAGCGTCGAGAGCCTCATCTCGGCTGAGTCTCGTGACGCCGACCGGCCCCTCCCGACCATGGTTGCCTTTGGCGGCCAGACACCACTCAACCTCGCGGCGCCCCTCGCCGCGTCCGGCGTGCCATTGCTCGGCTCGGATCTCGAGGCGATCGACCAGGCCGAGGAGCGGACCCGCTTCGCCAACCTCCTCGACCGGCTCGGCATCCCCCAGCCCGAGGGCGGCATGGCCCGATCGATCGAGGAGGCGCTGACGCTCGCCGACCGGATCGGCTACCCGGTGATCGTGCGGCCGTCGTTCGTCATCGGCGGGCTGGCGATCGACTTCGCCTACTCGCCCGAGGACCTCGTCCGGCAGCTCGCTGCGGCGACCGTCATCGACCCCGATCGGCCGGTTCGCATCGACCGCTTCCTGGAGGGCGTCGAGGTCGACGTCGATGCCGTCTCCGACGGCGAGCGGGTCCTGATCCCGGGGCTGCTGGAGCACGTCGAGCGAGCCGGCGTCCATTCGGGCGACTCGGTCGCCGTCTTCCCGCCGCAGACGGTCAGCGAGGCCGACCAGGGCCTGATCGTCGAATCGATGGCCCGCGTCGTGCAGGCGCTGGGCGCGAGGGGCCTCGTCAATGCCCAGTTCATCGTCCGCGACGACGGCGTCTACCTGATCGAGGTGAACCCGCGGGCGTCGCGAACGGTGCCGTTCATGTCGAAGGTGACCGGGGTGCCGATGGTCGACCTCGCCGTGCGGATCGCGCTCGGCGAGACGCTCGAGGGGCTCGGCTGGCCGGATGGGCTGCTGCCCGAACCGCCGTTCGTGGCCGTCAAGGCTCCGGCGTTCTCGACCGCCAAGCTGCGAGGCGTCGATCCGTCGGTCGGGCCGTTCATGCAGTCGACCGGCGAGGTCATCGGCATTCACGAGGACGCGCGGGTTGCCCTGGCCAAGGCGCTCCAGGGGGCGGCGCTCGTGCCGCCGCGGCCGGCGGCCGATGGAGATGCGGCGAGCTCGGTCGCCCTGCTCTCGATCGCCGGTCGGGACAAGGGCCAGCTGCCGCGCCTCGGCCGCGCCCTGGTCCGCGCCGGCTACCGGCTCGCGGCGACCGCGGGCACGCGCCGGGCCCTCGCCGAGGTCAGCCTCGATTCCGAGCTGGTGGCGCGCCTCGGCGACGGCTCCGAGGCACCGGACGTGCGCGACCGCATTCGTTCCGGCGACGTTCGACTCGTCGTCAACACGCCGACGCCACGCTCGGGCGCCATCCGCGACGCGGCCGAGATCCGTCACGCGGCCATCGAGGAGGGCGTCCTCTGCCTGACCGCGATCGAGACGGCCGTTGCGGCCGCGGAGGCGCTTGATCCGGAGCTGGAGGCGCAGATTGCCGAGGTCCGGTCCCTGGGTGAGTGGCTGGCCGTCACGGCCAACCCCGCCGTGGCCGCTCCCCATGATCTCGTCCTCGCGTCTGAGTAGCGAGCCGCCGCGTCAGCGCCCCGGCGCTCACCGACGCCCCGGCCTTTTGGCCGGACGATCGTGCATTCCACGACCGATTCTTCGTTCGAACTTCGGGCACCGACGCCTCGCCCGCCGAATCGGGGGCTAGGCGCACGGTTTGTCGTTAGAAACGCCCGTCAGACGGCTTCCAGCGGCCCCCGCGAAGGTCCGCGGAGCTGTCGGCAGCGTGCGAAGCCCGGACGTGCCGGCCAGTGTCGCGCGACGTGACCCGCGCGCCGCTGCGATAGCATCCGGGTGATGCCCGTCCCCAGAGTCGAGTTCATCGAGTCGCGGCTGCCCAACGGCCTGCGCCTGATCATCGCCGAGGACCACCTCGCGCCGGTTGCCGCGGTCAACATCTGGTATGCCGTCGGTTCGAAGCACGAGCAGCCCGGCAAGACCGGCTTCGCCCACCTGTTCGAGCACGTCATGTTCCAGGGCTCGGCCCACGTCGGGAAGGCCGAGCACATCGCCCTGATCCAGGCCGCCGGCGGCACCATGAACGGCACGACGTGGCTGGATCGAACGAACTACTTCGAGACCATGCCGTCGCACCAGCTGGAGCTTGCGCTGTGGCTGGAGGCCGACCGGATGGGAACGCTCCTGGCCGCGCTGAGCCAGGAGAATCTCGACAACCAGCGCGATGTCGTGAAGAACGAGAAGCGCTGGTCGTACGACAACCGGCCGTACGGCTCCTGGGTCGAGAAGGTCCTGAACTCGGTCTTCCCCGAGACGCATCCCTACCACCATCCGACGATCGGCTCGATGGCCGACCTCGATGCGGCCTCGCTGGAGGACGTCCAGGCGTTCTTCCGGCTCCACTACGCGCCCAACAACGCCGTCATGTCGGTCGTCGGCGACGTGGAGCCGGAGCGAGTGCAGGGCTGGGTCGAGAAGTACTTCGGCGCGATCCCGGCCACCCCGGCCCTCCCGGCGCCGCTGCCGGACATGACCCTCCCGGCCACGATCGGGGGCGAGATCCGGACGGTCGTCCCGGATCGGGTGCCGCTGCCGCGGATCTATTGGGCCTTCCGATCCCCGCTGTTCGGGGATCCCCGCCTCGACGCCCTCGACCTGACCGGCCAGATCCTCGCCGGCGGCAAGGGCAGCCGCCTGCATCGCCGCCTCGTGCGCGAGCGGCGGCTGGCCCAGGACGTGGCCCTGTTCTCGATGGGGCTCGTCGCCGGGGCGTCCGTCACGGCCGGCTGGGCGACCGCCCGCCCGGGCGTGGAGCTGGCGCGACTCGAGGCGGCCTTCTGGGAGGAGCTGGAGCGGATGACCCGCGAACCGGTCTCGGCCGACGAGCTGGACCGGGCCAGGGCCCTGACCGAGGCCGACGAGCTGGGCGCCCTGCAGCGGGTCGACGAGCGGGCCGACCGGCTGTCGATGTACGCCACGCTGTTCGACGACCCCGACCTGATCAATCGGATGCTGGCCCGCTACCTGGCCGTCACGGCGGAGGACATCCGGGCTGTCTGCGCCGACGTCTTCCGGGACGACAACCGGGTGGTCCTGACCTACGTGCCGGCCGAGGGCCGGGCGGAGGCGCCGGGGAGCGAGGAGGCCGCGGCGTGATCAGGCGCGCGGGGCGGGGCAGGGCATGAGCGGGCCCATCGATCCCGGCAGCTTCGGCGGCGTCGTGATCGCCGACCGGCCGCGGCACGCCGATCCGCGGCCCTACAGCTTCCCGGCGTTCGAGCGGCACGAGCTGCCGAACGGCCTCGGCGTGATCCCGGTCCACCTGCCGGGGCGGGGCCTGCTCTCGGCGACTCTCGTGATCCCGGGCGGCGCCGGCGAGGAGCCGGAGGCCCAGGCCGGCGTCACGGCGCTCATGGCGCGAGCCCTGACCGAGGGCACGCGGCGCCATGACGCGGTCGAGCTGACCGAGGCCGCCGAACGGCTCGGCGCGACGATCCACGCCGAGGCGGGCTGGGATGGCATCTCCGTCGGCGTCGACGTGCCGGCGGGGCGTCTCGCCCCCGCGCTGGGCCTCGCGGCCGAGATCATCGCCGAGCCGACGTTCCCCGACGCGGAGGTCGAACGCCTCCGCGACGAGCGCCTCAACGACCTGCTGCAGGCCTTCGCCGATCCGCGCCGCCGGGCCGACGACGGCTTCGTGGAGACGATCTACGCGCCCGGCTCGCCATACGGACGGCCATCCGGTGGGACGCGGGACACCGTCGCGCCCCTCGATGCGGCCGCCTGCCGGGCGCTGCACGGCGCGAGATTCGACCCGGCCCGGATGACGCTCATCGTCGGCGGCGACCTCGCCGGCGTCGACGTCGTGGAGCTGGCGGAGGCCTCGTTCGGTGGATTGGAGCGGGCCCGGGAATCCATTGCGGCCGCGCCGCCGAGCGTGGCGGCCGCCCCGGGTGGACGGCGCGTCCGGGTGCTCCATCGCCCGGGTTCGGTCCAGACGGAGATCCGGGTCGGCCACGTCGGCCTGCCGCGGCGGATCCCGGACTACCACGCCCTCTCGGTCATGAGTGCCATCCTCGGTGGGCTCTTCAACTCGCGGCTGAACCGCCGGCTGCGCGAGGAGAAGGGCTACACCTACGGCGCCGGCGCCGGCTTCGAGCTGCGGCGGGCGGCCGGTCCGTTCGCGGCGCGGGCCGCCGTCAACACCGAGGTCACGGTCCCGGCGACCGTCGACATCATCGGTGCGCTCCAGGCGATGCGCGACGGGCCGGTGAGCGACGACGAGCTGCACGCCGCCCGTGACTACCTCGTTGGCGTCTTCCCGCTCCGCTTCGAGACGCCGGCCGCGGTGGTCGGTGCGATCGCCGGGCTGATCGTCCACGACCTGCCGTTCGACGAGCTGGACCGCTACCGGCCGTCGATCGAGGCCGTCGGACGTGACGAGGTCCTCGCCGCGGCGCAGGCCCATGTCCGACCGGACGATGCCGCGATCGTCCTGGTGGGCGACGCCGACGCGTTCCTGCCGGCCCTCGAGGCAGCGGCCCTGGGGCCGATCGTCGTCGACCGCGAGCCACTGCCGGCCGCGCCGTCGGCGCCCGGCGAGGAGCCGTCACACGACTAGCGCCGAGCTCGCCGAGCCACCCGACAGGCGCCGGGGGCGTCTCGGGGTGGCATTCCCCGCCCTGGCGTCCCCGATCTACCGCCGCTTCCTCTTTGCCTCGATGGTCGCGACCCTCGGCGGGTTCATGCAGGCGACCTCGCAGGGCTGGCTCGTGCTCGAGCTGACCAACTCGCCCGCGCTGCTCGGCCTGGCCGGGTCGGTGGCCGGGCTGCCGACGCTGTTCCTTGCGGTCGTGGCCGGCGTGCTGGCCGATCGCGTCGACCGGCGCCGGCTGCTGGTCCTCACGAATCTCGCGGGAGCGGCGTGCGCGGCGATCCTCGCGGTCCTGACCAGCCTGGCCCTCGTCGAGTACTGGCACGTCCTCGTGCTGGCCTTCCTGGCCGGCCTTGCCTTGACCGTCCAGATGCCCGCCAGCCAGGCCGTCGTCTCGACGATCGTGGATCGCACCTCGATCGGCAACGCCGTGGCCCTGAACTCCGCCCAGTACAACCTGATGCGGATCCTGGCGCCGGCGGCGGCCGGCCTGTTCATCGCCGCGGGCAGCCTGGCGCTCGGCTTCTGGGTCAACGCGATCGCGCTGGTGGTCGTGTCGCTGATCGTCGCCAGCCTCGCGATCCCGGCGCCGCGGGCCGCCGACCGGGTCCAGGCCGCGCTGTGGCTCGACCTCCAGGACGGCATCCGGTACGTGGCCTCGGACCGCGCCCTCGCGACGATCGTGCTGCTGCCGGCGATCCCGGCCCTGTTCGTCCTGAACTACCTGACGTTCATCCCGGTCTACGCCCGCGACATCCTCGCGACCGGGCCGATCGGGCTGGGCCTGCTCACGAGCTCGATCGGGGTCGGGGCGCTGGTGGGGGCGCTGTCGACCGCGACCCTGCGACCGTCAGGCGGGAGCGGCCGGATGATGCTCAGCGGGCTCGCCGTGGTCGGCATCGCCCTGGCCACGTTTGCGCTGTCGCAGAGTCTGGCGCTGTCGATGGCCGCGCTCGCGCTCCTGGGAGCGAGCCAGGTCGCGTACTACGCGACGACCAACACCCTCATCCAGGTCCTCGTCCCGGCCCGCCTGCGGGGCCGGGTCCTGAGCCTGTACGTCCTGACCTCGATCGGCCTGATCCCGATCGCCAACGTCGTCGGCGGCGCGGTCGCGGAGGCCGTCGGAGTCCCGGCCGTGCTCGCCGCCGGCGGCATCGTCACCTTCTCTGTCGTCGCGCTCGTGGCCATCCTCGAGCCACGGGTCGCGCACCTTCGAGCCGCGGCGCTGTCGGCCGTCGCGGAGTCGGCCGAACCCGCCTGAAACCTTCCGCAGCGCACCAGCCTCGAATCGATAACGGCCGGACGTCCCGAGCCGGCGGAGGAGAGGCAACGACAGATGCTCGCTCGATTCACCACGGCCCTGCGGCCCCTCGCGGTCGCCGGCGTGGCCCTGTTCCTGGTCGCCGGGGCGGCACTCGGCGCCGATCGGCTGCTGTCCCAGACGCCCGCGGCTGCCGGCTCTGACGACGGGTCCCCCGCGGCGTCGTTCGAACCCGGGGAATCGTTCGAACCCGGGGAATCGTTCGAACCGGCGGAGCCCATGCACGACCAGCCCAGCGCCTCGCCCGACGAGACGTTCGACGACCACGGTGGCGAGCGCGACACGGCCGGCCCCGACGCCACCTTCGATGACGACGAGGACGACGGCGACACGGCCAGCCCGCACGCCACGTTCGAGGACCACGAGGACGACGACGCGGACGATGACCGGGACGACGACGCCACGGCCAGCCCGCACGCGACCTTCGAGGACGAGGATCACGACGATGATGGGCATGACGGCGCCGGTGGCGGCGACCATGACGACGACCACGCCAGTTCCTCGCCATCGGCGTCACCCGACGACCATGGCGGCGACAATTGATCGAACTGACCCCTGTAGATCGTGACCAACGTCCCAGCATGGCCGGCCTCGCTCACCGTCACCATGGCGATGCCGCCGGACGATCCGTCCGGTATACCGTCGTGGAGGCGAGTCATCACCACACCGTCATCGCTGCGGGCCGGCGCGGACGTCCCGCTGGGCTTCGAGGCGACCGATGACGCGACCGTCGTCGCGGCCGTGCTCGATGGCAACCGCGAGGCGTTCCGGGTCCTGGTCGAACGGGAGGCCGCCGCGGTCATCCGGGCGTGTCACCGGGTGCTCGGCGACATGCACGAGGCGGAGGACGTGGCCCAGGAGGCCTTCGTGATCGCCTATCGCTCGCTCGCCTCGTGGCGCGGCGAAGGGCCGTTCGGGGCGTGGTTGACGCGGATCGCGGTACGGCTGGCGGTCCGGGCGGCTGGCCGCCGGCGGGTGGTCCCGTGGGCCCAGCCGGCCGACGATGCGTTCGAGCGCCAGCGAGGCACCGGCGGCGGCGGCGCTGCGCCGGAGCCCGAGCACGAGGCCCTGCGGGCCGAGCGTGCCGCCCTCACGCGGCGCGCCGTGGCCGCCCTCGACGAGCCCTATCGCGAGGTCGTGGCCCTCCGCTTCTTCGGCGACCGCTCGCTCGACGAGATCGCGACGCTCACGGGACGCCCGCTCGGAACCGTCAAGACGCACCTGCGGCGGGGCCTCCTGCGACTCCGCGACAGCCTGGCCGGGAGCGGCTCGTGAACGGCCGCGCCGGCTTCCCGGGGCTGCCCGGGCACGACGACCGTCCGCTGACCCTGCACCCCGACGAGCTCGCCGGGGAGGCCGTCTCGGCGCCGGAGCTCCGCGACGCGCTCGAGGCCGCCCGCCTGCTCGAGAGCGCGGCCTCCGCGCCGTCGGTGCGGCCGCGCCCCGACTTCGCCGATCGCGTGATAGCCCGCCTCGCCGATGAGCCGGCGCCGGGGCCGGTCGGGTACCTCGTGCCCGTTCGGCGACTCGGGCTTGCCGGAATCGTTGCGTCCGTCCGCCAGGCGTGGGCGTTTGTCGGTCGCGGGAGCCGGCCGTTCGCGGTTCGGGCCACCGCTTTGGCGTACGTCCTGGCGGTCGTTGTCGCCGGAACCTCGCTGACCGGGCTCGCCGCCTACGGGTTCGCCGGGGCCGTGGGCCTGCTCGGTCCGGATCGAACGTCGGTGCCGACGTCGCCCGCCGAATCGCCGGGTCCGATCGTCGAGCCCAGCCCGACCCGGGAGCCCTCGCCCAGCCCCAGCCCGACGATCGGTCCGACGTTCCAACCGACAGTGGAGCCATCCCCGACCGTCCCGGAGTCCGAGGAGCCCCCCCAATCGGGCGAGGGTGGCTCGACCCCCCGCGCCACGCCCCACGAGACCGAGGACGACGACGACGACGAGGAGCACGAGTCCGACAGCCCCGATGCCACTCGAACGCCGAAGCCGTCCGAGACGCCCTCGTCGAGCGAGGACGACGACTAGGTGGCTGGTGTGAAACGCGCGTTCTGAAGGGCTAACGAGCAGGCGCGGGCGCAGCTACGATTCTGCTGGCAGGAGCACCGGGACCGAACGGACGG
>VEOW01000222.1 GCA_012026785.1 Chloroflexota bacterium | reverse complement strand
CCCCCGGCAGCTGCCGGTGCAGCCACTCGAGGTCGGGGGCAGGGTACCCCTCCCGGGGCACGACCGCGATCCGGCAGGCTGCCACGAGCCGTGCAGGTTCGTGCCAGCCCGGCAGATCGGGGAGCGTCTCGGCCGAGAGGATGAGCGTCAGCTCGGGCACTCGACCGGCCTGGCGCTCGGCATCGGCGAGGGCCTCGATCGTGTCGGCCGTATACGACACGCCACCCCGCTCGATCTCCGCCTCGCTGACCTCGAAGGCCGGGTTGGCGGCGATCGCCAGCCGGACCATCGCGACCCGGTCCCCGGCCGGGGCGGCCGCGCCATCGAGCTTGAACGGCGGGGTCGCGTTCGGGATGAACAGGACCCGCTCGAGGCCGAGGGCCTCGCGAGCCTCCTCGGCCGCCGCGAGATGCCCGATGTGGATCGGGTCGAATGTGCCGCCCATGACGCCGATGGAGCCGGCTCGGACCCGCGCCGGCGGGCGGATCGACCCAGCGACGGGCGTCATGAACGCCGCGCGGTCCAGAGCTCGGGTGCCCACTCGAGCTCCACGGCCCCGATTCGAACGGTGTCGCCGCCGCGGATGCCGGCGGCCCGAAGCCGGGCGTCGATGCCCAGCCGCTCCAGGTCGCGCTGGAAGCGGTCGGCGGACTCCTCGATCGTGAAGTCGGTCTGGGCAGCGAGTCGCTCGATCCGCCGGCCCGCCACCCGGAAGGCCCCGTCCGGGTCTCGCGACACGCTCGCCACCGCGTCCCCGGCATCGAGGCGGTGGACGACGACGCCGGCCGGCTCGGGCGGTCGAGCCAGCTCGTCGGCGCTCGGCAGGAGCCGCGCGAGGTGGCCCCGCAGCCCGTCGAGGCCCGCGCCGGTCTCGGCCGAGATCGCGGCCACCGGGAGGCCCTCGCGCTCCCGGGCCCGGCGGAACGCGGGCCAGGCCGCCTCGGCGGCCGGCAGGTCCAGCTTGTTGAAGGCCACGACCGTCGGCTTCTCGAGGAGCGCCGGGTCGTGGGCCCGCAGCTCCTCGCGGACGACCTCGAAGTCCCAGCCCGGGTCACGAGACGCCCCGTCCACGACGTGGACGAGCACGCGCGTCCGCTCGACGTGGCGCAGGAAGGCGTGGCCCAGACCGGCGCCGCTGCTCGCGCCTTCGATCAGCCCGGGCACGTCGGCGATCGTCGGTCGCCGGACCTCGCCGGCTTCCCCGTCCTCGGCGGCCAGGTCGAGCACGCCGAGGTTGGGCTCGAGCGTCGTGAACGGGTAGTCGGCGATCTTCGGGCGGGCGGCGGTCAGCGCCGCGAGCAGGGTCGACTTGCCGGCATTCGGCAGGCCGACCAGTCCGACATCGGCGAGCAGCCGCAGCTCCAGACGGAGCCAGCGCTCCTCGCCGGGCTCGCCCTTCTGCGCGTGTCGCGGCGCCTGGTGGGTCGCCGTCGCGAAGTGGGTGTTGCCCAGGCCGCCGCGCCCGCCGCGGGCGACGAGCACCTGCTGGCCGGCGGCGACGAGATCGGCGATCAGCTCGTCCGACCCGTCGGCGAGGACGGCCGTCCCGGGCGGAACGTCGAGCACGAGATCGCCCCCGGCCTTGCCGTGCCGGCGAGCGCGCTCGCCGCGGCCGCCGGCCGCTGCCTTGAAGTGGTGCTTGTGACGGTAGTCGCGCAGGGTCGTCTCACCGGGATCGGCCCGGAGGTAGATCGACCCGCCACGGCCACCGTCGCCGCCGGCGGGACCGCCGCGGGGCACGTGGGCTTCCCGCCTGAAGGTCGCCGCGCCGTCGCCGCCATCCCCGGCTCGAACCCAGATCTTCACCCGGTCGAGGAACATCGAGCTCATCTTCCCACGGCGCGGGCCGAGCCCGGCCGACCGGGGCGCTCGGTCGAGGCGCGATCAGTAGTAGCGAAGTGGGTTGACCCGGTAGGCGCCCGATTCCCAGGGTCGCCCGATCCACACCTCGAGGTGGAGGTGCGGCCCGGTCGCCCAGCCGCTCATGCCGACGCGCCCGACGCGCTGGCCCTTGGACACCGACTGGCCCGAGGAGACGGTTACGGCCGACAGGTGGTTGTAGCTGGTGTAGATCCCGCTGCCGTGGTTGATCCAGACCTGGTAGCCGCCACCATTCGACTTCCAGCCGGCGAAGACCACGGTGCCCGGACGGGTCGCGACGACCGTGGAGCCGTAGTCGGCCGCAACGTCGAGCCCGTAGTGGCCGTAGTGGAAGTACTGGCTGATGTAGTTGCCACCACCGACGACCGGCCAGGCCCAGGGGCCGCCGCTGTACTTCGGAGCAACCCCGGCGCCGCCGCCACCACCCTTGGAGGTCTGCGGCTTGGGCGTCGGCTTCGGCGTTGGGATGGGCTCGCCCTTCGCCCCGGGCATGACCAGCACCTGGCCGACGATGAGGTTGGTGTCGTCGAGCTGGTTCACGGCGACGATGTCGGTCGAATCGACCTTGTACTCCTTGGCCAGCGTCTCGAGGGTGTCGCCGACGTCGACGGTCACGACGAGCCCGTTGACCGGCGGGATCACGAGGACCTGGCCGACCTTCAGGTCGTCCTTCGACTTGAGCTTGTTGGCCCACCACACGGTCATCATCGACACGCCGAAGCGGCTGGCGATCCCGGTCAGCGTGTCGCCGTTCTTGACCGTGTACTCCCGGAGCATCTCCTCCGAGGACTTGACCGACGTGTCGACCGCGACCGGCTTGTAGAGCGTGGCGTCGCCGAGGTACCCGGACGGGTCGGCCGTCGGAGCTTCGTCGAACAGCAGGCTATCGAGACCGCCACCCGCGTTCAGGCCGCCGATTGCGAGGCGGACCGGTGCCCCGATGTCGGCCGAGATGGCGCCGACCGCACCGGCGGGGCTCGCCGCGGGCGCCAGGCTGACGCCGCTTGCCAAGGCAACGAGCACCGCGATCGCGATTGGCAGCGCGCGCTCTGAGGTCAGGCGGCGAAGGAGCTGACGTCGCTCGAATCGCCGGCTCAAGGCTCGGCGGCTGAAGGCCCGACTCCGCAACGTGGGAGCCGGGCTCGGCTTGTCAGCCGGGCTGGTCGGGCTGAGGAGGTCGGCGAGGCTGCGAGCGGCGCGCACGGCTCCTCGATGGAGGCGCCGTGCGCCGGCGGGCCGACCGGTTCCGAGGCGGGGGCGCAATAGCGTGCGCAGGACGCCGCCCATGGCGTTCAGCAATACGTTCTCCTGGCGGGACGGCCCTTCGCACGCGGCATCGGCGTGCTCGCTCGGGGTCAGGAGGACCGTCCGGGTCGCGATCTTGAGCTGGGGGTCTCGCTTCGCGGCCGGGCCCGCTCCTCCGCGGGCCGCGACGTTGCGCGGACCTTATCACGCCGCCGACGGCCCTCGCAAACGGGCAACAGGTCCTGTGTCTCGCGGGACCGTTGGGTCCCGGCGCATGGACCGATCGGTCCCCCGATCAGGCGTCGAGGCTCTTCGTCAAGCCCGCCAGGAACTGGGCGTTGCTGTCGCTCTTGGCCAGCCGGTTGAGAAGCAGCTCGATGCCCTCGTTCGTCCCGACCGCGGAGAGCATTCGCCGCATCGTCCAGACCATCTTGAGGGTGCCCTCCTCGAGGAGCAGCTCCTCGCGCCGGGTGCCGGAGCGCATGACGTCGATCGCCGGGAAGATGCGCTTCTCGGCGAGCTTCCGGTCGAGGATGAGCTCCGAGTTACCGGTGCCCTTGAACTCCTCGTAGATGACGTCGTCCATCCGCGACCCCGTGTCGACGAGGCACGTGCCGATGATCGTCAGGGAGCCGCCCTCCTCGATCTTGCGGGCCGCGCCGAAGAACCGCTTCGGCGGGTACAGCGCGATCGGGTCGAGGCCGCCCGACAGCGTCCGGCCGGACGGCGGCAGGGCGAGGTTGTAGGCGCGGGCGAGGCGGGTGATCGAGTCGAGCAGGATGACGACGTCGCGGCCGGTCTCGACCTGGCGCTTGGCGATCTCCAGGGCCATCTCGGCGACGTGGGTGTGGTTCTCGGTCGGCTCGTCGAAGGTCGAGCTGATGACCTCGCCCTTGACCGACCGGCGCATGTCGGTGACCTCCTCGGGCCGCTCGCCGATGAGGGCGACCATGAGCAGGATCTCGGGGTAGTTCGCGGTGATCCCGTTGGCGACGGCCTTGAGGAGCATCGTCTTGCCGGCCTTGGGCGGGCTGACGATCAGCGCCCGCTGGCCCTTGCCGATCGGGTTGACGAGGTTGACGAGGCGCTGGCTGAGGTTCTTGGGGTCGCTCTCGAGGTTGATCAGCTCGTCGGGATGGACGGGCGTCAGGTCGTTGAAGATCGGGCGGCGGCGGGCCGTCTCGATGTCGACGCCGTTCACCGAGTCGACGCGCAGCAGCCCCCAGTACTTCTCCTGGTCGCGCGGCGCGCGGACCGCTCCCGAGACGCGGTCGCCGATCCGGAGGCCGAAGCGACGGACCTGGCTGGAGCTGACGTACACGTCCTCGGGGCTCGGCAGCAGGCCGTGGCGGCGCATGAAGCCGTAGCCCTCGTCGACGATGTCGAGGATCCCGGTTGCGTAGGCCAGGCCGGCGCGCTCCGTCTGACGCTGCAGGATGAGGTCGACCAGGTCGTCCTTCCGCTCGTCGGCGCGCGTGTCAAGCTGGAGGTCGCGGCCGACCTGGCGGAGCTCGGCGACGCTCATCTCGCGGAGATCCGAGACGTCCAGGTCGTTCCGCTCGCGGGCGGCCTCTTGCTCGGCGATCTCGTCGTACTCGGTGACGGGCGGCCGACCCTGGCCGCCGCCAGTACGACGGCGAGGGCGGCGATTGCGCATGCGCTGTTCGGGTGCGGGCATCGGGATAGGGCTTTCCCTGCGGTACGGGGTGTTGAGGTAGGGGCGGGTGGACCCTCTTGGGTTCAGGAAATGCCCACGCCACTGCGGGTCCGCGCGCGGACCGGGGGTGGGGATACACGGAGCATAGGGCGCCGGCAACCTCGCCGTCAATGACGCGCCGCTACGATCCCGTGGTGAACATGCGGCGGGACCCCGCCCCCAGCGGCGATGCGACCGACACCGGCAACGCCGCCTCGACCGGCGAGGTCGGGGCGATGTTCGACCGCATCGCCCACCGGTACGACCGCATGAATGCCCTCATCTCGGCCTTCCAGGAGCCGCGCTGGCGTCGGAGGATCGTCGAGCTCGCCCGCCTCCAACCGGGCACGGCGGCCGTCGACGTGGCCACGGGGACGGGCAAGGTCGCCGAGGGCCTCGCCGATCGGGTCGGCGTGTTCGGGCGGGTCGTCGGGGTCGACGTCTCGACCGCGATGCTCGAGCTGGCGCGGCGCGCGAACATCGACCGCATCGAGCTCGAGTTCGTCGTCGGCGACGCGATGGCCCTGCCGCTCGACAGCGAAGCGTTCGACGCCGCCACGATCGCGTTCGGGATGCGCAACCTGCCGGACTACGAGCGCGGCTTCGCCGAGATGCTGCGCGTCCTGCGGCCGGGCGGCCGCGTGGTGTGCGCCGAGACGGCCCGGCCCCGGAGCATCCTCGGGCGGCTGGCCTGGACGTGGTTCGAGCGGGTCGTGCCGCTGCTGGGCCGCCTGAGCGGCGAGCCCGACGCCTATCGCTATCTCGTCGCGAGCGCGCGGGCGTACCCGGAGCCACAGCGCATCGCCGAGATGATGGCCCGGGTCGGCTTCGAGGACGTCCGCTGGGTCGGGCTCACGTTCGGGGTCGTCACGATCCATACCGGGCGCCGACCTGCAGAGCCGGCGCCGTGAGCCGGCCGGAGATCCGCGCGTTCACGCCGGGGGACCTCGATGCCGCGGCGCGTCTTCTCGCCGCCCGCCATCGGACCCATCGACAGGCCGAGCCCCTGCTTGACACCCGACACGAGGACGAGGCCATCGCGCGCGCCGACCTCGAGACGGCGCTGTCGCTCCCCGAGGCCTCGGGCGTCGTCGCGGTTCGCGGCTCGAGCGTGGTCGGCTATCTCCTGGGTGCCCCGAAGGATTTCTCGATCTGGGGCGGCAACGTCTGGGTCGAGGCGGCCGGCCACGCCACCGAGCCGGAGCAACCCGAGATCGTTCGCGAGCTGTACACCGCCATCGCCGGCACCTGGGTCGAGGCCGGTTGGACCAACCAGCACGTCCTGGTCCCGGCGACCGACCGCGGCCTGGTCGAGGCGTGGTTCAGCCTCGACTTCGGGCAGCAGCACCTGCACGCCATCCGCGAGGTCGGCTCGACGGCCGGGGTCGTGCCACGAAGTGAGTTGACCGTCCGGCGTGCCCGGCGCGACGACATCCCGGTCCTCGCGGAGCTGGAGCTGGTGCTGCCTCGGCACCTCGCGGGCTCGCCGGTCTTCTCGCGCCTGCCGATCCCGTCGCTCGAGGAGGTCGCCGGCGAGCTGGCGGCGGACTTCGACGACCCTGCCTACACGACCTTCGTGGTCGAACACGACGGCCACGTCATCGGGGACGCCATCGCCTGCTCGCTCGAGGTCTCGAGCTCATACGTCGGCCCGAACCGCCCGCGCGATACGGCGTTCCTGGGCTACGCCGCCGTCCTGCCCGAGGCTCGCGGGCTCGGCGCGGGTCGGCTGCTCGGCGAGGCCGTCCTGGCCTGGGCGCGCGACGAGGGCTACTCGCGGGTCATGACCGACTGGCGGTCCACGAACCTCGAAGCCGATCGAGCCTGGCGCGGCCTGGGCTTTCGACCGGTCTTCCGCCGGCTGCACCGCCTCATCGGCTGAGGCGCGGCGTCGCCCGGCGTCAGGCGCGGGCGGACGCCTTGGCGCGCTCGTCGGCCGCGGCCCGGGCGGCCTCCCAGTCGCGCTTGAACTGCACGATGCCCTTGTCGGTCAGCGGGTGATGGACCATCTGCTGGAAGACCTTGAACGGCAGCGTCGCGATGTGCGAGCCGGCGAGGGCCGCCTCGGTGATATGCCGGGGGTGGCGCACCGACGCTGTCAGGACCTCGGAGTCGTACTCGTAGAAGCGGATGATCTCGGCCAGCTCGCGGACGACCGTCATGCCTTCCTCGTTGATGTCGTCGACCCGGCCGACGAACGGCGATAGGAGCGAGGCGCCGGCCTTCGCGGCGAGAAGGCCCTGGTTCGCGGTGAAGACCAGGGTGCAGTTCGTCCGGATGCCCTCGGCCTTGAGGCGGCTGATCGCCTCGAGGCCGGTTTCCGACATCGGGACCTTGACGACGATGTTGTCGGCCAGCTTCGCGAAGTGCCGGCCCTCGGTCAGCATGCCCTCGACGTCCTCCGCCACCACCTCGGCCGACACCGGGCCGCTGGTGATGCCGCAGATCTCCTGGAGGACCTCGTCGTAGGTCATGCCCTTCGTCTTGCCGAACAGGGTCGGGTTCGTCGTCACGCCGTCGAGGACGCCCCAGCGGTGGACGGTCCGGATTTCTTCGATGTCGGCGGTGTCGAGGAACAGCTTCATGACGACTCCTGGTGCGGGCGCGGAGGAGCGATTCTAGCCCGCAGGCGCAGGAGGGGTGACCGGCCGATCAGCGGCTGTCGGGCGCCCCGCCGATGATGTTGGCTGATTACCAAATCAGTTGAACTGCCAGGCCCGAATCGTCTCGCTACCGGCGTCATGCCGGGCGCGCGTGGCGTCACTCTGTTGGCGACGGGCGAGCTCCGAACGTGGACCTCGCGAGAACGGCTCCGTCGGGAGTGCGCACGACGGCGTGCTCCGGCATCTCGAGGTCAGCGCGACAGGAAACCGTTCAACTCAGTTGGTACCTCTGCGAGCCAGGATGCTGGCCCGGCCAGTCCTCAGGCCGTCGAGGCGGCCTCCTCGGCGGTCCGGGCCTGGGTGCCTGGCGCCCCGCCCGGCCCCTCGGCGAGGGCGGCCTTCACGAACCCGTCGAACAGTGGGTGGGGCCGCTCCGGCCGCGAGTTGAACTCGGGGTGGAACTGGCTGGCCACGAACCACGGGTGGTCCTTCAGCTCCACGATCTCGACGAGGCGGCCGTCGGGCGATTGGCCCGATAGGACCATGCCGGCGCCCTCGAGCGTCGCCCGGTACTGGTTGTTGACCTCGAAGCGGTGGCGATGGCGCTCGTAGATGACCTCCTGGCCGTACGCCTCGGCGGCCTTCGAGCCGGGGGTCAGGCGAGCCGGGTACAGCCCGAGGCGCATCGTGCCGCCCTTGTCCTCCAGCTCGCGCTGGTCGGGCATGAAGTCGATGACCGGGTTGGAGGTGAACATGTCGAACTCGGTCGAGTTGACGTCCTTCGAACCCATGACCTCGCGCGCGAACTCGATGACCGCGCACTGCAGGCCCAGGCACAGCCCGAGATACGGCACGGCGTGATCGCGGGCGAAGTGGGCCGCGAGGACCTTGCCCTCGATGCCGCGGTGTCCGAAGCCGCCCGGCACCAGGACGCCGGCGGCGCCATCGAGCGCGTCGTGGAGGGTCTCCTTCGACAGGGCCTCGGAGTCCACCCAGCGGACCCGGACGTCGACGCCGTTGGCCCAGCCGGCGTGCTTGAGCGCCTCGGTGACCGAGAGGTAGGCATCGGGCAGCTCGATGTACTTGCCGACGAGGGCGATCTCCAGCTCCGGCTTGGGGGCCTTGATCCGTTCGACGAGCGCGCGCCACGTGGCGAGATCCGGCTCGGCCTGCGGGTCGCCGAGCCCCAGGTCGCGGACGATGAGGCGGCCGAGCCCGGCCGCCTCGAACTGCAGCGGCACCTCGTAGATCGTCTCGGCCGTCGGGGCCGGGATGACCGCCTCGACGTCGACGTCGGTGAACAACGCGATCTTCTCGCGGATCTCGTCGGGCACCTCGTGATCGGAGCGCAGGACGATGACGTCGGGCTGGATGCCGATGGCCCGCAGCTCACGAACCGAGTGCTGGGTCGGCTTCGTCTTGAGCTCGCCGGTCGCGGCCAGCGCGGGCAGGAGCGTGACGTGGACGTACAGGACGTTCGCCCGGCCGACGTCCTTGCGCATCTGGCGGATGGCCTCGAGGAACGGCAGGCTCTCGATGTCGCCGACCGTCCCGCCGACCTCGACGATGACGACGTCGGGATTGCGGTCGCGCGCGACGCGGGTGATCCGCTCCTTGATCTCGTTGGTGATGTGGGGGATGACCTGGACCGTCCCGCCGAGATAGTCGCCGCGGCGCTCCTTGGCGATGACGGCCTGGTAGATCCGGCCGGTCGTGACGTTGCTGAGCTGGGTCAGGTTCTCGTCGATGAACCGCTCGTAGTGGCCCAGGTCGAGGTCGGTCTCCGCCCCATCGTCGGTCACGAAGACCTCGCCGTGCTGGTACGGCGACATCGTCCCGGGATCGACGTTGATGTAGGGATCCAGCTTGAGGATCGAGACGGACAGGCCGCGGGCCTTGAGGATCCGGCCAATGCTGGCGGCGGTGATGCCTTTGCCGAGTGAGGAGGTCACGCCTCCGGTCACAAAGACATACTTCGCCATGGGCCTGGTCCTCCGGGGGTTTTTCGAATGCTACCGAAAAACCGGCCGGACGAGCAATGGACGGTCTACGCCGTGGCGAACTCCAGCGGGTCGATGCGGTGGATGCCGTCGACGGCGTCGAAGCCTCGGTCCGGGCTGATGATCTCGGCGATGCCCTCGTGGAGGCAGGTCGCAACGTGGACGAGGTCGCGGGCGTCGAGGTGTGGGTAGCGCTCGACGAGGGCGGGCAGTCGGCGCATCAGGGCGTGGGTGAGCGGGAGGACTGGCGCGAGCAGGTCGAGCGCGTCCCGCGCCAACTTGGCACCCGCCTCGGCGCGCCCGACTCGCGTGTAGCGATGCAGGATCTCCTGGATCACCTCGACTGACGTGACGGCTGCCAGCTCGCCGTCGGCGACTTGCCGAAGCAATCTGCGGCACGGCTCGCGGAGGGGATGCTCGCCGCCCGCGGCGTACATCAGCACGGCCGTGTCGAGGAAGACGGTCACGGGCGCTCGCCGATGGCGCCCTCGATGATCTCCCGCTTCATCTGCTCCCAGTCGGCGACCGGAGCTTCGAGGGCGAACAGCGAGCTGAGCACCTCGTGCGGCGAGCGGGCCCGGGGGAGCGTGTACGCATCGACGGCGTCACGGATGACGGCGCCGAGCGATCGCCCCTCGCGGGCAGCGATTCGCTCGAGTCGGTGGCGCTGGTCGGGCGTCAGGAGAACCTGCGTTCGTTCCGAGTGCATGCACAGAGTATACCATGTGCATATTCGTTACTGGGAGCGGCCAAGGGTATTCGGCGAGGACGCCGCTGGGGCATGATTGGCTGCACAATCAGGCAGGGAGTCAGATGAGCCAGCTGCTGATCGCCGTCGTTCGCGAGCACCACGTCGACGCTGCGCTCGATGCGCTCGTGGGGGCCGGCCACCGGGTGACTGGCCTGCAATCGTTCGGTGGCTTTCTCCGCGAGGACAGCCGGACGCTGCTGCTGGCCGTCGAGGACGACCGGGTCCAAGAGGTCCTCGACATCTTCCAGCGAACCTGCGAGGGCGAGGAGGTCGAGGTCCCGCTCGTGCTCATGGAGCGACTGCGGGACTGGCGCGAGGCGACCGTCCAGCACGCCGGTGCCACGATCTTCATCGTTCCCCTGACGGGGATCGTCCGGACCTAGGGCCAGGCGGCGCGAGTGGAGTTCGCGGAGCTTGTCCGCCGGCGGCGGACCGTCCGGCGGTTCGAGACGACGCCGGTCGAGCGGGAGGTGCTCGAGGGCATCGCCGCGCTCGCCCAGCGGACCCCGTCGGCCGGGTTCTCGCAGGGCCAGCGGCTCGTCATCGTGACCGACCCGGAGCAGCGGCGCCGGGTGGCGCGAACGTGCGGAGAGGACGAGTACGACGAGGCCGGCTTCGGGCCGTGGATCAGCGAGTGCGGCGCCCAGGTCATCCCGTGCGTCTCCGAGGCGATCTACCACCGCCGCTACCGGGAGCCCGACAAGATCCAGGACGACGGGACGGAGATCGACTGGCCGACGCCCTACTGGTGGGTCGACATCGGCAAGACGGCGATCGTCGTCATGCTGGCCGCCCATGACGCGGGCCTGGCGGCGGGGTTCGCCGGGGTGATGGACATCAACGGCCTGCGCACCGTCCTCCGCCTGCCCGAGGAGTTCCACCCGATCGGGGTCATCCCCATCGGCCGGCCGCTACCCGACAAGCGCTCGCCCTCGCTGAAGCGCGGCTGGCTCCCGCTCGACGAGTTCGCCCACTGGGAGCGCTGGTAGCCGGATCGGCTCGGGTCTGGTGACGCCCGCCGGGCCGGCGGGCGTCGGGGCGGCGGAAACAGCCTCGAGGCGGTCAGACTTCCTCGTCGAGCTCGAGCGTCTCCTCGTCGTCCTCTTCGGTCAGCTTGAGCCAGACGAACAATCCGGCGAGGACGAGGAGCGGGATGACGAGGATCGCGCCGAGCGTGATCCCCAGGGCGACGGCGACGGTCTTCAGCGCGCGCATGGCGATAACCTCCTGCAGGCTGTCAGTGTCGCACCCACGGACCAGCGGCGCCTGCAGCCGCCTGGCGGGCTCGACGGCTCGTCAGCTGGCCGGCGCCGTGGTCCCGCGGCGGAGGCTCGGTGCCCGGGCAACCAGGCTGGCGACGTCCTCGCGGGTGAACTCGAAGAGCTCGTGCTTCATCCCCGCCGCGGTCACGTGCGAGAGGCGGAGCACGTACGCGCCATCCAGTTCGAAGAAGAACAGGTCGCGCGGCTTGTGCTCGTCGATGAACCGGCCGATGACTCGGAGCTCGGTCTCGTAGCGCTGCGGCGTCTCACGAGCCGGCTGCCCGCGCCGCGTGATTGCCGAGTCCATGAACCCGGCGATCTCCTCGTCGCCGATCTTGACGGTCTCCTTGTGGGCGACGCCCAGGGCATCGCTTCGGCCTGCGCTGGCGCCCTCGACCGTGACGCCTTGCAGGATGAAGCCCCCGTCGTCCTCGACGAGCAGGATGTCCCGCATCCCGCGGTCGTCCAGATACGCTCCGACCGAGCGGAGCACCTCTTCCCAGTCCTGTCGCGGACTGCCCTCGTAGATCCGCATCGCGGTCCCTCAATCGGCGGTGGACGGCGAGCCGAGTGTAGTCACCGTCAACCCGCGGGACAACGGATCGGGGCTCGATTCCGCTCAGCCGAGCCCCGGTCGGTCAGCCTCCACAAGGCGCGCCGCCAGTCGACCGGCGACGCGGGCGTTGTTGACGATCAGCGCGGTGTTGGCGCGCACCGAGGCGCCGTCGGTCAGGGCCGCGATCCGGGCCAACAGCCACGGCGTGAGCGCGGGCCCCGCGACCCCGGATGCCTCGGCGTCGGCGACGGCCCGCTCCACGGCGTCGACCGCAATCTCGCGCGGCAGCGCGTCCGCCTCCGGCACGGGGACGCAGACGAGGATCGACGACCCGAGCCCCAGGCCGAGGTGGGTGGCGACGAGCGCGGCCGCGGCGTCCTCGTCGGGGACCGAGGCCGGTGCCGGCAGCCCGGCGTCGCGAGCGAAGAAGCCCGGCAGGCTCGCCTGCCCGATCGCGACGACCGGCACGCCCCGGGTCTCGAGGACCTCGAGCGTCGCGGCGACGTCGAGGATCGCCTTCGGGCCGGCACAGACGACGGCCAGCGGCGTGCGAGCCAGCTCGTCCAGGTCGGAGGAGATGTCGAACCATGCGCCGTACGAGCCGTTGCCGGCCGGACGGTGGACGCCACCGATGCCCCCGGTCGCGAAGACGCGAATCCCGGCGGCGTGGGCGCCGATCATCGTCGCCGAGACAGTCGTGCCGGCCCAGCCGTCGCGGGCGAGGGCCGCGGCGAGGCTCGGCCGAGCCGCCTTGACGACCTGCGGCGCCGGTGCCGTGGCCAGCGCCGCGAGGTCGTCCGCGGCGAGCCCGACGAGGAAGCGACCGTCGCGGATCGCGACCGTCGCGGGGACGGCGCCGCTCTCGCGGACGGCCGCCTCCGAGGCGCGGGCAACCTCGAGGTTCTGGGGATACGGCAGGCCGTGGCTGATGAGCGTCGACTCGAGCGCGACCACCGGCAGGCCCGCGGCGAGGGCCTCGGCGACAGCGGGCAGCACGTCGAGGCGATCGGCGATCGCGAGGCGGCTCATCCGGGCGGGAGCTCCGAGCGAGGGGCCCGGAGCTGGCGGGCCGCGGCGCGATGACCCGACACCGTCGCCCGGTGGAGCGCGGCCGCGGTGCCCGTCCCGGCGGCGCGCGACTCGAGCCAGCCGGCGATGAAGCCGGCGTCGAAGGCGTCACCCGCGCCGGTCGTGTCGGTTGCTGCGACCGGCGTCGTCGCGACGTCGAAGCGCAGCGGCGGTGCCGGCTCGGCCCCGGCCGGTGCGTCAGACGCATCGGCCACGGGGGTGCCGTCCCGCGCCACGACACGCGCCCCGCGCGCACCGCGCTTGAGCACGACGATCGGCGCGAACTCCAAGAGCCGATCGGCGTCGTAGCGCCCGAGGAGGGCCTCGGCCTCGCGCTCGGTGGCGAAGATCAGGTCGGCGCCGATCCGGGTCATCAGCTCACGTGCGGCGCGGCGCCCGCCGGCGAGAAGCGGCCCGACCGACGCGAGGTCGGTCGACACCAGGGCCTCGCGCTCGCGCGCCAGCTCGATCGCGCGGAGGCCGGCCCGCCCGAGCGGCTCGCCCAGCAGCGAGTAGACCGGAAGGTGGAGCAGGTTGATCTTGTCGAACCACTCGGCTCGAAGGTCCTCGGGCCGGAGATGGAGGGCGGCGCGGCGATCCTGGACGAATGAACGCTCGCCGCCGGGCGCGACGACGACCCCGATCCGGCCGGTCCGCTGGCCCGTCACCCGGATCGCGCGAACGGTCACCCGATCCCGCTCCAGCTGGGCCACGAGGGATCGACCGGCGCCATCCCGGCCGATGGCGCAGATGAGCTGCGCCCGGACGCCGAGGCGAGCCAGCCAGCGAGCGACGTTGGCGGCCGAGCCGCCCTGGCGGATCTCGACCCTGCCGGGCACGTCGGTCGCCGATTCGATCTCGACGGATGGGACGAGCACGACGTCGAGGACCAGATCGCCGAGGACGACCGCTCGAACCGGCGCCCGCCGGACGCTTCCTCGCTGCTCGCTCACACGCGGATGGTACCGACGCAGCCCGCGCGTCGAGGCCGGCTGCGAGCCGCGTTGCTACAGTTCCCGGGTGACCCCCAACCTCGAGCGACTGGCGATCGACACGATCCGGACGCTCTCGATCGACGCGGTCCAGAAAGCGAACTCGGGGCATCCGGGCGCGCCGATGGGCGCCGCGCCGATGGCATTCGTGCTGTGGACCCGCTTCCTCCGCCACGCGCCGACAAGGCCTGACTGGCCGGACCGGGATCGATTCGTGCTCTCGGCTGGCCACGCCTCGATGCTGCTCTACTCGCTCCTCCACCTGACCGGCTACGACCTGCCGCTCGAGGAGCTGCAGCAGTTCCGGCAGTGGGGCTCGCGAACGCCCGGTCACCCCGAATGGGGTCTGACGCCAGGTGTCGAGGCCACCACCGGCCCCCTCGGCCAGGGCATCTCGAACGCCATCGGGATGGCGATCGCCGAACGACGCCTGGCGTTCGAATACAACCGTCCGGGCCACACGGTCGTCAACCACCGGACCTACGTCATCGCGTCCGACGGGGACCTCCAGGAGGGCGTCGCATCGGAGGCGGCGAGCCTCGCCGGGCACCTCCGGCTGGCCAAGCTGACCGTCCTCTGGGACGACAACCACGTCCAGCTCGACGGCCCGACCTCGATGGCCTGGTCGGAGGACGTGCTGGGCCGGTTCGAGGCCTACGGCTGGGGCGTCGCCCGAGTCGAGGACGGCAACGACCTGGCCGCCATCGAGGCCGCCATCGAGGCCGCCAACAGCGACGATCGCCCGAGCCTCGTCGCGGTTCGAACGCACATCGGCTTCGGCAGCCCCAACAAGCAGGACACCCAGAAGGCCCACGGCGCGCCGCTCGGCGAGGACGAGGTTCGCCTGACCAAGGAGGCCTACGGCTGGGATCCCGATGCCCACTTCCTGGTGCCCGACGAGGTCCGTGACGCGATGCGCGAGGCGATCCCGGCCGGGGAGGCCCTCGTGCGCGACTGGGAGGACCGCTTCTACCGCTACCGCGACGCGTTCCCGCGGGAGGCCGGCGAGCTGCGGCGCCGGATCCTGGACCTCGGCCTGACCGACGGCTGGGACGCCGGGTTGAAGCGCTACGACGTCGGCGAGGAGCTGGCGACGCGACAAGCCAGCCAGGCGGCCATCCAGGCCCTGTCGGGGCCGGTACCGGAGCTGTTCGGCGGCTCGGCCGACCTGTCCGAATCCAATCTCACGCTCGTGAAGGACGCCCCCGACTTCGGGCCCGACGAAGCCGGTCGAAACCTGTGGTTCGGCGTCCGCGAGCACGCCATGGGCGCGGCCGCCAACGGCATCGCCTACCACGGCGGCTTCATCCCCTACGCCGGGACGTTCCTCAACTTCAGCGACTACATGCGCGGCGCCGTGCGCCTCGCCGCCCTCGCCGGCCTGCACGTGATCTACGTCTGGACCCACGACTCGGTCGGCCTCGGCGAGGACGGCCCGACGCACCAGCCGGTCGAGCACTACGCGGCATTGCGGGCGATGCCGAACCTGTGGTTCGTGCGGCCGGGCGACGCCAACGAGACCGTCGCGGCCTGGCGAGTCGCCGTGGAGCGGCGCGGTGGGCCGGTGGCCCTGGCGCTGAGCCGTCAGAAGCTGCCGACGCTCGCGGGCACGGCCGAGCGGGCCGCCGAGGGGGTGCGGCGCGGCGGGTACGTGCTCCGGGAAGCACCCGTCGAGCGCGAGGGCCGGTCGCCCGATGTCATCCTGATCGCGACCGGCGCGGAGCTGCAGCTGGCCGTCGCCGCCACGGACCTGCTGGCGAGCGACGGCATCTCGGCCCGCGTCGTATCGCTGCCGTGCTGGGAGGCCTTCGCCGCCCAGCCAGCCGCCTACCGGGACGAGGTTCTGCCGCCCGCCGTTCGGCGGCGGGTGACCGGCGAGGCCGGCGCCACGCGCGGCTGGGAGCGCTACGCCGGCGACGAGGGCGCCATCCTCGGCATCGATCACTTCGGGGCCTCGGCGCCGGCCGGGACGATCTTCCGGGAGCTCGGCTTCACGGCTGCTCGCGTCGCCGCGGTGGCCCGCCGCGTCGTTCGAGACGGGCTTCGCGGTCGGCTCCCGACCCTGAACCCGGGCCACCAACCGGTCGGTCTGGGCCTCGGGCAGGCGGCCGGCGACGGCGATCACCCGACCCTCGGTCGCGACGAGGCCGGCGTGGACCGGACGACCTCGTCCGATCCGGGGCACAGCTGAGGGCGCCGCGGTGCGGGTCGGATTCGCGGCTGATCACGCGGGCGCGGCGCTCAAGGCCGAGCTGCTGCGGCGCGTCGGTGCGGCCCGGCCGGGCGACGAGCTGGTCGACCTCGGCGGTGACGGCTCCGATCCCAACGACGACTACCCCGACTTTGCGGAGCGGCTGGCGCTCGCCGTTCGGGACGGGCAGGTGGAGCGCGGGGTCCTCATCTGCGGCTCGGGCGTCGGCGCCTCGGTCGCCGCGAACAAGGTCCGGGGAGTGCGGGCCGCCGTCTGCCACGACACCTACTCGGCCCACCAGGGCGTGGAGCATGACGACATGAACATCCTGACGCTGGGCTCCCGGGTCATCGGGCCAGAGCCCGCCTTCGAGTGCGCCCTGGCGTTCCTGGCCGCGTCGTTCAGCGGTGAATCCCGCCACCGCCGGCGGCTCGACAAGGTCCTGGCCATCGAAGGGCGGGAGACCCGATGACCAGCCGGATTCGCTTCCAGCTCGGTGCCGCCGATCGCGAGATCGTGGCCGAGGTCGCCGCCGACGCCCGGCGCAACGCGTGGGCGGAGCGACTGTTCGCCCGCGAGGCCGGCCTGTGGACGGACGACCTGGCGGTCCAGCGTGAGATCGCCGGGCGCCTTGGCTGGCTGGACGTCCCCGAGCGCTTCACCCTCCAGATCGCGGCGCTCGAGGGCTTCGGTGACGCGATCCGCGAGGCGGGCTTCTCGACGGCCGTCGTCATGGGCATGGGCGGCTCCAGCCTGGCGCCGCTCGTCCTCCACCGAATCTTCGGGACGACTCCCGGCTACCTCGACCTGCGGGTCCTCGATTCGACCGATCCCTCCGCCGTCGCGGCGACGGTCGACGACCTCGACCCGCTGCAGACGCTCTGGATCTTCGCCAGCAAGTCGGGCACCACGACCGAGCCGCTGGCCTTCCTCGCCGACGCCCGGTCGCGCCTCGAGGCGGCGCTCGACGCTGCCGACTCGGACCAGCGGCCCGGGGAGTTCCTTGTCGCGATCACCGACCCGGGACGGAGCCTCGAGTCGATTCCCGGCCAGGACGACATGCGCGAGCGGTTCCTCAATCCGCCCGACGTCGGTGGTCGCTACTCGGCGCTGACCTACGTGGGGCTCGTGCCGGCCTCGCTCATCGGCCTTGACCTCGATTCCCTCCTCGCCTCGGCCTCGGGGATGCTCGGCCAGTGCCGCGAGCCCGATCCGGACGCCAACCCCGGGGTGGGCCTCGGGGTCGCGATCGGCGCCCTCGCGAAGGCCGGTCGCGACAAGCTGACGTTCCTGCCCGACGCGGCCCTCGCGCCGTTCGGCGCATGGGCCGAGCAGCTGCTGGCCGAATCGACCGGCAAGCACGGGGTCGGCATCGTGCCGGTGGTCGGCGAGCCGCCGCGGGCCGCGGCGGAGTACGCCAGTGATCGCGTCTTCGTGGAGCTGGCGCTGTCCGGCGGCCACGCCGACGGCGAGCGCGCGACGCTGCTCCGGGCCCTCGCGAGAGCCGGCCAGCCGGTCATCCGGATCGAGCTCGACGACCCCATCGACCTGGGCGGCGAGTTCGTTCGCTGGGAGGTCGCGACGGCGATCGCCGGGGCGGTCCTCGGGATCGACCCGTTCGACCAGCCCAACGTCGAGGATTCGAAGGAGCGGACGCGGCGCCTCCTGGCCGGCCAGGCTCCCGGCGGGGAAGGAGCAGGCGGGGCGGAGACCCGTCCGGCGCTGCGCGTCGCCGAGCTCGGCGAAACGGGCCTCACGGACGGCCTCCGGGATGGGCTGGCCGGGCTTCGTCCGCCGGCCTACGTCGCCCTCCAGGCGTTCATCGCGCCCTCCCGGGCCACCGACGCCGCGCTCGTGGGCATTCGCGCGGCGCTGGCGGCGACGGGCTGCGCCACGACGGCCGGCTACGGGCCCCAGTTCCTCCACTCCACGGGCCAGCTCCACAAGGGCGGCCCCGCCACCGGGACGTTCATCCAGCTGACGAGCGACCACCCGGTCGATCGGCAGATCCCGGGCTGGCCCTACAGCTTCGGACGACTCATCGACGCCCAGGCCCGGGGCGATCGTGAGGCCCTGCGGGCCCATGACCGTCCCGTGATCCACGTCCACCTCGGGAGCGACCTGGAGGCGGACCTTCGAACCCTCGAGCGCGCGGTGGCCCGGGCGCTCGGCTGACCACGCCCGCCGCGCGGAGCGAAGTCCAGGAGGCGCAGACGAGATGCACGTCGGTTTCATCGGTCTCGGTCGGATGGGCTCCAACATGGTCCGCCGGCTGCTGCGGGACGGCCATTCGATCGTCGCCTACAACCGGACACCCGAGAAGACTCGCGAGATCGCCGGTGAGGGCGCCGACCCGGCGTTCACGATCGCCGAGCTGGTCGAGAAGCTGGCGAAGCCCCGAGTCGCCTGGATCATGGTCCCCGCCGGTGCCGCGACCGAGGCCCAGATCGCCGAGCTGATGGAGCACCTCGAGCCGGGCGACACGATCGTCGACGGCGGCAACACCAACTTCCACGACGACGTCCGCCGCCACGCCGAGCTTGCCGCGAAGGGCATCCGCTACGTCGACGCCGGGGTGTCGGGCGGGATCTGGGGGCTCCAGGTCGGGTACTGCCTGATGGTCGGCGGCGATCGCGAGGCCGTCGAGCCCCTCGAGCCGGTCTTCCGCTCGCTCGCGCCGGAGGACGGCTACCTCCACGCCGGACCGCCCGGCGCCGGCCACTACGTGAAGATGGTCCACAACGGCATCGAGTACGGCCTCATGCAGGCCTATGCCGAGGGCTTCGAGATCATGCATGCGAGCGACTACCCGCTCGACCTGGCCGCCGTCGCCCACCTCTGGAACCACGGCTCGGTGGTCCGATCGTGGCTGCTGGAGCTGGCGGTCGATGCCTTCCGCAAGAACGGCCAGGATCTCGCCGAGCTGAAGGGCTGGGTGGCCGACTCGGGCGAGGGCCGCTGGACGGTCCAGGAGGCGATCGACCGCGACGTGCCGGCGCCCATCATCACGCTGTCCCTCCAGACCCGCTTCCGGTCCCGCCAGGACGACTCGTACGGCGCCAGGGTCCTGGCCGCCCTCCGCAACGAGTTCGGCGGCCACGCCGTCAAGAGCAGCTGATCGCCGATGGCCCGAGTCCGCGCCCCGGCGTCCCGCGGGCCGAAGCCCGGCCCGATCCGCGAGGAGCGGCTGGCGCGCGACGGGCGACGGTCGCGGCCTTCCCGAGCCGCCGTGAACCCGCTCCGCGAGGGGCTCCGACTGGAGCGGGTTCCCGCCCCGCACACGATGGTCCTGTTCGGGGCGACGGGCGACCTGTCGCACCGCAAGGTCTTCCCGGCCCTGGCCCAGCTGTGGCGGACGAACCTGCTGCCGGCCGAGTGGCACCTCGTGGCGGTCGCCCGGCGGCCCTACGACGACGCGTCCTTCCGGGCCGAGGTCGGCGCGGCGCTGGAGCGGCACTCGCGGGTCCCCCTCGAACCCGAGGTGGCGCGCCAGTTCCTCGAGCGCATCTCCTACCACCGGGGCGACTTCTCGGAGGAGGCAGCGTATGACCGGCTGGCCGAGCGCGTCGCCGACCACGGCCGCGAGCACGGCGGCGTCGCCAACGTCCTGTTCTACCTGGCCGCGCAGCCGTCGGCCTTCCCGACGATCGTCGCCCAGCTCGGCCGCTGCGGCCTCGACCACGAGGTCCATGGCGGCGGCTGGCGTCGGATTGTCATCGAGAAGCCGTTCGGGCGGGACCTCGAATCGGCCCGCCGCCTCAACCGCGAGGTCGGCCGGGTCTTCCGCGAGGCGCAGGTCTACCGCATCGACCACTACCTCGGCAAGGAGACCGTCCGGAACCTGCTCGTGTTCCGCTTCGGGAACGGCATCTTCGAGCCGATCTGGACGCGCCAGTACGTCGACCACGTCCAGATCACGGTCGCCGAGTCGATCGGCGTCGAGGACCGTGGCATGTTCTACGAGGAGACCGGCGCGGCGCGCGACGTCCTCCAGAACCACATGCTCCAGCTGCTGAGCCTTGTCGCGATGGAGCCGCCGGCGGCCTTCGCGGCCGATCCACTGCGGGACGAGAAGGTCAAGGTCCTGCGGTCCATCGCGCCGCCGGCCCGCGGGCGGATGAGTCGCGATGTCGTGCGCGGCCAGTACGGCCCCGGCTGGGTCGAGGGCGTGGCCGTCCCGGGCTACCGCCAGGAGCCGGAGGTCGATCCCGATTCGGAGACCGAGACCTACGTTGCCTGCCGGCTGGAGGTCGACAACTGGCGGTGGTCGGGCGTGCCGTTCTACCTCCGCCACGGCAAGCGCCTGCCGAAACGCGCGACGGAGATCGCGATCCAGTTCCGGGACGTCCCCCACCGCCTGTTCGCCGAGGCCGAGACGGACCCCCAGCCGAACCTGCTCGCGATCCGCATCCAGCCCGACGAGGGCATCCTGCTGCGGTTCGGCTCGAAGGTTCCCGGGCTGGGCTTCGACATTCGAACGGTGACGATGGACTTCACCTACGGCTCGTCCTTCGCCGCCGACGCCCCGGACGCGTACGAGACGCTGCTCCTCGACGCGATGCTCGGAGACGCCTCGCTGTTCACCCGGGCCGACGAGGTGGAGGCGGCCTGGTCGATCGTCACGCCGATCCTCGACACCTGGCTCGACGCGCCACCCCCGGAGTTCCCGAACTACGAGGCGGGCAGCTGGGGACCCGAGTCGGCCGAGGCCCTCCTGGCGCGCGACGATCGACGCTGGCGGCGGCTCTAGATGTCCGGCGACCACGCCCACGACGGCCTCGTCTCGACCGAGCCGGCCGTGCCCGGCCAGCCGGTGCTGCGCTGGGCGTCCCGGGCGCGCGGCGTGCCGGAGGTGTCCCGCGAGCTGGATCGCATCTGGTCGACCGTCTCACTGACGGCTGAGACGCCGGAGGGCGGGCTGGAGCGCCGCATCGCTGCCCGTTCGAGCGTGATGAACCTCGTCGTCATCGCCGGCCGCTCGGAGGTCGGCGAGCGAGCTGCATCGATCGTGGAGGGACTGGCCGGCCGGCACCCGTCGCGGTCGCTCGTGGTGTCGCAGGCCGATCCCGACGGGCCGCCCTGGCTCGACGCCCAGATCCACGCCCACTGCATCCTGCCGGCGGCGGGCGCCGCCGAGACGTGCTCCGAGCTGGTCTACCTCACGGCCGGCGGCCAGACCGGGCAGCACCTCGCCGGCGTCGTCGCTCCGCTGCTCATTCACGACCTGCCGGTGGCGATCTGGTGGCCGTTCGAGCCGCGCTTCGAGTCAGCCCAGACGCGCGACCTGCTGGCCCTCGCGGACCGACTGCTGGTCGATGCGTCCGGCTGGTCCGGCGCCGGCCTCCGGCGTCTCGTGCAGCTGGCCGCCCTGCCCGAGGCGTACCACCTCGAGATCACCGACTTCGCCCTGGTCCGCCAGGCCCGCTGGCGGGAGGCGATCGCCTCGACGTTCGATCGGCCTTCGCTCCTGCCGTACCTCGGCGGGCTCCGCTCGATCACGGTCCGGTATGCGGCTCGCAACCCGACGCCGGGCCGGACGAACATCATCAAGCCGCTGTACCACGTCGCCTGGCTGGCCGATCGCCTCGGGCTGGCGGTCGATGGGCGCCTCGAGCCGAACGGCGCGACGGGCGGCTACGGTGCCGTCCTTCGAACGCGTCGCCGGCGCATCCCCGTGCGCCTGCGGCCCGTCGAGGCGCAGGCGCCGCCGGGTACGACGCTCGCGGTCGACCTGCGCTGCGAGCGCCGGCGATCGGTGCTGGAGATCGACGTCACGGCGATGGCCGAGGGCGTGATCGTCCGGGCCTCGGTGGACGGCCTCGCGATGCCCGAGCGGCAGTTCCACGCGCCACGGAAGCGAGAATCGGATCTCCTCGCCCAGGCGATCGACGAGGCGGCCCACGCCCACGTCGGCGCGGCGGCCCTGCGCGTCGCGGCAAGCCTCGTGGGCGAGCCCCCGCCCGCGGCGAGACCAGGAGGCGTGCATTGACCGACGCGGTGAACCGTCAACCCGCAGCCGGGAGCCATGAGCCGGTCGTCGAGATCCATCCGGATCCGGAGGCCGCCTCGCGGGCCGCGGCCGAGCGGATCGTGGCGGCATTGGCCGGGGCGGTCGAGGCCCGCGGCCGGGCCGACTGGGCAACGACCGGCGGCTCGACGCCGCTGCCGATCTACCGCCTCCTCGCCGCCAAGCCGTTCCGTGACCGGGTGCCGTGGGATCGGGTCCACGTCTGGTGGGGCGACGATCGCTTCGTGCCGCGCGATCACCCGCTCTCGAACGTCCTGCCGCTCGACCAGGTCCTGCTCACGATGTCGGGGCCGGCGGGCATGTCCGGCTGGGGCGCCGACGAGGCCCTGACCGAGAGCGGGGTCGTTCGGGGTGCGCCGCTGCCACCGGGCGCCATCCACCCGATTCCCATGGGCGATGCCATCCAGGCCGGGGCCGGTCCGTCCGCCGCTGCTGCCGCCTACGAGGCCGAGCTTCGGGCCGCCGGCCTGCCCGTCGCGCCGTCGGGGTTCCCCGTCTTCGCCCTCGTCCTGCTCGGGGTCGGGCCCGACGGCCACGTCCTGTCGGTCTTCCCCGACTCGCCACTGCTGGAGGCGTCGAGCTGGGTGGCCGGTGTCCCCGCGCCGAAGCACGTCGAGCCGCACGTCGAGCGGGTCAGCCTGAACCCGGGAGTCATCGCCGCATCGAGCCAGCCGATCGTCGTCATCCACGGCGCGGCCAAGGCGGAGATCGTCGCGGCCGTCCTCGGGCCCGAGCGCGACCCGCGCCGCTGGCCGGCCCAGCTGGCCCGGCGCGAGGGGGCGGTCTGGATCCTCGATCGAGCGGCGGCCGCGAAGCTGCCGGCGTGAGCCAGCCGTTCGAGGCCGAGCCTGGCTTCCGGGTCACGGCCCCCGACGGAGCGTCCATCGCCGTCTTCCGCGTCTTGCCCAGGTCCGGCCTCGACCGCGCGATCGCCACGCGGGCCCGCCCGCTGCTGCTCGTCCACGGCAGCACGGCCGACCACACGACCTGGCGGGTCGCCGGCCCGATGCTCGCCCGCCGGCGGCCGGTCCTGGCGATGGACCGCCGGGGCCGGGGTGCGTCGGGCGATGGCCCTGCCTACGCCATCGAGCGCGAGTTCGAGGATGTCGCGGCGGTCGCGGAGGCCCTGGCGGCGGACGGCGGCGGAAGCCCCGTCGACATCGTCGGCCACTCCTACGGCGGTCGCTGCGCCCTCGGGGCGAGCCTTCGAACCGACGCGATCCGGCGAGTCGTGGCGTACGAGGGAGCGCCGACGCCGCCCGACCTCCAGTGGGCGGAGGACGCGGCGATGGCCGGCATCATCGATCAGATGCGCCGGGGCGAGCACGATGCCGCGCTCGAGGCGTTCCTCCGGGCCGTCGTCGGGATGGACGACGCGGCGATCGCTCGCTACCGGGCCGAGCCGGTGTGGCCCCTCCGCGTGGCCGCCATGCCGACGCTGGCCCGGGAGATCGAGAGCGAGCGCAGCCCCGCGGCCGGCCTCGAGGCCCTCGGCCTCGTGAACGTTCCGGTCCTGCAGATTCTTGGCACGGCCAGCCCGCCGACGTTTCGGCCCGCCACCGAGGCACTGGCCGGCCGCCTCCGCGCCGGCCGGGTCATCGAGATCGAGGGCGCCGCCCACGCGGCCCACCACACGCATTCGAGGGAGTTTGTGACGGCGGTCGAGGCCTTCCTCGACGGCTGATCGAGCGCTACGATCCCGGTCATGGCTCGCGAGTGCCCGTGGTGCTCGACCCCCGCGACCGACGAGGCCGCGACCTGTGGCGCCTGCGGCGCGGCGCTCGCACAGCGTGAGGCGATCGGCGATCTCCAGATCCCGGGAGTGACCTCGGTCGATCCCGCGCTGCAGGACTTCGACAAGCGACCGCTGCACCTGCGCGGGCCGAGCCCCAGCCAGGGCCTGGCCTCGGGCGTCATCGTCGCCGCCGCGGCGGGTGGTCCGATCGGCCTGGCCGCCCTGGGCGGAATCGCCGCGGTCGCGGCTGCCGAGTATGCCGCCGCGTCGCGCGGGCCCGACGGTCAGCCGCTCGAGCTGGACGCCGTGGGCCGTCCGAGCGAGGCCGTGCTGGAAGCGCTGCGGCGGCTCGAGGCCGAGTCCGACGCCGACGCCGAGACCGACGCCGACGCGGAGGCCGACGCCGACGCCGGGCCGGATCCCGCGGCCTCGCTGTCCGATCCCTGGGCGGACCTGCCGCCGTCGCCGGCCGCCCCCGAGACGTCCGCTATGCTCCCGGAACCCCTCGAACCGGAGGGGCCGGAGGGCACAGGGAGGGCCTGATGGCACGATCCGACCCGAAGCTGGACCTGCTTCGCTCTATCCCGCTCTTCAACCGGGCCAAGCCCCGCGAGATCGAGCGGATCGGGCAGCTCGCCGACGAGGTCGAGATGCCGGCCGGGCGGGTCCTGATGCGCCAGGGCGATCGCGGCGCCGAGATGTTCATCCTCGTCTCGGGGGCTGGCACGGTCGAGCGGGACGGGCGCGAGATCGACCGCATCGGACCGGGCGCCTGGGTCGGTGAGCTCGCGCTGCTGGCTGAGGGGCCTCGAATGGCGACGATCACGCTGACCGAGCCGAGCCGCCTCCTCGTGATCGGCCACCGCGAGTTTCACACCCTGCTGGGCGAGTCACCGGCGATCCGAACCTGCGTCCTCGACGAGCTCGCGACCCGCCTCAGGAAGCTCGAACCGCCCACGACGGCCTGAACCGGGCGCGTCCCTCGTACCCGGGCCCCGCCTTCGCGCAGGCCCGGCCTTCGCTGACCGACGTGGCCGGATCGACCGGCGTCTTTGCCGCCACGGCTCAGGCGCCCGGCTTATCGCTCCCGAACGGGGACGTAGGCGCGCTCCGGCGGGCCGACGTAGAGCTGCCGCGGTCGGCCGATCCGGAACTCCTTGTCGTCCATCATCTCGCGCCACTGGGCGATCCAGCCCGGCAGCCGCCCGATGGCGAACATCACGGTGAACATCTCGGTCGGGAGACCCAGGGCCCGGTAGATCAGGCCGCTGTAGAAGTCGACGTTCGGGTACAGCTTCCGCTCGACGAAGTAGGGATCCTTGAGCGCGACCTCCTCCAGCTCGAGGGCCACCGTCAGCAGCTCGTCGTCGACGCCCAGCTCATCGAGCAGGCTGTCGGCCGCGGCCTTGATGATCCGGGCCCGCGGGGCGTAGTTCTTGTACACGCGGTGTCCGAAACCCATCAGCCGGAATGGGTCGTTGGGGTCCTTCGCCCGCCGAACGGCCTGTCCGACGTCGCCACCGTCGGCGACGATCCGGTTGAGCATCTCGAGGACTTCCTGGTTCGCGCCGCCATGGAGCGGACCCCACAGGGCGGCGATCCCGGCCGAGATCGAGGCGTACAGGTTGGCCAGGCTCGACCCCACCAGGCGGACCGTCGAGGTCGAGCAGTTCTGCTCGTGATCCGCGTGCAGGATGAGCAGCGTCCGAAGGGCCTGCGCCGCGACCGGCGAGACGACGTACGGCTCGGCCGGGGTGGCGAACATCATCCGCATGAAGTTCGCCTCGTAGTCGAGCGAGTTGTCGGGGTAGATGAACGGCTGGCCGATCGACTTCTTGTGGGCGAAGGCCGCGATCGTCGGCATCTTCGCGATCAGCCGAATCGTGCTGATCTCGACCGCGTCGTGGTCCCGCGGGTCCATCGACGACTGGTAGAACGTCGACAGCGCCGCGACCGCCGAGGCCAGGATGCCCATCGGGTGGGCGTCCATCGGGAAGCCGTCGAAGAACCGCTTGAACTCCTCGTGGAGCAGCGTGTGGCGCCGAACCTGGTCGGTCCACGAGGCGAGCTCGTCGGCCGTCGGCAGCTCGCCGTAGATGAGCAGGTAGGCCGTCTCGAGGAAGCTCGATTCCTCGGCCAGCTGCTCGATCGGGTAGCCACGGTACCGGAGGATCCCCGCGTCGCCGTCGAGGAAGGTGATCGAGCTGCGGGTCGCCGCGGTGTTGGCAAAGCCGTAGTCGAGCGTCGTCAGGTGCGCTTCCTTGAGCAGCGCGCCGATGTTCACGGCGTTCTGGCCCTCGGCCGCCGCCTCGATCGGCAAGGCCACGACCTGGCCGTCGATCCGAAGCTCCGCGGTCGCCGTCGGCGCCGCCGTCGCAGTGGTGTTCATCGCCTCTGGTCTCCTTCGCCTGGATGACCCGCGGGCCCCTTCGGCCTCGCCTGGACGGTCGGCGCTGACTCGCCCTCGACCGCCGGATGTTTCGCCCAACAGTCTGCCTCTTCCCGTGTCACGGCTAGGGTCATTCGGCCCAGACGAACGGGCCGCACTACCATCTGGTGCATGACCGACGACAAGCCGGACATCCGGCCCTACTCCCCGGGCCTCGAGGGCGTCATCGCGGCCGAGACGTCCCTTGGCTACGTGGACGGGGTGGCCGGCCGGCTCCTCTACCGAGGCTACCGGATCGGCGACCTCGTCGAACGGGGCACCTTCCCCGCCGTGGCCAACCTGTTGTGGACCGGGGACTGGCGGCCCGGGCATCGCCTGGCGACGGGCCCGCTCCCGGATGCCGTGCTGACCGCGCTCCGATCGCTCCCGGGCGACGCCAAGCCGATGGACGCCCTTCGAACGGCGGTCTCGGTGTGGGGGGCGACGCAGGGACTGGCCTGGCCACCCACGCCCGAGCAGGCCCGGGCCGTGACGGCGTTCTCGCCGACGGCGCTGGCCGCATTTGCCCGGATCCGGTCGGGCGAGGACCCGATCGAGCCCGATCCGTCGCTGGACCTCGTGCCCGGCTTTCTCTATCAGCTGACCGGCCGGCGGCCCGACGACGGCACGGCGCGAGCGCTCGACGCGTACTTCATCGTCGGCGCCGAGCACGGCCTCAACGCCTCGACCTTCGCGGCGCGGGTCATCGTCTCGACCCGCAGCGACATCGCGTCGGCCGTCTGCGGGGCGATCGGCGCCCTGAAGGGGCCGCTGCATGGCGGCGCGCCCTCGGAGGTCGTCGAGCAGATCCACACGGTCGGCTCGCCCGAGCGAGCCGAGCAGTGGGTCCGCGAAACCCTCGATCGCGGCGAGCGGCTGATGGGCTTCGGGCATCGCGTCTACCGCGCCTACGACCCCCGCGCAGCGGCCCTCCGCAAGGTCGCCGAGTCGCTCCAGCATCCGCCTGAATGGCTGGCGCTCGCGATCGCCGTCGAGGACGTGGCCCTGCGGGTCCTCGCCGAGCGCCACCCCGAGCGGGCCCTCAAGACCAACGTCGAGTTCTACGCCGCCCCGGTCCTCCAGGGCGTTGGCCTGACGCCCGACCTGTTCCCGGCCACCTTCGCCCTCGCGCGCCATGCCGGCTGGACGGCCCACGTCCTCGAGCAGGCGGCCGACAACCGGCTCATTCGACCGGATGCCCGTTACACCGGTCCGGCGGAGCGCGACCTGCCCACATGAGCCCGGGCGAACCGCTGACGGCCCGCGCTCGTAGATTCGAGCAGGAGGTGAGGCCGTGATCGGACGCCTGTTGACCCGCCTGATCGATGCCCAGGGCGGCTGGACGAAGCCGCTCGGCGACGCCGTCCACGGCGTGCTCCATCCCCTCTTCCAGCGGTTCCCCGCCCTGCGCGACCTCCTCAACGGCCGTTGGCTGGGGCATCCGCTGCACCCGGCCTCGACCGACATCCCGATCGGGATCCTCCTGCTCGTGACGGTCTTCGACGTCCTCGGCCAGCCCGAGGCGGCACGGGTCAGTCTCGTCGTCGGGCTCCTGGCGATGAGCGCCTCGGCGCTCTCGGGCTTCGCCGACTTCGCCGACACCGACGGACGGGCGCGGGTTCGAGGGACGCTCCACGCCACGGTCATGGTCGTCGCGCTCTTCGGCTACCTCGTCTCGCTCGTCCTGCGGCTCGGCGCGGCGAGCTCGCCGGCCGCCGCGTGGTTGGCCGGTCTCGCATTCCTCGTCGTGGTGTTCGGCGCGTACGTCGGTGGCGATGTCGTGTACGTCCTCGGCAACATGGTCAGCCGCCACGCCTTCCGGGGCGCCGGGACGAAGTGGATCGCCCTCGAACCCGCGGAGCTGGAGGCCGATGGGTCGATTCCGGTGGGCCGCCCGATCCGGGCCAAGCTCGGGATCAACGGCCTCGTCCTCGTCAACGACGGGACCCGGATCCTGGCGCTCCACGACACCTGCGCCCACGCCGGCGGCCCCTTGCCCGATGGCCGGCTCGTCGACGGCCAGATCGAGTGTCCATGGCACGCCTCGCGCTTCGAGATGGCGACCGGTCACGTTCGACGCGGCCCGTCGGTGTACGACCAGCCGGCCTACGAGGTCCGCGCCCGGGAGGGCGGCGGTTGGGAGGCTCGGCGAACGCCGGCCGCCGGGTGACCCAGGCGAGCCCGGGGGCGGCCTGGCAGCCGGCGCTCATCATCCGGCTCCCGGACCCGGGCGTCGTCGTCCTCGTCGGTGCCGCCGGGGCTGGCAAGACGACGCTCGCGGGACGCGTCTTCCGGCCCGAGGAGGTGCTCTCGTCCGACACCTACCGGGAGCTCGTGGCCGGCGATCCGGCCGACCAGTCGGCAACCCGAACCGCGTTCTCGATCCTGCATCGCGATCTCGGTCGGCGACTGTCGAGCGGCCTGACGACGGTCGTCGACGCAACGAACGTCACCGCCTACGCCCGCCGCTCGATCGTCCGTCGGGCGGCGGCGGCCGGCGTCCCGGCGATCGCACTCGTGCTCGACCTTCCGGAGGCCCTCGTCCTGGCCCGCAACGCGACGCGCCCAGGCCGCGTCGTGCCGGACGCGGCGGTTCGGTCACAGCTCCGCGACCTCGCCCGGTCGCTCGGGCGTGGGGCCCTCGAGACGGAGGGCTTCGCCGCGATCCACCGCCTGACGAGCCCCGATGAGCTCGATGGGCTGACGATCCAGCGGGAGGCGGTCAGGTCGTGGCCACCGTGATCAGCGTGATCGCGAGCCCAGCCAGCGCGATGCCGATTCCATGCATCACCGTGATCCGTTCCCGGAGCACGAGCGCCGCGAGCAGGACCGTCACCACCGGGTAGAGGCCCGTCAGCACGGCCGCGATGGCGAGCGGCCCGATCTCGATCGCGGCGAGGTAGAGCGCCGTCGCGGTCATGTCCACCCCTCCGACGCCAACGAGGGCCGGGACGAGCCGCCGCGGCACGCGCAGCGACCGCCGCCCGAGAAGGGCGGCGACGACGACGAAGGTGACGGCCATCGCCCGGATGACGATGACCGGGCCGACGAACAGGCCGTCGGAGAGCTGCGAGGCGAAGATCGCAAAGAGCCCGAAGCCGACCCCCGCCCCGAGGCCCATGAGGAACCCGCTGCGCGCGCTGCCCCTGGACGCGGCCGTATCGTCACCGGGAACGCGTGAGACGAGCACCACGGCGACGACGGCCAGGGCGATGCCGAGGACGGCGCCGGGCGGGGGCGTGCCCTGGACCGCGATCCCGAAGCCGACGGGGACCGCGGCCGTGAGGACGCCCGCGACGGGCGCGACCACGCCCATCCGCCCCAGGCTCAGGCCGCGGTACAGGAGACCGAGGCCAGCGGCTGCTCCGGCGCCCCCGGCGATGGCGATCAGGAGGTCCTGGCTGGACATGGCCGGCTCGGCCCGAACGGCCAGCAGCGGCAGCGCGAGCACCAGGCCGGCGGCCTGCGAGACGCACAGCACCCCGAGCACGGGCGCGTGACGGCTCGCGAGCCCGCCACCGAAGTCGCTGATGCCCCAGCCAAGCGATGCGAGCAGCCCGAGGGCGACCACGGCAAGCGACGGCGGCAGCAGTCCCTCGAGCATGCCCCTCCTTCCCTCGCGTCGACGCGCCGCAGCGGACGCATATCATCCCCGGACGGGCGGCGCCTGCACAGGACGGCCGTCCAGGGGGGCGAGATTGGGGTGCGAGGGATGAATCGAGGGCGAATCACGGGCCCGCGAGCGGGCATCGAAGCGGGCCGTCACGGCCTGGGGGCGTCGGGCCGGCCGGCCAGCCGGGGCCGGCTCCTGGCGGCCCTGCTGGTGGGCCTCGTCGCCGTCGTCGCCCCACTTGGCGTGGCGGCCCAGCAGGACCTGCCTGAACCAACCGCCGGCGACTACGTCTACGACTTCGCCGAGGTCTGGACCGACGCGACCGAGGGACAGGCCCAGCAGATCGCCGAGACCATTCGGGCCCGGACGCAAGCGGTCGTCGTCATCGTCTCGTGGCCGACCGGCCTGCCCCACGTCACGCCCGACATCTCGCTGGCCGACGCCCGCGAGATCATGCGGCGATGGGAGATCGGGCGGGCCGGCGTGGACGACGGCCTCGTCCTGCTGTTCGACCTCGACACGACCCTGCGGCACGGCCAGGTCACGCTGTGGGCCGGCGACGGTTTCCAGGACCTGTACCTCAACGCCTCCGAGCGCGAGCGGATCATCAACAACGACATGCTCCCGCTGGCCGCCGCGGGCGACCTCGACGGAGCGCTCATCGCGGGCTTGGAGCACATCGACCGGGTCGTCCAGCCGGGCGGCAACCCCGAGCGGGCGGCCGAGCGCATCTTCAATCTCGCCGTCGCGATCATCGCGATCGGCTTTGGCCTGCTCGTCTTCGGGCTGTTCCTGCGCCGCTGGTGGCTGAGCGGCCGCGACGCGCCCGTTCCGCTGATCGACGACTCGGTCCTGCTGCCGACGCCGCCCCGCGGGCTCACGCCGGCGATGGCGACCGTGCTGCGACGCGACCGGATCGACAACGAGGCCTTCACCTCGGCGATGGTCGATCTCGGGCACCGCGGCCTCGTGACCTTCCGGGCCGACGAGAAGGACGACAAGAAGGTCGATGTCCTCCTGCCACCGGAGCCGCTCGTCGAGCTGCCGTATCTCGAGGCCCGGCGCCGGCCGCTGGGCGTCGCCGAGGCGGCCCTCGAGGCGGCCATCGATCGAAAGGCCCACACCGATGCGAGCGGCTGGGAGGTCCTGACCAACGAGACCCTTCGGAAGGGCGCCGGCAAGGAGCTCCTCGATGCCTTCAGGAAGGACCTCGGCCGGGCGGCCAAGGCTGCCGGCTGGTACCGCGACGACCCGAACCGGCTGGCCGGTCGCTGGCAGGCCATCGGCATCTCCGTGATCGTGGTGGCCGCCATCGCGTTCGGCTTCTTCGCGTTCGACGCCTCGGAGAGCAGCAACCTCCTGCTGCCGGGACGGGAGCTGGCGGCGGCGGCGCTCGCGATCGTCGCCGGCCGCGGCGTCCTGATCATCGTCCTGAGCGGCCGGCTGGTGGCGCGTACCGCCGCCGGCTCCCAGGCGCTCGCGATGGCCCTCGCCTATCGCAACACGCTCCGCTTCGAGCTCAAGAACTCGCACACCGTCGACGAGGCCGTCGAGCACGCCCAGACCCGCCTGCCGTGGATCACGACGCCCGACCTGCTGACCGTCTGGGCGGTGGCCTTCGGCCTGAAGGACGAGATGGACGACCTGATCCGCGAGACGTTCCGCGAGGCGGAGCGAAGCGGCGTCACCGCCTGGTCGCCGGCGTGGTACGTCGGCTCGAGCGGCGGCAGCGGCTGGAGCGGCAGCGGCGCGGCCGCGGTCAGTGGTCTCGGGGCCGCGATCGGCTCGATCTCGGCAACCGCCTCGTCGTCGGGCGGTGGGGGCTTCGGCGGCGGTGGTGGCGGCGGCGGAGGCGGCGGCTCCTCCGGCGGCTTCTAGCTTCCGGCCAGCCCCGGCACGGCAACGGGGCCGCTCGCGCCATTGCCCTCGTCGACCGGGGTCAGCGCGGTCGGCCCGGCCAGCTCGCACACCGCATCCGCCGTGGCGTCGTAGCGATCCGAGGTCGTCAGGTAGATGACCTGGAAGTCGGCGCTCAGGCTCTTGAGGACCTCGAGGGCCCGCCCGGCGCGCTCGTCGTCGAGGGTCACGAAGGGATCGTCGAGCAGCAGGGGCGGGCGGCGATCGCCGGTCACGAGCCGGACGAGCCCGATCCTCGCAGCGAGGTATACGACGTCGAGGGTCCCCTGGCTGAGGGTCGAGACGTCCACCCAGTCGCCTCGCTCCGGCGCGTAGACGCGAATCGCGAGGTCCTCGTCGTCCACCTGCACCCGGCGGTAGCGGCCGGCGGTGATGAGCTCGAGGTTGGTGTGCATGTGCTGCTCGAGGTAGCGCGTCGCGGTCCGGATCGTGGCCCGCTCCGCGGTGTCGATCGCCTTGAGCGTGGCCTCGTAGATCCGCGCCCGCCGCTGCAGCGCCGCGAGCTGCTCGGTTGCGGCCGCGGCCCGTTCGGCGTGCGCGGCGACCTCCTCGGCGTCGACGGTGTTCTGCTCGACCCGGGCGCGCGCCTGGGCCTCGGCGTCGCGCGCCAGGCTGACGGCCCGCTCGGCGTCGGCGACCTCGACCTCCCGGCGCTCGCGGGCCCGTGGCTCGCGGGCGATCGGGCCGAGCTGCTCGAGCGCGCCGGACTTCTGCTCGATCTCGAGCGCGGCCTGGTCGCGCAGCTCGGGCAGCGTCTCGGTCGGCTCGCGCCCGACGAGGCCCTCCAGCTGGGCCCGCAGCCGGAGGATCGAGGCGATGTGCTCCTCCTCGGCCTGGACGAGCGCCTCGACCGCGGGCAGGTCGGGCAGCTCGAGTGCGGCCAGCTGGTTGGTGAGCGACACCTCCTCCATCTGGAGCTCCTGCTCCATCGCCGATCGACCGCGCAACCGTCGCTCGATCTCTTGGGCCCGCAGGTCGGCCGTCCGTCGGAAGTCGAGGGCCCGGATCCGTTGGCGGCGGCCGATGACCGCTAGGACGGCGCCGCCGATGACGAGCAGGCCCGCGATGATGCCCACGATGGGGAGCTCGATGCCCGTGCCGGTCAGCGAGATCGACGGCAGCTGGTTGGGCAGCAGCCGAAGCTGGTCGGCCGCGACGATCAGGACCGCGACCAGGATCACGACGATCGCGGCGATCGCCGTCGGCCGCCAGGCGCGCGGCGTCGGCTCCTTGACGTCGAAGTGGACCTCCACCTCCCCGGCCAGTGCGGCCTTCAGCTCGCGGATCCGGACATCCGTCTGGCGCAGCCGCGACAGCCCCTCGCGGAGCGCCGGGAGGCCCATCGTGGAGGGATGCGATTCCTCGAGCGACTCGATCTCGCGGCTGACCTCGACCGCCGTTCGATAGCGCTCGAAGCGCTCGGTCGCGCGGTCCCGCTCGGCCGTCAACCGCTCCGCCATCCGGGCCTTCTCGAGCATCGAGCGACGCTCGGCGAGGTCGGCCTCGGCGACGGCCCGGGCCTCGCGCGCCTCCGCCAGCGCATCCCGATCTCGCTCCAGCTGGGCCAGCGCGACCTCGCCGTTCCTGGCCGCCGCGCTCTCGGCGGCGAGGGTCGCCTCGGCGACCTTGATCCGGCCGGGGTTCTTGTCGCCCTTGGTGTTCAGGTCGAAGATTGCCCGCTCGAGCTTCCGGCGAGCCCGGCTGGTGCCCCGGTCGGCGCCCGAGATCGACGCCTGGAGGCGATCTCGCAGGGCTGCCTCGTCACGGGCGAGGCCATCGAGCTCGTGATGGCGGACCGAGGCGGTTGACCGGAAGAACGGCTCGCGCGGGATGCCGGTGAGCTCGGCCAGGACCTGGTCGGCGAGCGCCGGGGCGGTGATGACCTCGCCGTCGTGCTCCAGGTGGACCGAGCCCTTCTGGCCGCGGAATGCCTTCTCGACCGAGCCCTTGCGGACCGTCTCCTCGTCCTCCTGCTCGAACTCGAGGCGAACCCACGGTCGATCCTCGTCGCCGGCCCCCCAGGTCCGGATCGCATCGAGGTCCTGGGAGCCCGACGTCACGCGCCGGGTCAGCGCCAGCTCGATCGCCCGCTGGAGGGTCGACTTGCCCGATTCGTTGGGGCCCCGCACCACGGTCAGACCCGGGGCGAGCTCGATGTCCAGGTCGGCGTGCTGGCGGATGTTGCGGATCTGCAGCCGGCGGATCCTCACAGCGTCACCTCGTGGCCGGTCAGCAGGAGGCGGCCGAGCCGCAGCACCTCGCGGAGCTCGGCCGCGCCGTCGGTATCGTCCGCCGCCTCCGCCTCGGCGACCTGGGCCTCGACGTCGTGGATGAACGCCCCGAGAACCGTGCCGGCGGGCGCCACCACCCCCTGGGGCGGGGCCGGCACCGAGCGGTCGCGAACCCGAAGCTTCAGGAATCGGTCCGCCAGCTCCGACTCGACCTCCTCCGGATCGAGGTCCAGCTCGTCCGGCCGGACGCCGATGAGCTGGACGTCCAGGACGAGATCGGGGTTGGCACGACCGGCCAGGTCTGCGACGAGATCGGGCTGCGAGCCAATGCGCCCGGCGTCCAGCTCGAGACGCTCGAAGCTCGTGCGGCCGACCTTGCGCTCCTCGATGGAGACCGTCTTGCGACCATCGCCCTCGAGCGTCACCAGCAGGACGTTGCCCGCCCGATCCTGGTCGATCGCGACCGGCTCGGGCGCTCCGGCGTAGGCGTACTGGGTCTTGCCGGCGATGCCCTGGGTCGTCGAGTGCCAGTGACCGAGGGCCAGGTAGTCGAGATGGCTGGCGGCGATCTCGTCGGTGGTGATGACGACCTCGTCGCCATCGGTCTGGTTCGGGATCGCAAGCGCGGCATGGAGCAGCCCGATGTGCCAGGTCGCTCGGTCGTCCTTCGCGGCATCCAGGCCCTCGAGCGGCGACCGCGGCGCGCGCTTCGTGGCGAAGCACGGGCCATGGACGACGACGTCGAGGGCCTGCAGGTGAACGTCCGGATGCTCGGGATCGAGGACCGTGACGAGATCGCTGCCGACGGCCCCGGCCATGGCCGCGAGATCGTAGGCCCGGTAGATCGAGGCCCGGTCGAAGAGGTCGTGCGTTCCGGGCGCGATGACCGTTCGAATGCGGGCCTCGACCAGGCGCTTGAGCTGGGCGGCGACGCGTTCGACCGACCGGCGGGGCTGGACGTTCGAATCGAACAGGTCGCCCGCGACCAGCAGCAGGTCGACCTTCTCCGCGATCGCGAGATCGACGATCGCGACGAACGCCGCGAACTGGCGTTCGCGCTGCGCGACGGCACGCTCGCCCAGATCCGCGTGGCGGGCGCCGAGGTGCACGTCTGCCGTATGGAGCAGTCGGACCATCTCCCCGTTCGCCTCCCCCAAGCTGTGCTTGCCCGGTTCGACGGCCGCTCCGCGGGACCGGGCGAGCGAGGCGCCCCCATCGCTCCCCGCTCGCCTGCGGGTACCGTCGGGCCTGATTGTGACAGGTCGATTGGCACGCCTTCGGTCGGCTGACGGACCATTCTGCGTGCCCGTTGTATCCTGCCCGGGCATTCAACCCGGTGCGCCCCGACCTCGGGATCCGTCTGGCACCTCGGGTCGCGCGGCGCCGGCACCGTCGCTTCCGCGCCGCCGACGGCTCCCCACGGGGCGTACCTCGCAGATCCACGCGACCACGCGCTCCGGGAGGACTCCCCATCGTGACCTACGCCGATCGAACCCTGACCTGTGTCGACTGCGGCTCGGACTTCACCCACTCCGCCGACGACCAGCGCTACTACGCCGAGAAGGGCTTCGCTTCCGAGCCCAAGCGATGCGTCAGCTGTCGTGCCAGCCGACGGGCCGCCCGCGATGGCGGCTACAGCGTCCAGGAGCTGGGAGGTCCGCGGGGCTACGAGCGGAGCACCTCGACCCGCGAGTACTTCGCCGTCCTCTGCTCCGAGTGCGGCAACCAGGCCCAGGTGCCGTTCCGGCCGCGCATGGACCGCCCGGTCTACTGCTCCGACTGCTTCCGCAAGATCCGCCCCGACTGACCGTCCGGCGCCCGTCGGCTTCGAACGAGCTCGGTCAGCGACTCCCCTCGTACACTCCGGCGGATGACGCGCGCCCAACGCGGAACCCTGGCCGCGGCCGTTCTCGGCTCGGCCGTCGTGTTTCTCGATGGCTCCGTGGTCTACGTCGCGCTGCCGCGGATCGGCGCGAGCCTGCCGGCCACGGTCCTCGGGACACTCGAGGGGCAGACCTACGTCGGTGCGGCCTACATGGCGACCCTGGCCGCCTTCCTCCTTCTTGGCGGTGCCCTCGGCGACTACCACGGTCGAAAGCGGGTCTACCTGCTCGGGCTGGCCGGCTTCGGCCTGACGTCGGCGCTGTGCGGGCTGGCGCCGAACCTCGAAGCCCTCGTCCTGGGTCGCATCCTGCAGGGGGCATCCGGCGCGCTCCTCGTCCCGGGGGCGCTCGCCATCATCAGCGCCGCATTCGCCGGGCCGGCCCGCGCCCGCGCCATCGGCCTGTGGGCCGCGGCGACCTCCTCGGTCGTCGTCCTCGGTCCACCGATCGGAGGCGTCCTGGTCGAGGCGATCGGCTGGCGGGCGGTCTTCGTCGTCAACGTCCCGCTCGTCCTCGGCGCCGGCCTGGCGGCGATCCGGTGGATCGAGGAGTCGCACGATCGGACCGCAAGCGGTCGATTCGACTGGCTGGGCGCGGGCCGCGCGGTGGTCGCCGTCGGCGGCCTGACGTTCGGCGCGATCCGCGGCCAGGAGGAGCAGTGGCAGGACCCCGTCGCGGTCGGTGCCCTGGCCCTGGGGGCCGCCGCCGCGGTCGCGTTCCCGATCCTGATGGCCCAGCGACCCCATCCCCTCGTGCCGTTGCGGCTGTTCCGCGATCGCACCTTCGCCACGATCAACCTGGCGACCCTGCTCATCTACGGCGCCTTCTACGCGAGCTTCCTGTTCCAGGCGCTGTTCCTCCAGGGGACCCTGGGCTACAGCCCCCTGGCCGCGGCGATCGTCGGCCTGCCGACCGGCCTCCTGCTGGTGCTGCTCTCGACCCGGATCGGCTCGATCGCGGGTCGGACCGGAACCCGCCCGTTTCTCGTGGCCGGGCCGACGATCATGGCGGTCTCGCTGCTGTGGTGGCTGCGGGTCCCGTCGACCTCGGTGCCGTGGCTGGCGACCCTGGCCGATCCGGCGACGCTGGTGCCACCGCCGGACGTCCTCGTCGACCCACTGCCGGCCACGATCGGCTTCGGGATCGGGATGGCCCTGCTCGTCGCCCCGCTCACGACGACCGTCATGGGCTCGGTGCCGCTCCAGAACCTGGGCATCGGGTCGGCCATCAACAATGCCCTGTCGCGCGTCGGCCAGCCGCTCGTCGCGGCGGCCATCTTCCTGTTCGTGAGCGGCAGCTTCTACGCGACGCTTGCCGCCGCGATCCCGGGTGCCGACCCGTCGTCGCCGGCGCTCCACGCGATGTTCCAGCCACTGAACCCGCCCGCGCCGGAGGTGCCGCCGGAGCTCGTGGCGACGGCCCGAGAGGCGTCAACCCAGGCCTTTCGGCTGGCCGCGATCGTCATGGCTGCCCTGTGCTTCGCCGGTGCCGTCGTGAATGCCGTCGGGCTGTCGGGAGCATCGGCCCTGCCCAAGCCCGACGTCCCGGCTGAGGGGCGCCGATCCGAGCCTGAGCCGCCGATCCGAGCCTGACGGGCGGGCGGATCAGCTGCGAGGTGCCGACTTCTGGTACTCGCGCCAGGCGCCGAGGGCCATCGCGGCGGCCGCGATGAGGCCGACGATGGCGGCGATCATGTACAGCACGTACAGCCCGCCGAGCAGGCCGAACCCGAGTCCGTACGCAAGCCCGAAGCCCATGCCCGCGAAGCCGAACACGGTCAGCACGCCCAGCACGGCCGAGATGGCCAGGACCGCCGAGATCACGAGGACGATCAGCGGGACCGGGGCCGGCCACTTGATGTTCTGGTCGGGTGAGTACTGGAGCCAGTAGATGACGAGCACGGCAGCGGCGCCGATGAGCCCCAGCCAGCCGCCGCCGAGGATGGACAGGACGATGATGGCGATGGCCCCCCAGGCAACCATGCGCTCGTTTGGATTGAGCTTGCCCCAGAACTCCTGGATCATCGTTCCTCCCTCGAGCGTTCGACCGTGCGACGACGCGGCGCAGCGTAGCCGACGCACCCCGGGCGAGTCCGCCCCGTCGTTACCGCGAGGCGGTCTTCGACTCCCGAACCCGGAACGGCCGACCATGACCGGGCACGACGACATCCACGGCCTCGAGCAGCCGCGCGCGGCTTCGTTCGAGCGCTGCCTGGTCCCACGCCAGCGGATCGATCTTCGGCGTTCGATCGCCCAGCCACCACAGGTGCGTCATCGCGTGGACGCCGTCGGCGGTCCGGACGATGAGGCTGGCGTCCTCCTCGGTGTGCCCGGGCGTCAGCCAGAGCTCGCTGTTGGGTGACAGGCGGTGTCCGTCGCCCTCGTGGTCGAGCCACAGGTCGCCCCGGTAGCGAGCCCAGAAGTCGACGACTTCGGCTTCGGGAAACAGGGCAATGTTGACGGTGTGATCGGGATGGTGGTGGCTGAGGAAGACATGGGTCACGGCGGCTGCCTGGACCCCGTGAGCCGCCAATGGCTCCAGGATCAGCCGCCGATCCGCGACCATGCCCGGGTCGACGACGATCGTTGCGGGGCCGTCCCGGACCAGCACGACCGTGCCGGCCACTCGGCCACCCTCGCGGACGTAGCCTTCGTGCAGGACGTGGACGGTCGTTCGGTCGTCGCTCATGTCCCCTCCCCATGCTTCGGCGCTTCGATTGGCCGACCCGCCAGGCGCTCGAGGTCGGCCGGCTCGTCGACGTCGTCGAGGGTGCCGCCGTCGGGATCGAACCGCAACCACGACGACGCCGCGAGCTCGACGACGACGAGCCCGTCGAGGGCCGCCTGGAGCGCGCGCCGCCCGGCCTGAATGGCCGCGTCGGCGGCGGGGAGCGCCGCTGCCGTTTCGAGCGCCAGCGGCAGCGTCTGGCGCGGAGCCGCTGGGTCCGGGGATGCGAGCAGAACCGCCTCGCCGGTTCGCGTACCGAGCGCGCTCAGCATCGCGCCGAGCACCGCCGGGCTGAGGTGCGGCATGTCCCCGCCCACGACGAGGCTGACGGCACCGGTCGCGGATCGGAGGCCGGTGGCCAGCCCGACGAGGGGGCCGCCGTCGGGCTCGGGATCGTGCACGAGCCGGATCGGGACCCCGATCGCAGGTAGGTCAGGCATGTCATCGGGGCGAGTGACCACCACGACCTCGCCGGCCACGGCCGCCACGGCCAGGATCGCGCGATGGAGCAGCGGCACCCCGTCGACGCCGGCGGTGAGCTTCGGGCCGCCAAAGCGGCTCCCGCGACCACCGGCGAGCACGATCCCGGTGACGGGCAGGGAGGGTCCATCGGGGGTCATGCCGCACCGGGCGCACGAGGCCCGGGGACATGGCCCTCGGCCGTCCGGGTGAGGATCCCGCGCCGGTCGAGGTCCTCGAGGATCGCCAGGACGTAGCGCCGGCTCGACGCCGTGGCGTCCCGGAATGCAGCCGGCGTCAGCGGCTCGCGGCGGGCCATCTCCAGGGCCCGCGCCGCGAGGCGGTGATAGGTCGGCGTGGCCCAGGCAAGATCGGCCTCGAGCCGAACGATCCGGCCGGCGGCCTGGAGGGCGCGGACCCCGTCGGCCGGGCAGCCTGCGGCGGCGGCCGCCTCCACCAGGCCCGGAGGCGCATGGACGGCCAGGGCCGCCTCCAAGCGGGCCATCGCCGCGGCGAGCTCCACCGGGAGGCCCGCGTCCACGCCGGCCGGCCGGAGACGGTCGCCGTCCTTCACCAGCTCGCCGCTCGCGACGAGCTCCGCGAGGACGCCGTCCAGGGACGCTGCCGCCGCCTTGGCCCATCCTCGTTCGAGCGCCACGATCGAGCGGAGCGCACGCCGCAACGCCGCTCGCGCGTCGGCCATCGGGAGGCCGCGGCTCAACCGGTCCGGCCGTGCCGTATCGGTCACGAGCGCCAGCAGGTGGTCGCGGAGGGCCTCCCGTACGTCGGGCGCGAGCTCGAGAACAGCACCATCGGGAAGCGCCCCGTGGAGGGCCAGCGTCGCTGCGTGGACCCCACCCGGGTCCCGGCGATCAAAGGCCTCGATGAGCTCGACGAGGCGCGGGGCGGTCATGCGCCGCCGAGAGACGCCCCGCGGTGGCTCCGGATCCAGGATCCGAACCCCGCCACCGATCGCGCCCGTCGCGCCCTGGCGCAGCACGCCGCGCTGGCCGGCGAACGTCGCCACGGGCTCGGCCAGCGCCAAACGGGCCGTCGCCCGGCCATCCGCGAGGGCGGCGCCTTCCCGCCCCCGCCGCCCGACGGTCGCCTCGACCGCGGCGGTGCCGATGTGAAGCCGCAGCTGCTCGGCGTCCCGCGGCGGCCACGGCCCCGCCTCGACGATCGACGGCGGCGGCGTGAGCTCCACGAGGAGCCGGCCAGTCCGCCCGACCTGGGGCTGACCGGCGCCGACATCGAGGACCAGGACATCGCCCCGCTGCAGCTCGGAGGCGGTGATGCCGGCGAGATTCAACGCCGTCCGGCCACCGTCGTTGGCCTCACGGCGGTGCCCATGGACCTGGACCTCCCGGATTCGAACCGATCGGCCGGCCGGCTCCAGGCGGACGGTCTCGCCGGCCTCGAGCGGCCCGCCCCGCAGTGTCCCGGTGACGACCGCCCCCCGCCCCTGGACCGTGAACGCCCGGTCGATGGCGAGGCGCGGAGGCGAGGGCCATTCGGGCGGTCGCTCGGCCAGGTCGTCCCGCAGCTGTCGGAGGGCGTCCCGGACAGCTTCGAGCCCAGCGCCAGTCGCTGCCGATGCCGCCACCACCGTCGCTCGCGCCAATCCCGTCCGGCCGAGCAGCGCCTCGGTCCCCTCGACCACGGCGGCGACGCGCTCGGCCGGCACGACGTCGGTCTTCGTCACGACCGCCAGGCCCACCTCGACCCGGAGAGCATCGAGCAGCGCGAGGTGCTCGATCGTCTGGGGCCGCAGCCCGGCGTCGGCCGCGACGACGAGCAGCGCCGCGTCGATCTCGCCCGCCCCGACGAGCATGTTGCCGACCAGGCGGTCGTGACCCGGCACGTCGACGAAGTCGAGCTCCACCCCGTCGTCGAACGCCAGGTGGGCATAGCCGACGTCGATCGTCATGCCGCGCGCTCGCTCCTCGGGCAGCCGGTCGGCGTCGATGCCCGTCAGCGCTCGAAGCAGGCTCGTCTTGCCGTGATCGATGTGGCCGGCCGTGCCGACGACGATGGTCCGCATCGGCGCTCAGCCTTCGACCGGGAGCCCCAGGGCCGTTCGAACCGCCCGCCCGAGGACGTCGTCGTCCGCTGGTTCGACCGTTCGAAGGTCGAGCAGCACCTCGTCGGCCTCGATCCGCCCGACGACCATCGGCTGCCCGGTTCGAAGACGGGCCGCCAGCCGCTCGGCGGAGGGCGGCCGGATCGCGATCGCCCAGGACGGCAGCACCTGACCCGGCAGCGAGCCGCCACCCACCGTCGCCTCGGTTCGAACGACCCGGGCTCCCGTCTCGCTTGCGCCGGTGAGCCCCGCCGCGACGGCCTCGGCACGCGTCCGAAGGTCGGCCTCGTCCGCCGCGATCTGGCGCCAGATCGGGATCTCGCGCGTCGCAAGACCGGCCCGGTACAGTCCGAGCGTCGCGCCCAGCGCGGCGAGGATGACCTTGTCGGGCCGCATCGCGCGGGCCAGTGGGTCGCGCCGGAGCTTCGTCACGAGGTCGCGCCGGCCGGCGATGATCCCGGCCTGGGGGCCGCCCAGGAGCTTGTCACCGGAGAACGTCACGAGGTCCGCTCCGGCCTCGAGGCGCTCGCTCGCGGTCGGCTCGTGGGCCAGCCCGAAGCGGGCCGTATCGAGCAGGGCTCCCGACCCGAGGTCGTCCACGACGATGCACCCGTGCGCATGGGCCAACGCCGCCAGCTCGGCCGCGTCGGGCGTCTCGACGAAGCCGGACTGGACGAAGTTCGACGGGTGGACGCGCAGCACGAGCCGCGCGGCCCCGTCGACGAGAACCGCCTCGAAGTCCGCGACGCGCGTCCGGTTCGTCGTTCCGACCTCGACGAGCTTCGCCCCGGCACGCCGGACGATCTCCGGGATTCGCACGCCGCCGCCGATCTCGACGAGCTCGCCGCGAGAGACCGCCACGCCGCCGCGCCCGGCCAGTCCGACCGCGATCGCGACGGCCGCGGCGGTGTTGTTGACGACGAGGGCGTCCTCGGCGCCCGTCAGGGCCACGAGATGCTCCACCACCTCCGGCGCGCGACGCCCCCGGCGGCCCGTCCGGGCGTCGAGCTCGAGGGGCGTCGCCGACGCCGCCACTCGCGCCGCGGCCGCGATTGCCGCCGCCGGCCACGCCGCTCGACCGAGGTTCGTGTGGAGCAGGACGCCGGTCGCGTTGATCACTGCCGCGGCGCCAACTCCGGCTCCCGAAGGGCTCCCGTACGCTTCGAGGCTCCCTACGACAGCGCCGGCGAGGGCGTCAACTGTCCGCGGCTCGCCACCCCGACCCAGCCGATCACGCTCGTCGTCGACCACCTGCCTGGCGGCCGATACCACCGCGTCCCGGTCTCGCTCGCCGACCCGCCCGTCGAGCGCGCGCAGGACCGCGTCGACGCTCGGCGGCCGAGGTGTCGCGGACACGGTCGATGCTCCTCCTCGTGGCGGGAGCGCATGGGAGTCGAACCCACCGCGCGACGCCTGGGCGGCGCGCCACTCGTTTTGAAGACGAGGCCGGGCACCGGCCCGGCTCCGCTCCCGCCGACAATCGTAGTCGGCGCTAGCATTCCGGCCCTGTGACCGAACCCGTGACCGAGGCCGCCTGGCTGTCCCAGCCGACCGCGCCGATCGAACCCCTCGAGCGCACGCGCTCGCTGCGCGGCTCCGTCGCCGTCGCCGATCTCGACTGGACCGAGCTCGATGGCGAGCCAACCGAGGGCTACCTCGTCCTGCCCGCCGGCCAGGGACCGTTCCCGGGCGTCCTGTACTTCCACTGGCTGGAACCTGAATCGCCCACGGCCAACCGAAGCGAGTTCGTCGACGAGGCGATCGGCATGGCGGACGACGGGGTCGTCTCGCTGCACGTCCAGGGCCGGTTCCCGTGGCGGGTTCGACCGTCCGGCGCCGAGCCGGACCGGGAGCGGGTGATGGCCCAGGTCCGCGAGCTCCGCCGGGCGCTGGACCTGCTGGCGGCTCGTTCGGACGTGGACCCGTCGCGAATCGCGCTCGTCGGTCACGACTTCGGCGCGATGTACGGTGCCGTGCTCGCGGCCCGCGACCCGCGGATCAAGGGCCTCGCGATGCTCTCCGCCGTGCCCGCCTTCGCCGATTGGTTCGTGCCCTACTGGCGCGGCGTGCTCGGTGACCTGACCGAGGAGCAGTATCGCGCCCGCCTCGCCGACCTCGACCCGGTGGCCGCCCTCCGTCGCGTCACGCCCCGTCCGATCCTGCTGCAGTTCGCGAACGACGACGAGTACGTCAGCGCCGACGCCGCCGCGGCGTTGACGGCCGCCGCCGGCCCGACCGTGCGGCGCCTCGACTACGACGCCGGCCACGCCCTCGACGTGGAGGCCGCCCGAATCGACCGCGTTGCCTGGCTGCGCGGCCTCCTGGGCGTGTAGCGCGCGCTACAGGGCGATCGTCAAATCGCGCCAGGCCGACTGCTCGGGTCGCTCGGCAAGCAGGCGTCGGAGTCCTTCGATGATCGGTCCGTAGTCGCTACCCCTGAACGTCCAGATCAGGACGCACCCGGCGTGGGCTCTGCCGGCCTCCGCCCACTCCCTGAGCAGCGGTGAGAAGTCGCGGCTGTTCCGCGTGACGAGAATCCGATCCTCTGCCACTGCCAACGCCAGGACACCGGGATCGGCCAGGCCGTCAAGATCGGGTCGGTCGCTCAGGGCCAGGACGTCGTGGCCATCCAGCAGCAGCGGCCGGGCGATCCGTCGTCCGGACAGTTGGGCGTCAATGAGCAGCCGCACCAGCCGCTACGGGCGCTTGTCGGCGAGCTCGATGAACGGATAGAGGATCTTCAGTTCCTCCGGCGAACGGCGGTTCTCGGCGACCGCATCGGCGATCTCCACCGGGTAGGCGTCCCGGTAGGCCAGGGCCAGGCGGATCTGTCGCTCGGTGAGATGGGTATCGACAACGAGCCGCTCGACGCTGCCGGAGTCCTCGAACATCTCGATGACCTCCCAAACGTCGAGGCCCGAGCCGATGACCCAGGCCCTCCGGGCTGCATCATCACCGCGAAAGCCGATGCCCGGAAAACGCCGCGTTCGCGCCGTCTCCTCGGTGAACGCGGAGACGACGGCGCTCTTCGACCGACGAGTGCGTTTGGCCTCAGCAGCGACCAGCTGGTCGGTTGCCATGCTGAGACGGATGGAGATCGGCTCGCCGGTCTGGCGGGGCAGTGCGAGGCGTCGTCGAGGCATGCGCTCATTCTAAGGTACCGAGATTACTGGGTAATCCCGCCCGGACCGCCCGTCCGCGGCATCGTGGGCCTAGTGCCATCGACCGTCACATCGCCTCGACCTACCATCGAATCATGTCGTCCACTGCTGAGGCTGTCATCGCCTCGCCGCTGCGCCTGACCGAGCTGACCGAGTGCGGCGGATGCGCCGCCAAGCTCGGGGCCGACGTGCTCGCGGAGGCGCTGGCCGGGCTCGGGGGCCTGGACGGCGTTTCGCGCGACCTCATCGCCGGCCTCGACCCGCCCGACGATGCAGCAGTCCACCTCGTCGCGCCCGACCTCGCGGTCATCGGGACGCTCGACTTCTTCCCGCCGATCGTCGACGACCCTCGAACCTACGGCGAGATCGCCGCGGCCAATGCCCTGTCGGACGTGTTCGCGATGGGTGGCCGGGTGCTGTTCGCGCTCTCGGTCGCGGCGATCCCGGAGTCCATGCCCATGGAGGCATTCCGCGCGATCCTCGAGGGCGCGGCTGCGAAGGTCCAGGAGGCCGGCGGGGTGCTGGCCGGCGGCCACACGATCCGCGATCCGGAGCCGAAGTACGGCCTGGCCGTTGTCGGCGTTGCCCATCCCGACCGCCTGCTCCGCAAGGGCGGCGCCCGGCCGGGCGACCGGCTGCTGCTGACGAAGCCGCTGGGGACCGGGCTGCTGGTCAGCGGTCGGCGCCAGGGTCGAACCTCGGACGCCCTCCTGGCGACGGCCGGCGAATCGATGCGGGCGCTCAACCGGTCTGCCGCCGAGGTGCTGGTCGAAGCCGGGGTGCGCGGCGCGACGGACGTGACCGGCTTCGGTCTGCTCGGCCACGCCCTCGAGATGGCCCGGGCCTCCGGGACGCGGTTCGTCTTCGAAGCCGCGGCGCTGCCCGCCTTCGACGGAGCGCTCGAACTCGCCCGCTCGGGCGTCGAAACTGGCGGGGCTGCCCACAACCGTCGCTTCACTGAGCCCGCGCTCGAGGTCGGTCACGACGTGCCGCCCGAGCTCGTCACCCTGGCCCAGGATCCCCAGACCTCCGGCGGCCTACTCGCCGCGATTCCGCCCGATCTCGTCGAGACGATCGAGGGCCGCCTGGCGGCAGCGGGCGTACCCTCCTGGCGGATCGGCCACGTCGAGCCCGCCGATGCACCCTCCGTCGCGCTCGTGTGACATCACGGCGAGTGAGCTGATGAGTCGAGAAGGGCCGCGCGAGCTGGCGCTGCGTCGAATGCTCGACGCGGACGACGCAAAGAACGCTGCCGGCAACGAGAACGACCTGTGGGCGGTCTGGCAACGCGCGGCGACTGATTACTGGCTCCTGCTGCACCCGGAGTTGCGCCGCCTGCGTCGCGGCGATGGCGCCGCGTTGCCGACCGTCAGCGAAATGCGCGAGCGTGCCGACCACATCAATCGCGCGATGGATGGGATTCCGGACAACTGGCGGCTGCGGCCTCCGAGCGCGGACAAGATCGAACACCTCGCCCTAACATCGCGTGACATTCAGGGACACTGACTGACCATGAATCATGCCTGGGAGCTACGACCCCGCACGGCAGACGAGTTCGCAGCTGCCGTTCAGGAGCTCAGACGGACCTTAGACGAGGCGGTGCTGGCGCCAGAGCCCGGCCCGTGGGTTGATCAGCGAGGCGAGTTCTGGGCGAACTGGGAGCTCGGCCGATGGGGCGAGGCCGGCCACGCCTATCGCTCAGCCAGCCGAAAGGACATCGACGCGGAGCTGTTGGGCATCTGGCAGGTACTCCTGCCCGAACGGGACGGCAACGCTGCCGACCTTCAGACGCACCTTGCGTCCCTGGCTGAGTGGGCTCGGTCCGACGCGCCGGGCTTGTCGCGGGAGGCCTGGGAGAGGGCATATGACGTCGTGTACGGAGCGGCGATATACGAATGAGTCACCCATGACATTCCCGCACCGCGACTGAACTGTGACGTCGTGGATCCGCCGGGCGCTGCCACTCTCCGCGGCGATGCTCGTGGCGGGCTGCATCGGAACTGGTGCGCGAGGAGGCGATCCGCCGCGGCCGGACCGAAGCATTGAGCCTGAGGTCGTCGGCATCGCGAATGCAGTCCGCCATGGTTCCTGCGCGACCGTGATCGTCACGCTCGGGTCCGGCACGGTTATTGAGGTGCAAACGCAGACCTCCCTTGCCGGTTGCTCGACGAACGTGACGCCTGTGCTTCTTGGGCATCTCGGCAACACCTTGGCCGATGTCGATGGCAAGGGTGCGCTCGTCTTGACCGGCACGGTCGACGGCGAACCATGGATTGGCTCGGCCTCGTGGCGGCCGACCGTGTCCGCCTGGTGTGTGATCTTTGATCCCGGGCAGGGCGCCTTCGTGGAAGGCGACGCCTTCCATCTCGCGACGGGATTGGTGCTGAGCATTTCACCCGGCTTCGGTTGGATTGACGGCGTCGACGAGAGCCAGTTCCTGCCGCTTCGGTCGGGCGATGACTTGTGCCTCAACGAGCTCGGCGAAGCCATATGGGCGAATGTGTGGAACGGTCGGTGACCACCGCGGGGCACCTGACATTGCCCGACGCTGACTGACCAGGCCCAGTGTCACCTGCGCGAGAGATGCGTCGTATCCAACAGTTCTCGGGGAGAGTAGCTAGGGCCACGCTCAAGGGGTTCGCAGATACCGGTGTGATGCGTGGTAGGCGCCCGAACGGTGGATTGGACGCACTGACGGCGTAGGTGGTGCGGGATCGGGTCCGCGAGCCCGATACTACGCAGAGGGCGCGCAGGTGACGCGCGAGGCGGTCGCGGTCGCGGTCGCGGTCGCGGTGGCGGTCGCGATCGTGGGACCGCTTCAGCCACGGCGCGAGGGGACGGCAGCGTGAAGGACCGCAACGTGCATGACGAGTCGCTTCATCCGGAGACCATGGCCGTGATCGCCGGCCGTCCCGACCGCGCGCCTGGTGGTCCGCTGAACGCGCCGCTCGTGCCGGCGTCCACCTACCACCATGGCAGTGAGCTCGTGTACGCGCGGGACGGCAATCCGGGCTGGCAGGCGCTCGAAGACGCCCTCGGCGAGCTGGAGGGCGGGCACTGCGTGACGTTTGCCTCGGGCCTGGCCGCCACGACCGCGATCCTCGACGAGCTGCCGAGCAACGCGAAGGTGATCGCCCAGCGCGCGCCCTACTACGGCGTCGCCGAGCTGCTCCGGGAGCGCGCCGGCCGCGGGCTGATCGAGCTGGAGACCCACGCCGATCTGACCGCCGACAGCCTCGGGAGAACGGTCGAGGGCGCAACCCTCGTCTGGATCGAATCGCCGACCAACCCGATGCTCGACGTCGTCGACCTTCCCGCCGTGATCGCGGTGGCGAAGCAGGCGGGCGCCATGGTCGCGGTCGACAACACCTTCGCCAGCCCCTTCGGCCAGACGCCGTTGACCCTCGGTGCCGACCTCGTCGTTCACTCGGTCACGAAGCTGATCGGCGGCCACTCCGACCTCCTGCTCGGCGCCGTGATCGCGGCCGACCCGGCGTTCCACGCCCGCCTCCTCCACCGCCGCCAGTCGACCGGCGCGACACCGGGCGTCCTCGAGGCGTACCTGGCGCTCCGGGGCCTTCGAACCCTGCCGGCCCGCTTCGAGCGGATGCAGGCGACGGCCCGCGACCTGGCCGCCCGACTGGACGGCCATCCCGGCGTGTCCCGCGTTCGGTATCCCGGCTCCGGGACGATCATCTCGTTCGAGACGCTGGGCTCCGCCGACGACGCCGAGGCGGTCTGCGGGGCGGCTCAATTGATCGTCCACGCGACGCGCCTCGGCGGCGTCGAGTCGACGATGGAGCGGCGAGCACGCTACGCCTCGGAGCAGGCGGTCGGCACGCCCGAGACGCTGATCCGCCTCAGCGTCGGCCTCGAGCACGTCGACGACCTGTGGCGCGACCTGGAGCGCGCGCTGACGGCCGTCCAGCCGTAACGGCGACAGGACCGGGAACAGCCGGATGGAGCGACACGCCTCGAAGTCGGGGCATCGGCGCCTCGTCACCGAGCGGCTGACGCTGCGCGAGCCGCAGGCCGAGGACCTCGCGCCGTACCGGCTCGTCGTCGGCGAGGAGGAGGCCGAGCGCGAGCTTCGCTACGGCTTGTCGCATTGGCGAGCTCACGGGTTCGGCCCGTGGATCGTCGAGGAAGTAGGTCGAACCGTCGGCCTCCTCGAGGTCCACTACGCGGGTCCGGGCGTGACCGGGATCGCGCCCGACGAGGTCGAGGTCGGCTGGATGACGGTCGAGGCCGAACGCGGGCGGGGCTTCGCGTTCGAAGCCGCCCGGGCGGCCGTCGAGGACGCATTCGAACGTCTTCGACCGCCCTGGATCGTGGCCTACATTCGACCCGAGAACGCGATCTCGATCCGGATCGCCGAGCGCCTCGGGTTCGAGCACGTCGCCGACGGCCTCACCCGCTCCGGGGATCCGATGCGGATCTACCGACGGAAGCGACCGCGGACCCCGTAGGCAACGCTCGCTCAGCCGGCCGCGGCTAACCGCACGTAGGCGTCGTAGCGAACGTCGACCCGGAAGCCGAGACGCTCATAGACCGGGCGGCCGGCCTCGCTCGCCTGAAGCGCCGCGACGTCGCATCCGGCGCCGATGCCGTCGGCGACGACACGAGCGGTCATGGCCTCTCCGTAGCCGCGTCGGCGCGCCGCCGGAACCGTGGCGATCGTGTACACGCCGATCGTCCGGCCGCTCCGCCAGCCCATCCCCGACGTCACCGGCCGGCGATCCAGGTAGCCGACGTACAGGGTGCATGCTGGAACGTCAAGAAGGCCGAAGCCGCTTGTCTCGACCGCCACCCTTCGGGGCACCGCGAATCCCTTCGTCACGACGGCCCGGTGATCCTCGACACCGGCCTCGTCGCTGACCTGGCGGATCTCGAAGCCCGGCGGCGTCGGCGCCCGGACGCCAAGGTGGTCGAGCGGGAACGCCACCATCCCTGGGGTCATCGTCCCGGCACCGGCATCCCGCCAGCCGGACCTCGTGATAACGCCGATCAGGTGATCGTCGACCCCACTCCGCAGGCGGACGATCGGGTCGTCGGTGCCGGGTCGCTCGAGCCCGGCGGCGGCAAGGACGTCGGGAGCGGTCGCGCCGTCATGCTCGGCGAGGACCTGATTGAACCAGTCGAACGGCATCGTCGAGCGAAGGCTCAGGACGCTCCCGACACGCCGTACGTCGACGGTTGGCGTGGCCCCGGCCACGCCGGCCAGGTAGGCGATCCAGTTCTCGTGCTCGAGGGCGGCTCGGTCAGGCAACGTCACGACACGGCTCAGTCTCGCCGCGCAACGGCCCGCGTCAAGGACTATCGCCGGGCTGTCGTCCGGCGCGCCACCCGCGCCGCCCACAAAGACGCCAGCAGGCACAGGCCGCCGATCACGCCGAAACCGGCCGCCAGTGTCTCGAGCTGCCAGCCGTCGATCAGCACGCTCCGCATCGCCTCGAGGACGTACGTCGTGGGGTTGATCACGGCGGCCGCCTGGAGCCAGTCCTGGAGCTGCTCGCGCGGCAGGAACGTCGGGGCCAGGAACACGAGCGGGAAGAATACGAAGGTCGCTGCCTGGGCCGTCGCGGCATTGCCCGCGAGGAGGCCCGTTGCGACGGCGTAGCCGGCGAAGGCCATACCCCACAGCAGCGACAGCGCGAGGACCACGGCAACCCCCGCGACGCCGGTTGCCGACTCGACGCCCATCGCGAAGCCGAGGCCCAGCACGAGCGCAGCCTGGGCGACGACGAGGAGCGCTCCCACGAGCATCGGCGCGAGCACGATCGCCAGCCGGCTGATCGGCATCGCCTGGAGCCGCCGCAGATAGCCCGATTCGAGGTCGCTCACGAGGAGCTGCCCGGCAACCGAGCCGGCCAGCGAGGCGTTCACGATCGAGACCGGCAGGATGAATGTCAGGAACTTCGCCCCGATCAGCTGTTCGAAGCCCTGCGAGGCCCCGAACGCGCCCGTGTACACGAACAGGAAGAACAGGCTGATCATGAGGTTGATGTAGGTCGTCGGCGCGACCGCGAGCTGCCGCAGCAGCCGTGACAGCAGGATCCCGACCTGGAGCGCGAAGGACGTGCCGGCGGCCGCCGTCTCCTCGACGGCGACCCGGCGCGGGGCTGCGATGGCGGTCATGCCGCTGGCTCCATGGACGCCTGAACGTGAGCGAGGTGGCCGCCAACGACGTGGCGGAAGACGTCATCGAGGGTCGGGCGGGCCAACGAGACGCTTCGGGTCTCGAGACCGGCCGCGGCCAGGCGCGCAAGAACGCGTGGCAGCGCGGCGCCACCGTCGCGGACCTCCAGCCTGACGCGACCGCCACCCTCGTGGACGGCAGCCAGCACGGCCGCCGTCCGAGCGCCGTCGGGCTCGTCGACCTCGATGGTCAGGACGTCGCCGCCGACGGTCCGCTTGAGCTCGTCGGCCGTACCCTCGATCCGGAGCTGCCCGGCGGCGACGATGCCGATCCGGTCGGCCAGCGCGTCCGCCTCCTCGAGGTACTGGGTCGTCAGGAGCACCGCGACACCCTCGGCCCGCCGCCGCCGGACGCGCTCCCACAGCTCCTGCCGCGAGATCGGGTCGAGCCCGGTCGTCGGCTCGTCGAGGAACACGACGCGTGGGTGGCCGGTCAAGGCGAGGGCGAGGTCGAGGCGGCGGCGCATGCCGCCGGAGTAGGTCCGCAGACGCCTGGAGCCCGCTTCGGCCAGGTCGAACTCCTCGAGCAGCTGGCTGGCGCGAGTGGCGGCGGCCGCTCGGGTCATGCCGAGGAGGCGCGCGTGGCGGACGATCAGATCGTGGCCCCGCGCAGCGGCATCGACCCCGGTCTCCTGGAGGGCGACGCCGATCCGTCGCCGGACCGCATCAGGCTCCGTGACCGCGTCGTGGCCGGCGACGAGAATGCGGCCGGCGTCCGGCGCGAGCAGCGTGGCCAGGACACCGATCGTGGGCGACTTGCCGGACCCGTTCGGGCCGAGCAGGGCGTAGATCTCGCCTGGCCCGACGTGGAACGACAGACCGTCAACGGCGGGCTTGGCCGTGGGCGCGTACCGCTTGACGAGCTCGCTGACCTCGATGGCCGGCTCGGACGCCGTGGGTTGTGAGTGCATCAGATGGTGCTCCGTGAATAGCCTGGCCGCGGCCGGCATGCCGACCGCGGCCAGCTCCCCTGAGTCCGCCGTCAGGCTCGCTTGGAGCTCATCACCCAGCGGCCGAGCACCGGCAGCAGGATGACGCCGGCGATCCCGACGAGGACGTAGATGACGACCGAGATCGCGTTGGTCTCACCGAACGAGCTGCCGGTCAGCGAGGCGACCAGGTCGAAGTTGGCGATCCCGACGAGCAGCCAGTTGACGGCTCCGACGATCACCAGGAGCAGTGCGAGAGCATTGACGTAGCGCATGTCCATCCTCCGGACGGTTCCGGTCCGCCCCAGCGGCGGGCCCTTTGATTAACCTTTGTCCAAGGTCTGTGCCGAGATTAGCGTCCTGTCTAAGGCTTGTCAACCCATATCTCGTGGCGTATGCTCCACAAGCCATGTACACCATCAAGCAGGCTGCCGCCCGCGCCGGCGTCACCGTTCCGGTCATGCGCGCGTGGGAGCGCCGCTACGGCATCGTCGAGCCGAGCCGGACGCCGTCCGGTTACCGGCTATACGACGACGCCGCCATCGACCGGGTTCGAACCATGCGCCGGTTGGTCGACCAGGGCTGGCAGCCCAGCCAGGCCGCCCGGGAGGTCATCGAGGGCGGGCCGGCGGCGAAGGCGCTCGAAGGCTCGGACGACCTCGAGGCCGCCGTCGTCGCCGGTCAAGGCATCGAGCAGGGCCAGGATCCACTCGTCGATGCCTTCGTCGACGCCGCGGCGGCCGTGGATG
>VEOW01000146.1 GCA_012026785.1 Chloroflexota bacterium | reverse complement strand
GAGTCCTGGAAGAACCGATCGGGTTCCACGTCGGTTGCCACGCGAGTGTGGGTGTGGACGTCCACCGCGCCCGGCAGGACGAGCAGCCCCGTCGCGTCGCCGACCTCCCACGCGGAGGCCGCCAGCCCGCCGAGATCCGCTTCGATCGCCTCGATGACGCCGCCCGTCGCCGCCACATCGGCCCGCCTCGAGCCGGCGGCCGTGACGACCGCGCCTCCAAGAACGAGGAGGTCGGTCACAGCACTCGTCCCCGGGCCTGCCGCTGACCGATGCCAGCTAGCGACCCGACTGGCCGGTGTCCGTCGGACCGCCCCACCAGCGCGGCGGCGGCTGCATCTTGTCGGGTAGCTCGTCCGCGGTATTGCTGCCCAGCTGGCCTTCCTTCCAGGAGTTGCGGGCGCGGCTTCGCCACAGCGCGTAGACGACCAGTCCGAAGGCTGTGCCCAGGAACAGCCACAGCTCCATCACTCCACCTCCTCGATCCGGATCCGCTGCGCGCCCTCCCACAGCGCCCGCCGTCCGACCTCGCGGAGGCGGTCCGCCCAGCCGTCGTCCGGTTCGAGCGTCGCGAAATGGTTCGCGGCCAGCTGGCCGACCTTCGAGGACGTCGTGCAGGCGCCGTACGGGAAGAAGATCTCGCACTCGCTGATGCCGCCCGGGTACATCGCGAGCTGGCCGGGCGCGGGGTGCGAGGTGTGGTTCTCGTAGTCGATGCCCGGGCGGAAATCGCCGTAGGGGATCCAGGTCGACTCGCCCGACCAGCGACAGTGGATCAGCTTCGAGTCGATCGGCAGCATCCGCCGGATCGCCCCGATCGTCTGGGGGGCGGCGTCCTCCCAGCGGGCGCTAAAGTGAAGGTCGTCTGCGACGGTGATTCGAAGCATGCCCATGGGCGGGAGGATACGTGGCCGACGGCGCGGCGGGACCCACGATCTCGACGCACGTGCTCAACACGGAGCGCGGCGCGCCGGCGGCGGGCGTCCACGTCAGCCTCTACAAGCTCGGCGAGGACGACCGGCCGATCCGGATCACGCAGGCCCTGACCGACGACGACGGTCGAGTTCGAGACCTCCTGGGGCGGCCCCTCTCGCCGGGGGTCTACCGGCTCGAATTCAACCTTGCCGGTCGAACGGCCGCCGACCCGGAGGCCGAGCGGTTCTTCCAGCGCCTGTCGGTCGACCTGCGGGTCGAGGACACCTCGCGCTCGTACCACGTGCCCCTGTTGCTGGCTCCGTTCGGGATGACGACCTACCGCGGCAGCTGAAGCGTCGCCTCCTGCCGTCTCACATGCGCCCTCGGTCCCTGGCGCCAAATCGCCGCCAAACGACGAAGCAGCCCTCGGCGATCGCCCGTTCGCCTGCCGATTGGCGCCGATTGCCCACCAATCGTCGCGGGAACCCCCGACTTGGCTGGGCGGCCCGGCCGTCAGCCGTCGTTTGGCCGGCATTTGCCGCCACCCGGTGAAGCCCCAGGCAGTCGGACGCTAACGTGCGAGCCCGCCAAGAATGATGGCGCCGATGATCGCCGCAGCGACGGCGGGCGCCGTCGCGACGATCATCCAGCTCCTCGTCACGGCGCCCTTCACGAGTCGGTAGATCAGACCCGCTGCCCCGGCGACCACGACGAGCCCAAGCAGGTCCCACGTCTGCTGCCCGCCGAAGCTTCGAACCGCCGCGACGGCGAGAACGCCGTACGCGAGCACGAGGAAGGACAGCCGGTCGGCCGCCAGGTCGACGGCGGTCTCGCGCTCGTCACGGGTGATGAGCGGGTTCATCGTTCGTCTCCTTCGATCCAGAAGAGTTGGGCAACGGGCACACGTAGCGCTGCCGCGAGTCGAAAGGCCAACAGCGCCGACGGCGTGTACTGACCCGTCTCGATCGAGCTGATCGTCTGGCGGCTCACGTCGACGGACTCGGCAAGGTCCGTCTGCGACAGGTCTCGCTCGGCCCGCGCGACCCGAAGGCGGTTGGCGAGCCGTGGCGGCGTCCTGCTGGTCATGCGGTGAACCTGCTCCTCCTCGCCTCTTCTGCCAAGTGACCTTGGCAATCTGCCAAGGGTGCCGGACGGACTGTTGTGACAGCAGAGCTGGCACAACGGCCCCTCAGAGTCCGAGCCATGGAAGCCCGCATCGTCACCTTCCCCGGCAGCCCAGAGGCCCGAGTACGCGTTACCGGCGAGCGGATCGAGGTCGACCGACTCGTCGTCACCGATCCCGGCCTGGCCGCCTGGCTGGCGGCCCAGCCGATGGACGATCACGCACTCCTCGTCGAGCGCGCCCTCAAGATCGGGCTGTCGGCGCTCCAGAGTGTCGGCGTCACCGTGAACCTCGACGCGGTCCGTGCCGAGTTCGAGCGCTTCGCCGACCAGAGCCGGGCGGCGAATGAGAAGGCGGCCCAAGCGCTCGAACAGGTGCTTCGAACGAACTTCGGCGACGGCGACGGCCGGCTGCCTCGAACGCTCGAGGCGTTCCTCGGCGACCGGGGCAAGCTGCGGTCGATGGTCGACGAGCTCTTCGACCCGAAGCGCCAGGACTCCGCGGTCGGGCGGATCGCCACAATGCTCGGCGCGTACTTCGATGGCGACGGCTCGCGTCTCGCGCAGCTGCTCGATCCGACCCGGATGAACTCGCCGCTGCACCAGTTCCGAACCGAGGTGGACCAGGGCTTCAAAGCGCTCCACGAGAAGCTCGTTGCGCTCGAAGCGGCCCAGGCCGCACGGGCCGGCGAGCGGGCGAAGTCCGCCGCGAAGGGCGCCGACTTCGAGGGTCTCCTCGAGGATCTCCTCGGTGAGATCGCGCGCGGTGGCAACGATCTGCTCGAGCGGACCGGCACGGACGCCGGAGACGCCGGGCGGTCGAAGAAGGGCGACTTCGTCCTGACCATCGACCCGGACCTGGCGCGCGGCTGCGAGCTTCGAATTGTCGTCGAGGCCAAGGATCGCAAGGTCTCGGGGCGCGAGATGCGCGAGGAGCTCCGGGCCGCCAAGGCCAACCGCGATGCCGCGATCGGGCTCGTCGTCTTCACCCCGGCCCACGCGCCGGCCGGCATCGCCCCGTTCGACGTCCGCGCCGGCGACGTCTACGCGGTCCTGGACCCCGCCGACCCGGACCCGGCGACGCTCCATGCCGCCGTTCGCCTGGCGCGGCTCCTCGCGCTCGCCTCCGTCCGCGAGTCGGAGGCCGAGGTCGACGTGGCCGCGGTGCAGGAGGCACTCGAAGCCATCCGCCAGGCGCTCGACACCGTCCGTGGCCTGAAGGTCCAACTGACCAGCATCAGCACGACCTCGAAGGGCGTCTCTGACGGCCTCGAGAAGCTCCGCGAGGCCATCCTCGCCTGGCTAACCCGCGCCGAACGCGATCTGACAGAGCGCTAGTCACCCGTCCTCGTACGAGGATTCCGAATTGCGCCTAGCGGTTGCAGGTGTTGCCGGGCGAGCACGCGGCATCGAGCCGCAGAACGCCCAGCAGCTCCGGGTTCGCAACTCGGATTCGATAGGTCGTTCCGCCATCAAACGTCAGCGTCCAGGCCCACATGGCGCCCACCTCAGCCTCCTGCCCTGAGTTTCCCTTGAGGACCACGTTGTCGGTCGGCGCGTACTGGACGCCGGCGAGGAAGATGTTTCCGCCACCCGTGAGCTTCAGGGTCTGCCGGTCGTTCGCGCTGTTCTTGCAGTCCTTGTCCTCGACCTCGGTAATTGGGAGGCAGTCGTGGCTTGTGTCGGGCACGACCATCAGCGATAGGAGCGAACTTCCTGGGTCTGGGGTCTTCACGTCACCTTGCGGACCGTCTGCGGGTGCTGCCCATGAGCCGGACGGGTTCAGGTAGGCATCACCGAAGTTGATCGCGAGGAGCGACGTATTGTTTGCCGTCGTCATCTGCCCGGGCGTGCCGCTTTGGTTCTTGGCCTCCAGCAGCACCAGCGCGACGCCAGGCTGACTTGGTTCATATCCACCGATCAGCGTGGATTGGACGTTGACGCCGTAGTCGAAGAAGTACACGCCCGGCTCGAGGAGGTAGGCGACTGGAGGACCGGCGGCGTTGTCCTTCGCATCGACCATGAACTCGTAGATCCCGGGTCTTAGGCACTTCGCAAGCACTTGCGCGGGATCGTTGATTTGGAGACCCGTCTTCAGCTCCCTGTAGGTGTTCGCAACCAGGCTTTGCTGCTGCGCGCAGCGGGTCGCGTAGTTCGGATCGTAGGAGGCTCCGTGCGTAGGATCGGTACCCATCGCCCGGGCCTCGGTGGTGTAGATCGGCGTCGTTGCGGTACGCGTCGGGATTGCGTATCCCGGATCAGGCACGATCGACGTGACCCCAACGCCCGGTGCATGGGTCATGCACTCACCGGGGGGCGACACCCAGGCTTCATAGGGGTCGTAGTGATAGATCGCGTATCCCTTCGTGTCCTCCACTTGGATGTCAGATAGCGACCCATTGCAGACAACGTTGGTGTTCGTCACCACATCGCCGTCACCTACGAAGACCTTGCTCCCTCCTGTCACGAACAGGTCGTCGGCGTTGGCATCGAAATGGGAGCGTGGATCGGTTGGACGTAGCGTGACCACGCCGTACTGTCGGGCGAAGACGACGCCGGCCACCGAACTCGCTCGGACATCCCACGTGGAGAAGCCGAAGATTCGAGAGAACGTCAGGCCGAACGTCGGCTGCCAGACGTTGACCTGGACGGCTCGCTGTGGAATGCAGTCAATGCACGTCGGGCTCGGGAGGCCGCTCTCCACGCCAGCGTAGATGGATGCGAAATACGGGGTACCTGGTAGGGCGCAGCCGACATTGGTGAGGCACGGCGATCCGGAGGCCGTGGATGGCGTCGACGTGGCTCCGAGCTGGCTGGCGAGCACGATCATCGCCGTCGCGCGCGCTGCAACGCGGTCGTCAGACTGAGGCAGCAGACGTCCCGGTCGCTGCAGGTCCTGCGCGCCCGCGAGCGACGCTCCATCCGTCACCAACCGCTGCCATCGTTGCTCCATGAACGCTTGGCTCACGTCGATGGCCAGTCCGACGATCCCGATGAGGACCACCATCATGAGGGCGGTCATCGGCAGAACCTGGCCCCGCTCCTCCACGTTCCGGGCCGATCGGGTCAGGGTCATGGCGACTTGGGCTCCATTCGCAGTTCGGTTGTCGACGTTAGGCAGAACCCCGAGCCGCCGCACGATGGCGCCACGAGCTGAAGACCGGGGAAGAAGATCGGAACCGCGTGGCTGATCCGCACTCGAACGAACCATGCGATCCCGCTGTCGGACGGCGGGCAGTCATTCGCAAACAGCGTTCCGCCCCCTGGTGCGACCGACGGGATCGGCCAATCCGCCGCAACACCGGTGCCGGTCAGGTCAGCGATGGGCCCCGCGGTCGTCCATGTCCCTGCCGCGTAACCCATCAGACGCCACTGTCGGGCGAACTGGTCTGCATGCGCCGCCACAGCGCTCCGGTTCGGCGCGCCCTCACAGGGAACTGTCGACTGGGTCACCGCCCATCGCGCGGTGTCGCGGGTGACCTGATCCAGGGTGTTCGCGCTCCACATGATCAGACCGAATTGGACGATCCCCATGACCATGAGAAAGAACAGGCCTCCCACGAGCGCGAACTCGGCCAAGGCCTGGCCGTTAGAACCATAAGGACGTCGTCGGATCGGCCGGCGGCTCATTCTGGTGGTGGCTCCATCCGGAACATGGCCGTCGCCGAGATGCTGACGTCACAGCCCGATCCGTCGCACAGGCCGGGAATGAACCACGCGCCCGGAAACAGGATCGGGACAGCGTGGGTCAGTCGGATGGTCACGAATGCCTGGGTCGTGTTGTCCTGTGGAGGACAGGGACCTGGCGTCGCGGGCGGAGGGGGTGCCACGACGGTCCAGAGGACTTCAACACCCTCCTTGTGAGGAAGACTCGCCGGAAGAGCACCGGTCTGGACCAGGAAGTTGCCTGAGTTCCAATCGCCGGCTGAGTAGCCGATCAGGGAAGCGGACGTTGCCAGTTCATCCGCGAGGGTGAGGGGTTGTCGCGGTGTATCCGACGCCGCGTCGTCGCAGGGGTCGTACGTCTGAGTGGCCGCCCATCGAGCCGTATCGCGGGCGACCTGGATGATCTCGTGTCGAGTCTCCATGATGAGTGCGTACTGCACGGCCCCACCAATGAGGAGCAGCAGGACAGGAGTCACCAGCGCGAGCTCGGCGAGCGACTGGCCGCGTTGTCGCTCGGGGCGTGAGGTCATGGGTCTACCACCCTGAACCGCTCCTACGTACACGGGAACACGAGGGACCGTACCGCGTGGACCTTGCGAGCGACTTTGCCAACGTTTCCCAGCCAGGCGGACCAGATGCGGTCACAGTACTTACGTACGGCTGGTGGTGTCTATGGCCATTCGGCACCCTGCCCACATGAGCAAGCGGAGTCTCACGGCCGTCCTCTGGGCGGCCTCGGGTTGGACGTTCGGGTCCCTGCTCTCGTTCGCGTTCGGACTGCCCGGTGGGGTCGACCTGGCGTTCAGCATCCTCGCCGGCGGGCTCGTCTGGTGGGATCCGGCCGGGGTCCTGTGGGCCGCGCCGCGACTCAAGCGCCCGGCGGAGGCCGCCGGAACCTCGACGCTCGCGACCGAGTAGCCGAAGCCCCTGGCAGCGCTGTCGAGGCGCGCCCGCGGACGCAGAGTATCCGCAACGTTCTCGCGACCCCAATGTGAACAGCGCGTTTGCCGGCGGGTGGTATCGTCGCGTACCCGCTCGTGGGCGAGAACGCGAGCACCGAAGCGTGAGGACGTCCCGTGGCGCGCTCGATGTGGAAAGGGGCCATCCAGTTCGGCCTCGTGACCATCCCGGTCAAGCTGTACGTCGCGACCGAGGCCCGCGCCGGCGTGAGCTTCAACATGCTCCACGAGACCGACAAGAGCCGGATCCAGATGAAGATCTGGTGCCCCGAGGACGAGGAGATCATCCCTCGCTCCGAGACGGTCAAGGGCTTCGAATACGCCCCCGACAAGTACGTCGTCATCACCGACGAGGACCTTGAGAAGCTGCCCCTCAAGACCGTCCGCTCGATCGAGATCGAGCAGTTCGTCGAGACGTCCGAGGCGGAAACGCAGACGCGCTTCGTGAAGGGCGCCTACTACATCGAGCCCGACCGGGTTGGCCGCAAGGCGTTCGCGCTCCTGAAGTCGGTCCTCGAGGACAAGAACCTCACGGCGATCTGCAAGTTCGTGCTCCGTGACCGCGAGGTCCTGGCGGCGCTCAACCCGTTCGAGAACACGATGCTGCTCTCGACCCTCTACTGGCCCGACGAGATCCGCGACCTCGGCGAGCTCGACCTGCCCGAGGAGGAGCCGGAGATCAAGCCGGCCGAGCGCAAGATGGCCGCCCAGCTCATCGAGGCCATGACCGGCGAGTTCGACCCGGCGAACTACCGCGACGAGTACCGCGAGGCCCTGATGCAGGTCATCGAGGCCAAGATCGAGGGTCGCGAGACGGTCGAGGTCGAGGCGCCCGAAGAGGAGACGAAGCTCGTCGACCTGATGGCCGCCCTCCAGGCGAGCGTCAAAGCCGCTGCGGAGTCGCGCGACAAGGGCGAGAAGCCGGTCTCGGTCGAGGAGGCCAAGGCCCGCAAGGAAGCGAAGGCCGGCAAGAAGGCTGGCGCGAAGCCCGCCAAGGAACGCGAGGCCGAGGAGGAGAAGCCAGCCCGCCGTCGGAAGACGGCGTAGGCCAGGCGACCAGCGCCTCGTGCCCGAGGTTGCGCCCCGAATTCGCCGACTGGGCGACGACATCGTCAACTCGTATCTCGTCGAGGATGGCGGCGAGGTCACGATCGTCGACGCCGGCGTGCCGGCCTATTGGGGCCTCCTGCCCGCGGAGCTCGCGGCGATGGGCCGGACGCTCGACGACGTCCGATCGGTCGTCCTGACCCACGGCCACTCCGACCACATCGGCTTCGCCGAGCGGGCACGACGGTACGGCCTCCCGATCCGGATCCACGAGCTCGACGCCGCACTCGCCCGCGGCGAGGTCCCCAACCCGGCCAAGGGCTTCGGCCCGACTCGGATCACGTCGCTCCTGTCCTTCCTGGTCTGGTCGGCGCGGAAGGGCGCCCTGCGGAACCAGCCGATCCTCGAGGTCGCGACGTTCGGCGACGGCGCCACCCTCGACGTGCCCGGGGCGCCGGTCGTCATCCACGTGCCAGGGCACACGCCCGGCAGCGCCGCCCTCCACTTCTCCGGCCACGACGCGCTGCTCGTCGGGGACGCCCTCGCCACCTACGCCGTCACGACCGGGCGACACGGCCCCCAGATCGCACCGTTCACCGCCGACGCCAAGCAGGCGCTGGCCTCGCTTGCCCGCCTCGGGAACGTCGAGGCAAGCCTCGTGCTCCCCGGTCACGGCGCAGCTTGGCGAGACGGGACCGCGTCGGCCGTGGAGGCCGTCCGCGCCTCGGCGGCAGCGACTGGCTAGCGGGCTGAGCGGGCCAGCAGCCGCTCCACGTTCACCGTCGCCTCAATCACCAGGCCCTGCTCCGAGACGCCGGCGTCCGTGATTCGCCAGGGATCGGTCGTCCCCGGCGCCCAGAGGACGACCTCGGGGACGAGCTGCTCGGGGACGAAGTAGAGCCCGCCGTCACGGCTCTCGAGCGCGGCGGCGACCGTCAGGCCCCCGGCGGTGACTTCGACGGCGCCGCTGACGAGTTGCACCCGCTCGGGCACGATGCCCCGCTCGGCCAGCTTCGAGCGAATGAGTCCCTCGGTCGCAACCGCGTCGATCGTCGCCGTCGCCGCGACGGCGTCGGACGGGCCGCTGAGCTCGACCAGGTCGATCGAGGTCGCGGTCCCGTCTTCGAGCCGGACCTGGACATCCTCCAATCGACCGGCGCTCGCCTCGAACGTCCGGGACACGATCGAGAAGCCACGGACGGTGAGATCGAGCGTCCCGATCGACCCGTCAGCGCCCTGGAGGTCGCGCCCGCTGACGGTCACGGCGTCGACCTCGCCGCCTAGCAGTGACGGACCGACATCGACGCTGACGCTGACCGTCTCCGACTCGAAGGGCAGGGCATCGCGGATGAGCGCCTCCAGCACGGGCCGCGCCACCACGGGCCCGACAACGAACACGAGGACCGCCACGAGAACGGCGACGAAGACGACGAAACCCAGGAAGCTGCGCATCAGACGGCAGGGTAGGCGACACTGCGGGCGATGCCTCTCGAGCGGTACAAGCAGAAGCGCGACTTCAAGCGGACCCCCGCGCCGGCCGGGCGGGGCGAGGCCGGCGCAGAAAGCGCCCGGCCACTCGGGACGCGCGGCGGCCGCTTCGTCGTCCAGCGCCACCGGGCGACGCGCCTCCACTACGACTTCCGCCTCGAGATCGACGGCGTGCTCGCGTCGTGGGCCGTGCCCAAGGGCCCGACCCTGGACCCGAAGGAGCGCCGGATGGCGGTCCACGTCGAAGACCACCCGATCGAATACCTCGACTTCGAGGGCGTCATTCCGAAGGGCCAGTACGGCGGCGGCGACGTCATCGTCTGGGACTGGGGCACCTGGACGCCCGAGGCCGAGACGCCCGACCCCGGGCCGGCCGTCGAGGCCGGCGAGCTGAAGTTCACGCTCCGCGGCGAGAAGCTCCGCGGTCGCTACACGATCGTTCGAACCAGCGGGCGCGGTCGAACGGGAGGCGGCCGGGGCGGCCGGGACGACGGCGGTGGGCTGCCGTTCGAAGGTGACGGCGGCGAACAGTGGCTGTTGATCAAGAAGCGCGACGACGCGGCAGTCGCCGGCTGGGACGCCGAGGACCACCCGAAGAGCGTCAAGACCGGCCGCACGAACGACGAGGTCAAGGAGGACCGCGACGCGATCTGGATCAGCCGCGCCCCCGCGTCGCTCGCCGAGATCGACCTCCGCGGCGCGAAGGCGGCGCCGATGCCGAAGTTCATCCCGGTCATGGCCGCGACGCTGTCGGACAAGCCGTTCACCGACGACGACTGGCTGTTCGAGGTCAAGTGGGACGGCTACCGGATCGAGGCTGTGGTTCGCGACGGCGAGGCCCGGATCTTCACCCGCAACGGCAACGACGGCGAGACGTACTTCCCGGGCCTGCTGACGGAGGCGACCTGGATCGACGCCGGCGAGGCGATCGTCGATGGCGAGGTCGTGGCCCTCGACGACGAGGGCCGGCCGAACTTCAGCCTGCTGCAGGAGCTGACCGGGACGCGTTCGAAGCAGCTCGTCTACCAGGCCTTCGACCTGCTCTACCACGACGGCCGGATCCTGGTCGACGTCCCGCTCGAGGAGCGCAAGGCCCTGCTGGCCTCGATCCTCCGCGGCGAGGACCGGCGGGTCCGGTTTGCCGACCATGTCCTGACCGAGGGGAAGCCGTTCTACGAGGCGGCCAAGGCCAGCGAGCTCGAAGGGATCATCGCCAAACATCGGCGCTCGCGCTACGAGCCGGGCGTTCGATCGCGATCGTGGCTGAAGATCAAGGCCCGCCAGGAGCAGGAGCTCGTCGTCGGCGGCTACGCGCCCGGCGAGGGCGCTGCGAAGGACCTCGGGGCCGTCGTCGTCGGCGTCTACGAGAAGGACGGTGGCGAGGGGAAGCTGCGCTTCGCGGGCAAGGCCGGCTCGGGCTTCGATCGCTCGACCCGCAAGCGGCTCCGCGAGCGGCTGGCCGAGCTGGAAACCGATGAGCCGCCCTTCGATCCGGCCCCGCCGCGGGACTACCGCGGTCGCTGGGGCGGCGAGCTGAAGAACGCCGTCTGGGTTCGGCCAGAGGTCGTCATTCGAGCCGAGCTCGGCGGCTGGTCTCGCGACGGGATGGTCCGCCAGGCCGCGTTCAAGGGACTCGACGAGGGTCGAGACCCAACCGAGGTCGTTCGTGAGCGACCGGTCGCGACGGGCGAGACGGTCCGGGAGGTCGAGGCGGCGCTTCCCGAGGCGTCCGTGCCGATCCGCAGTGGCGCCCCGGAGCCCGAGTACCCGCAGGCTGCCACGCCAGAGGAGCTCGAGGCCCTCGATGCCATGAAGGGCGACGGCCTGTGGGCGGTCGGCGGATTCGAGCTGAAGCTGACGAACCTGGACAAGGTGCTGTTCCCGGGTCGGGCGGACGACCCGGAGCCCGTCACGAAGCGCGACCTGATCCGCTACTTCGCGCTCATTGCCCCGACGATGCTGCCGCACCTCGCCGAGCGGCCGCTCAACCTGCATCGCTACCCGAACGGCGCCGGCTCCCAGGGCTTCTGGCAGAAGGACATCCCTTCGAGCGCGCCGAAGTGGCTGCGGCTGTGGAAGGAGGTCGGCGTCGCGGAGCGCGAGGCCAACGATCACCTCGTCGCCGATCGCGTCGCCAGCCTCTGCTGGCTCGGCAACCAGGCCGCCTTCGAGGTCCACGCCTGGACGTCGCGCCTCGATGAGCCCGACCGGCCGACGTTCGCGCTCATCGACATCGACCCCGGCGAGAAGACGACCTGGGACGAGACGCTGACCCTGGCCCGGCTGTACCGGACGGCCCTCGGCCACCTCGGTGTCCGCGGCTACCCCAAGACGACCGGCCGGCGCGGGATCCAGGTCTGGATCCCGATCGAGCCGAGGTACACCTTCCGCGACACCAGCGATTGGGTCGAGAAGCTGTCGCGGGCCGTCGGGGGGACCGTCCCGGACCTCGTGTCGTGGGAGTGGGCGAAGTCGCGCCGCGGCGGCAAGGCCCGCCTCGACTACACCCAGAACGCCTCGATCAAGACGCTCGTCGCGCCATATGCCGTGCGACCGGCCGGCGGGGCGCCCGTCTCGACGCCGATCGCGTGGGACGAGCTGGACGACCCCGACCTTCGAAGCGACCGCTGGACGGTTCGAACGGTGGTCGAACGGGTCGAGCGGGTGGGCGACCTGTTCGCGCCCGCGCAGACCGACCTCCAGGCCCTCCCGGCGCTGTAGCCTCGCGATTTCGCGACCTCCGGCACTGCCCCTCCCGGCCGTCGAGGCCTAGGGTCTCGCGGAGGAGGCGACCGATGACCACGCTCGAGAGCAGACGCATCCGGGCACGGGCGAGGGCCGCCGCGCAGTCACCGCTCTTCGTGACACCGACGGGCCTGCCGCGACGCGGACGGATCCGGTTCGTCGACGTCCCTCCGCGACGCTGCCTCGCGATCGAGGGCGAGGGTCCGCCGGGTGGCACCGAGTTCCAGGCCGCGATCGGGGCCCTCTACGCGACGACCTACCCGCTCCATTTCCTGCTCCGCGATCACGGAGCGTCCACCCGGATCGGGGCCTTGGAAGCGCTGTGGGAGCGACGTGATGGCCGGGCCGAGGGCTGGCTGAGCGGCGAGTTCGCGCCGTTCGATGCGCCGTCGTGGCGGTGGACGCTCTTGATCGAGCTGCCCGAGGAGGCGCGCGACGAGGACGTGGCCTCGGCGATGGCCGTGGCCCGCCGCAAGCACCCCAGCCCGGCCTTGAGCCGGCTGGTCGTGATGACCCTCCGGGAAGGGACGGCCGTGGAGGCGATGCATGTCGGGCCGTATGCGACGGAGCCCGAGACGCTCGAACGGATGGCCGCGCTGGCGACGGACGCCGGGCTCGAAGCCCACGGCGCGCACCACGAGATCTACCTCGGCGATCCCCGGCGAAGCCAGCCCGAGCGGCTTCGAACCGTTCTCCGTCAGCCGGTCAGACCAGCGGCCGGATCTCCTCGCTGAAGCGCGACATGGCCTCCCGCAGCCCCTCGGGGTCGCGGGGCGGGAAGGCCAGCGCGAGGTGGTCGACGCCGCGCCCGGCGAAGGCCCGGATCTCGCCCGCGATCCGCTCGGCCGAGCCGTGCATCGTGTAGAAGGCCGGCTGGGGCGGGGCGTCGAGCTCCAGGCGAACGCGGGCCGAGAGACGCGGCAGTGGCCGACCCGCGGCCTCGGCGGCGGCTTTGACGACCGCCAGGCGCTTGGCAAAAGCGTCGGGCCCGGCGCCCGACGAGTGGTACGCGTCGGCCAGGCGGCCGGCCCGCCGCAGCGCCCGCTCGTCGCGGCCGCCGAGCCAGATCGGAATCGCACGCCGCGGCGGCAGCGGCCCGAAGACGTAGTCCTCGAAGTCGTGGAAGCGGCCGTGGAACGGCGCGGTCGAGCCGGACCACAGGTGCCGGCAGACCGCGATCGTCTCCTCGGCGTACGCGCCGCGGACCGCGAACCGCTCCGAGACGCCCACGTTGGCGAACTCCTTGGCGTTCCAGCCGACGCCGAAGCCCGCGATCAGGCGGCCGTCCGACAGCACGTCGAGCGTCGCCAGCTCCTTGGCCAGGACGACGGCATTGCGCATCGGCGCGACGATGACGCTCGCTCCGACCCCGACCGACTCCGAGCGGGCGGCGACCCAGGCGAGGGTCGTCACGATCTCGAAGATCCGGCCGTAGTCGTCGGCCGCCGCGGGATCGACAAGGAGGTGGTCGGTGGCCCAGACGTCGCTGAAGTCGTGCGTCTCGGCCAGCTCGACAGCCGCGGCGATCCCGTCGCGGGATGCCCCGTCGCCGAGGGAGGGCAGGACGAGTCCGTAGTCCATCGCCGAATCGTAGACGGCACGCCCCGCCGGCGCCGAATCGTGGATCCTTAACCTTCTCGTAAACGGTAAGGTTTGGTAGAATGGTCCGGTGACCGAGCTTGCCTCCCGAACCGCCAGCAAGGCGGCCGCCGCCGCCCCGGAGATCGGGGAGCCGCGCCTCCTGCGTATCCAGGAGGCGGCCGACGAAGTCGGCCTGACCCCGCGCGCCATCCGGCACTACGAGGAGCTGGGCCTGATCAAGCCCGCGGCCCGGTCGGAGGGCGCCTACCGGCTGTACGACGCCGACGACGTGACGCGGCTGCGGTTCATCAAGAGCCTCCGCGACGAGACCGGCTTCAGCCTCGCCGAGATCGGCCAGCTCCTGGAGGACGAGGCGGCCAGGGCGCTGAACCGGGCACGGTTTCGGGAGGCCCGCGACCCTGAAGAGCGTCGCCGTCTGCTCGTCGATGGCATCGAGCGGATCGATCGCCAGGTAACGACGCTCCGGAACAAGGTGGCGAGGATCGAGGAGATGGTCGCCGAGGCCCGGAGCCGCCGGGCCCACCTCGTCGAGCACCTCGCCGCGCTCGAGGCGGACGGCGGGAGGGCGAAGCGATGACCTTCGGTCGCCCCAGCGTTGCCGCGGTGGCCGCCTTCGAGGGCTGGCGCGCCCTGCGCCACCGCAACTACCGCCTCTTCTTCGGAGGCCAGTTCGTCTCGCTCATCGGGACATGGATGCAGCAGCTGGCCCAGGGCTGGCTGGTCCTCCAGCTGACGAACGATCCGCTGGCGCTCGGGGTGGTCGCGGCGGCCCAGTTCCTGCCCGTGCTCGTGCTCGGGTTGTTCGGGGGCCTGCTGGCGGATGCGCTGCCGAAGCGCCGGACCCTGATCGCGACCCAGATTGTCGCGATGGTCCTGGCGTTCACGCTGTTCGGACTCAGCATCTCGGGCGTCGTGGAGGTCTGGCACGTCGTGGCCCTGGCGCTCCTGCTCGGTTGCGCCAACGCCGTCGACATGCCGACCCGCCAGGCGTTCGCCGTCGAGATGGTCGGCCGGGAGGACATCGGCAACGCCATCGCCCTGAATTCGGCGGTGTTCAACATGGCCCGCATCGTCGGCCCGGCGATCGGTGGTCTGACGATCGGCGCCTTCGGGATCCCGGCTGCGTTCCTGCTCAACGGCATCAGCTTCCTGGCCGTGATCGGCGCGTACCTGGTCATGCGCGACCGGGAGCTGCAGCTGCCGCCGAGCCTGCCACGACCCGGGTCGGCCGGCGCGGTCGTCGAGAACCTCGTGGAGGGCCTCGGCTACGTTCGCCGAACGGGCGTCGTGCTGATGGCCATCGTGATGATCGCGGTCGTCTCGACCTTCGCGATGAACTTCACGGTCCTGATGCCGCCCCTGGCCCGCGACGTCCTGGGGCTCGATGCCACCGGCTTCGGGTTCCTCATGTCGGCGATGGGCCTGGGCTCGCTGACCGCGGCCCTTGGCATCGCCTTCGCCGGTCGGACGGGCCCTCGGGTCATCGTCGCGGGGGCCTTCGCGCTGGGCCTGTTCGAGGTGATCCTCGGCCTGTCGCGCTCGTTCCCGCTGTCCATGGTCGCGATCTTCCTGGCGGGCTTCGGCGCGATCGCGATGTCGGCGACCGCCAACACGGTCATCCAGCTGTCCGTCCCCGATCACCTCCGGGGCCGCGTCATCAGCGTCTACACGACCGTCTTCGCCGGCTCGACCCCGATTGGCGGGCTCGTCATGGGCGCCATCGCGTCGGCCTTCGGGACGGCCGTGGCGATCGGGGCCGGCGGCGTCGTCAGCATCGCCGCGGCGGTTGGCGCGACCCTGTGGCTGCGCACGGGCCTCGACGGCGGCGTCCAGGTCCAGGACCGCGAGGCCGGCTCGAAGGCGCGACGGGCTCCCGCGGTGGCACTCACCCAGGGCCGGCCGCGGTAGCGTCGGTCAGACGAACCGGCTGAGCCGGGCCCGGCCCGGCGGGACGTAGGGCAGCGCGAGCAGGCCCCGGAGCGGCTCGCCAGTGCTCTGGGAGAGACGAATCTCGCCTCCGGCTCCAGGCTCCACCCGGGCGAACACCTCGTCGTCGTCGGGATGGTTCGGATCGTAGATCCGGAGCGTGATCGCGTGGCGCGACGCCTCGTAGCCGTAGGCCAGCACCTGGTGACCCATGCCCATCCGGAGGGGATTCCAGCGCGGCTCGCGGACCAGCCCGACCATCGCCAGCCGACCCGAATCGATCTCCCCCCGGATCGCCGGCCAGGCTTCGCGCACCGTCTCGCGCCGCTGCCGCCGCCGGCTCGCGTTCGAGGCGCGCCAGAACCGCCACGGCACGACGACGGCGCGATCGAAGGAGTCGATCTGCCGCCGGACGATCTCCTCGAACAGCGGCGTGCCGGCCGGTGGTGGCGTGACCTCGGAAGGCGGCAGCTCGCCGCGTTCGAAGCGGTCGCGCGCCGCGAAGACCATCCCGCCGCACAGCCCGTTGCCCGCGTTCCCGAAGCCCAGGTGGATCACGCCCAGGCCCCACCACCACGCCGGCGT
>VEOW01000151.1 GCA_012026785.1 Chloroflexota bacterium | reverse complement strand
GTCGGCACGAGGGTGGCGCCGCCGCCGTCGGACGCGTTGGGGCCGCCTGGGGCGTCGCCTGAGCCGCTGGATCCCGGTCCGGGCGTGCCGCCGACCCCGGTCAGGAGCACGAGCCCGGCGATGCCGAGGATGCCCAGCACGCCGGGGCCGATGAAGCGACGAAGCGAGCGGGCGAGGCGGAGCCGGCGATCGCGGGGGCGCGGGACCATCGCGGCAAGGGTAGGGGATGGCCGCCGCGGCCCCGCTGGCGGAGCGGTGGCTCAGGTCCGGACTGTCTCCCTGACCCGCGGCAGCTGCGTGGCGATCTCCCGGGCCCACGATTCGATCGCCTCCCAATCGCGCCAGTCGCCCTCGGGCACGAAGCGCTTGGCGATGATTCGTTCGAAGCGACTGAGATCGCTGCCGTCCACCATCGAGCGGTCGAGCGCACCGAAGAAGACGCGGTGACCCCGGGGGTTGACGAGCTGCTGCAGCTCGGGCACGTCGGCGGGATCCTTCGGGGCGTGATCGAGCGCGATCGAGCCGACCGGTCCGCTGCTGAACAGCCACGTCGGTCGGTCGGCCAGCTCGCGCCGATTCCGCCGCACGAACTCCAGCGCGGGTCGATGCCAGTGGCCGGCGAAGACGCCGCTGCCGACGACGACAGCATCGAACGCGGCCACGTCGACGGCTTCGTCGACCGACTGGACGGCGACCTCGTGATCCACGGCGCGAAGGACCTCGCCGATCCGCCGAGCGATCTCGCGGGTTGCGCCGAGGCGCGTGGCATAGGCGACGAGCACTCTGGCCATGGTGTACCTCCACGATCACGATGCGATTCGCGCGCCGTGCCCGGGAAGTGCCACCTGTCCCGTTCTCGAGGCGGTATCGTGGCGCTCGTGACCGACGAGGAGCTGCTGGCGATCGCCCTGGAGCAGGCTCGAATCGGCCGCGCCGAGGGCGGCGTCCCGATCGGCGCCGCGCTCGCGGTCGACGGCCGCGTCGTGGGGGCCGGGCGGAACCGGCGAATCCAGCACGGGAGTGCGATTCGGCACGGCGAGACCGACGCGCTCGAACAGGCCGGGCGACTGCCGGCCCGCGACTACCGCCGCGCGGTCATGGCCACGACGCTCTCGCCCTGCGACATGTGCACCGGCGCGATCCTGCTGTACGGCATCCCGCGCGTCGTGATCGGCGAGAACCGGACGTTCCTCGGCGGCGAGGACGACCTGCGATCGCGCGGCGTGGAGGTCGTGGTCCTCGACTCGGCCGAATGTTTCGAGCTGATGCAGGCCTTCATCCGCGAGCACCCCGACGTCTGGAACGAGGACATCGGCGAGGAGTAGCTCGGCTCCTCACCCCGTTCCGGGCTGGCGCATGATTAGCGCCACATGAGCAGCGACCGGGAGCTCGATCAGCGCGTCCTGCGGCTCGTGCCGTCGATCGCGTTCCGCGCCGCGGTCGTCGTCCTCCTCGTGGCCTGGGCCGCCTGGCTGGTCTACATGGTCCGCGAGGTCCTCGTCATCGCCTTCCTGGCGCTGATCATCGCCGCGGCGATTCACGCTCCCGTGGCGGCCCTCCAGCGCCGTGGCCTGCCGCGGATTGCCGCCGTCGTCGCGGTCTACGCGGCGCTCATCGGGGCCGTCGGGCTGATGCTCGCGATCATCGTCCCGCCGCTCATCAGCGAGGCGCGCGAGCTCGCCGACGACCTGCCACTCCTGCTCGACGAGCTCCGGGCGCGCGCCGATGCGTTCCTTGCCCAGTTCGGGCTGGCGACCGGCGGCAGCGTCGTCGACACGATCCTCGGCCAGCTGGGGTCCCTCGGTGGCGTGCTGACCCGGATCCCGGGCATCGTCGTCGGCTTCCTGACCGCGCTTTCGATGATCACCTTCTTGAGCGCGCTGATCCTCCTCGAGCGCGAGCGCGGCCACGACTGGGCGATGCGCTTCGTGGCGCCCGCCGACCGGCCACTCGCAGCGCGCCTCCTTCGAAAGGTCGCGACCCGCCTCGGCGCCTACGTCCGCGGACAGCTCCTGATCATGACGGTGACCGGCACCGGCTCGTGGCTGGGCCTGACCCTCATCGGGGTGCCGTTCGCCCTGCCGCTCGGGATCTTCGCCTTCCTGACCGAGGCGATCCCGATCGCCGGCCCGATCATCGCCGGCGTCGCGATGATCATCGTCGCGTTCATCGAATCGCCGGTCCAGGCCCTCGCCACGCTCGTCCTCGTGATCATCATTCAGCAGACCGAGGGCCTGGTCCTCGTGCCGGTCATCCAGGGCCGGCTGATCTCGATCTCGCCGGCGGTGGCGCTCCTCGCGGTCCTCGCCGGCTCGGCCATCGGTGACATCCCGGGCGCGATCCTGGCCATCCCGATCGTGGCGATCCTGACGGTCGTGATCGACGACGTGGTCATCCCATGGCGCCAGGCGCAGCTGGATGGCGGAGGCGGCGGCAGCGGTGGGGCGGCAGCCGTCGCGGCGCAGGAAGCCGAGGCGTCGGACGCCGAGGCGAGCTCCATCGCCGAATCCTCGAGCGGCGGCGGGGACGCGCCCGACTGATCGCCGAGGTCCTGTCCCGGCCTGACGAGTTCGTCATGGACAGGCAGCCTGCGGTGCGCGAACCCTTCACGTCGTGAATCGCACGCCGCGGCGCTCCCTCGCGAACCGCGCGCTGCTCCTGGCGCCACTGCTGCTCGTAATCTGGCTCCTTCCGGGAGCCAGTCCGGATGAGCCCGCGCGCCGCAGCGCCCTCGACGCCGATCCGTCGGCAGCCCCGTCATCGTTCGAACCCGGTCGTCCAT
>VEOW01000152.1 GCA_012026785.1 Chloroflexota bacterium | reverse complement strand
TGGTGAGGCCCAACCCCCGCATCTACCTCGCCGGCCTGTTCGCGACGTGGAACGAGCGGGACGCGCTCTACGACCGCCGCGATCCCCTCACCCGCTCCGAGCGGGCCGCCGTGATCGCGGGACGCAAGGCGGAGGCCCGCCTTCTGGACGAGCCGGAGCGCGGCCTCGCGCTCGCGGTGCTACGGGAGTGGCGACCATGACAGACACCGACCCCAAGCCGCAGAAGGTCGCCATCGTGCCGATCGCATGGGCGGCTGTCACCGGACCCGCCGACGCGATCGAGATCGTGATGGCGCAGGCCCGGCAGGACGGCGCCGGCGACTACGCGTACCTCCTGCCGCTCCTGCGGCTCGGCGTGATCCGGCTCTCGTCGGTCTGGTCCGTCCAAGAGCTTCTCACGGGAGGCAAGACGGAATGACCAGGTTGACCTTCGGGGAGGTGGACCCGCGCGACTTTGCGCCCCCGGAGTCCGCTGCCCAGCAGACGAACACGCCCTTCGTCCGGCCCGTGGCGCTGCGCGCCACCCTGGAGCTTCGCCTTCGGCGCTACGCGCGGAAGCGGTGCGACTCCTGCGGCGTCCGCCGCGTCCGGTACGCCATCGCCATCAACGGCGAGCCGGTGACCGGACTCCTGTGCGCCCGGTGCGCGGGGGTGCGATGAGCCGCGACCACTCGCAGAAGCCGAAGTGCATGACCGACGAGGAGTGGCGGGACTGGAACCTCCCGATCCTTGGCCGACCCCCGACCGGCTACCCCTGCTACGACTGCCCCGTCGCCTTCGCCATCGCCCAGCGGGTGCATGGCGCCTGTGACGGCATCCCCCGCAACGGCCTGCCCCGCGAGGGCCGGCGTAGGCGCCTGTACACCGATGACGAGGCGGTGGCCCGCCGGCGGCAGCAATGGCGGGAGTACAACGCCCGCCGCAAGGCCCGCAAGGAGCAGGCCGCATGAAGCCGCGCGGCATCCCCATCGCACAGGTCAGGTCCGACACGGAGGGCGACCCGAAGGTCCGGCTCCTGGCGACGCTCGCCGGCGACCGGACGACCTACCTCGCCGCCTTCGGCGCGTACATGAGCTTCGTCCTCGGGGCGTGGAACAAGGCCGAGCGCATCGTCCCGACGATCGCTCGCAGGACGGTGCCCAAGACAGTCATCGACCTCCTCATCGAATGCGAGCTTCTCGACGCGGACGGCAACATTCCGGAGTCGTCATTCGACAACTACGTCGGGGATGTCCTCCGCTCGCGGCTCGCTGATGCAGACCGCAAGCGCAATGTCCGGCGGAGTCCGGCGGAGTCCGATGGAGTCCAGCGGAGTCCGCTGGAGTCCATCGACTCCTCCTCTCCTCTCCTCTCTTCTGGACGGATTACCACGGAAGAAGGAGTGACCCCCTCCGTAGGTTCCCCCGCCGGCTGGCCGTACCTCTATCCGATCGTCGTGGAGCTGACGGGGAAGCACGCCCCGCAGGGCAAGTACGCGGAGATGCTGTGCGAGCTTGCCGAGCAGGCCGGCCCCGACGCGGTGGTGTCTGCGATGCGGGCCGTCGCTGACCGCCTGGCCCCGGTGAAGCCCGACCTTCGGGCGCTCGCCTTCGGCGCCAACGACGCGATCCGGCGGCCACCCAGCGGACGGGACATCGCCAGCGTCGTCCAGGACGAGCAGGAACGAGCCTACAAGGCCCGGAAGGCCGAAGAGCGGTCACAGGCACGTCTCGACCGCCAGAAGCGCGCCCTGGCGCTGGCAGGGCTGGAGGACTCCGACGATGCGTAGGCAGGACGACATCCCGGCGACCCCGCCGCCGGCCGCGCAGTACCGCCGGATCGACGCCTGGTGGCGCCCCGGCGGGCCACGGCCGCTCATCGACTCCTCCGACCCGGCGGTGGCGCAGGCCATCGGGCGCTGCCTGACCAGCCGCATCAAGCTCGCCCTCCGCAACCTTCCCTCCAAGGCGTTCCATCCCCGCGAGTGCGCCTGGTGCGCCTACCCCGTCGAGGCGCTCCGCGAGGCGATCGGCTACGCGGCCTTCGTCTCCCGGCTCGACATCGTCTCCGGCGAGTACGGCAACGAGGAGTGGGCGCGGTTCTTCGCCGGCGTCACGCCGGCCACCCGCGACCTTCCGGCGGAGGCGTGGCAGAAGGCCGCGCAGCGCCGGCACGCGGCGATCGAGCAGGCGCAGTACGGGGAGCTGGAGTGATGCCGGTCGTCCCGCTCGTCGTCTCGGTCCCCGGCATTCCCCCCTCCCCCAACCAGACGCGCCGGGAGCATTGGGCCAAGCGCGCCAAGGAGGCGCGGCTGTGGAGGGAGTCCGCGTTCTACGCCGCCCGGCAGGCGATGGCGACCGCCCACGGTGGCTGGAGCTTCCCGCTCCGCTCCGCGAGCGTCCGCATCACCCTCGTCTCCACCACCGCCGTCCGGCGCGATCCGGACAACGCCATCGCCGCCTGCAAGCCGGTCCTCGACGGGATCGTGCAGGCCGGCCTCCTGGCCGACGACTCCTTCGCCGTCATCCGCGACCTCGCGGTCGGCGTGGCGCGCGGCCGGGAGGAGTGGACGCAGATCGAGGTGAGCGCATGAAGCGCAGGACGCCGGTTCGCTACCACGGCGCGTTCGGGCCGGCGGCTCGACCGGGCCTGTTCCGGGTCCACCTGACCCTCCACACGCCGGACGGCGAGGACTACGCCTACACCGACCCGGCCTCCTACGAGGACTGCCAGCTCGTCATGCGGATCGCCTCACAGGTGCCGTGGAAGGGCCACCCGGTCATCCGCGCAGCGATCAAGGGGCCGGTGTCGCCGGCCGGGGAGGACGCATGAAGCTCGCCATCGCCATCGGCGCGGTCATCGGCCTCGCCGCCCTCGCGTGGAGGTTCGTCAGGCCAGAAGAAATCGGACCGTACCCGTTGATCCCGCGGCATCTCGACCCGGAGTACGTCCTCATCGAAGACGGCTTCCTGGTCGAAGAGCCGGGGTTGTATGAGCCTTCGGGCGGCACTACGCTCAGGGTGTCTGCCGCCCAGCAGACGAGGAAGGGACTGTGACCCAGCGAATGAGCCTCAAGGACGCGGCCGGGATCACCCCGGCGCGCAACCAGGGACCCAAGTGCAGCGTCGGCTCGGCCATCGAGGAGATGGACGCCGAAGACCGGGCGCAGCTCGATGACTGGCTTGCCATGCCGCTCAAGGACATGGCCCACAGCCGCCTCACCCGCATCCTGCGGACGGCCGGCTTCAAGGTCGGCGCGGACGCCGTGGCCCGCCACCGGAACGGAGGCTGCGCGTGTCGCAACGACTGAGGGACGCGCGGCGCCTGGTTGACAAGCAGGACGACCGCGACCCCGATCTGGAGGAGCTGAAAGAGCTTGCCTCCCGGCTCCACGGCAAGGGCATCGACTTCGTGGTCGAGGCGGGGACCGTCGTCATCGGCGGCCGGCAGCCGGCCATCGGCGCCCCGGAACACGTCATCGTCCACGAACAGGAGCGGCTCCGCATCGGCGTCGTCTCCGACACCCACGGCGGCTCCAAGTTCGAACAGCTCTCGGCGCTTCGGGACTTCTACCGCCAGGCCGACGACGCGGAGGTGGACTTCTTCGTCCACGCCGGCGACGCCACGCAGGGGTCCGACCGGATGCACCGCGACCAGTACCTCGGCCTCCACGCCCACGGCGCGGACGCTCAGGCCGGCTACGTCGCGGCGACCTACCCGACGAGCGGGCGCGGGGTGCCGACCTACATGATCGGCGGGAACCACGACGCGACCTTCCTCAACGACGGCGGCGTGAACGTCGTCCGGCGGATCGCGGCGGAGCGGCCCGACATCGTCTACCTCGGGGACGACGCGGCGTACCTCCGGGTCGCCGGCCTCCTCGCCTACATCGCCCACCCGGCCGGCGGCGGCGCCTACGCCAAGTCCTACAAGCTCCAGAAGTTCTCGGCGGCGCTGCCGCCCGACCCGCCGATCTCGCTCCTGCTCCTCGGCCACTACCACTCCTACGCGAAGTCGCTTGAGCGGCCGGACATGGTGGCCCTCCAGCTCCCGTGCTTCCAGACGCAGTACGCCTGGCTGGCCCGCAAGGGGCTGTACCCCGACATCGCGGGGCTGATCCTCAACGTGTGGCTGGACGACCGCGGTCGCCTCGCCCGCTTCCGCGAGGAGATCATCCGCTACCAGCCGCGCGACGACGATTGGGACCGCGAGGTGTCGGCGGCGATGAGTCACCGCTGGAACGACCGCGGCAACCTCGACCCATCTTGATCCGCGTGCGATCATGGCGCACGATAGGTCTGCTAGCTAGCAGACAGGGAGATCGACCGATGGTTACGCCACTCAAGCGGCCGAAGAAGCTCGCGATGTACGCCTACGGCAACAAGACCGCCGGCCTGCCGACTGGCGCGGGAGACGCCTCCTCGCAGACCACGCAGCTCCGCCAGTTCGGGCGCGGGGCGGCGGCGTCCCGATCGGTCGCGAAGCCCATGCCGGCGGCCATGACGACGAGCGGGCGTCCCCGGATGACGCCCCCCGGCATGTCCAACGGGACGGGCATCTCGACGGGGGCCGGTGCGGTCCAGAAGCTCACCGGGACCGCGAACGCGCTGACCCGTGGGCGCGGCGCGAAGACGGGACTCACGGGCAAGCCTCCGACGCTCCAGGGCCGGCCGATCGTCCCGAAGCAGGCGCGCGTCGATCTGGAGAAGGTCTACTCCGGCATCGCGAAGCGCGCCCGCGCCAAGGGCTTCCGCCCGACGCGTGCCGACATCGTGGCGACGTACAAGCGCAGCAAGGCCAAGCGCAACCAGAAGCTCGGGTGAATGGGTCGTATCTCCCTCTCCACGGAGCGGCGGCAGACGGCGAAGCGGGCACGCCGTCTGCCCCGCCTCCGCCTCCCACCGGGGCCGTTCCTCGCGGCGCTCGTCGTCGCAGCGGCGCTCGCCCCGGACCCCTGGCTGCGCTCGGTCGTCGTGGCGGTCGTGATCGTCGCCGCGTACGCGGCCGGATGGCGGGAGGGAAGACGTGACCTGGCGCTCGACCTCCTCGGTGGACGAAACGCTGGCGCAGCTCGACGCCCTGCACCGCCCGCTGGCGGAGCGAAGGGCGGCGGCGAGGGTTGACCTCGACCGCATGGTCGCCGCGCTGAGCGTCTCGTCAGAGCCGTGGGCGGAGGCGGCGGACGCGGAGCGTCCGACCCCGTCCGCCCGCCGGCGGGCCGGGACCGTGGCGCAGGGGCGGGAGCCGGACCAGTTCGTCGCCCTGCCTGAGCGCACGACGCACGGCGGACCGTTCGGGCCTGCGGTCCGGGCGAAGCTGATCGCGGAGGCGCTGGCGAACCGATGATGAACGGAGTCCTCGTCCCCCGCCTCGCCTCCTGCTGGGTCTGCCGCACCGTCGCGGTCGTGGAGGACGTGACCGTCCGGCTCTTCACCACGGACGGCATCCGGCGCGCCGACTACTCGGACGCCAAGCAGTACGTCCGGGCCATCGGCTACGGCAAGGTCGCGGACCGGACCCTGACCCGCTACCTCGCGGACCACGCCCGCCACGTCGAGACGGCGATGGCCGGCGGGCCGGCCGCCCCGTCCGCGCTGACCCGCATCGAGCCGCCGGGGCCGGCGCATTGGCTGGACGTGAACCAGAACGCCGTCGAGACGGGCAACGAGGCGCTGGCCCGCATCCGCGCCCGCCTGGACGTGATGGAGGACAAGGAGCTGGTGGCCGTCGCCAAGCTCGGCGTCATGTCGGCGCAGAAGGTGGGCGATTGGGAGGCCAAGGGCCGCAAGCTCGCACAGGTGGACGAGATCATCAAGCTCGCCTCGGGGCGCGTCCCCGACCCCGTGGAGATCGAGGCCGGTGACACGGAGGAGTAGCCTCGTCGCGGACGAGGTGAAGTCGTGGATCATCCGGGGCCGGTATGACATCGGCCTCTTCGCTGAGCGTGGCCTCGGCATCATCCTCCACCCGGCACAGGTCGAGGCGGCGCAGGCGATCATCGACGGCCACGCCGCCTACAACCTCCTGACGTGGGCGAACCGCGCCGGCAAGACAACGCTCCTCTGCGTCCTGCATATGTGGGCGCTCTTCTACCGCTGGGGCATCCCGGTCCCCGAGAACGAGCGCGACGAGGCGCAATGGCAGAAGGAGGAGTACCGCACCCTCCACGCCGCGCCGCTCAACGAGCTTGCCGGCCGCGCCTGGCTGGCGCTCGGGGACATCATCAACGGCACGTCGAAGGCCCAGCGCGACCCGCTGACCGGCAAGCGCCGGCCGGCGCCGCTGGCGCAGATGTTCGCCACCACCCGCGAGCGGAACGAGACGGGGTCCGACAAGCTCCTCCTGCGCTGCCTCAACGGGGCCGTCACCGACTTCCGCTCGTCGGAGGGCAAGGCGGCGCGGATCGAGGGCGGCGCGTGGCGGCTCCTGACGTGGGACGAGTGGCCCAGCACGGAGAACCCGGACGACATCCGGTACGTCCTGTACAACCGCCTGACGGCCCGCGCCTCGGACTTCGACGCCCCAATCGTCCTCACCGGCACGATCACGCCGGAGACGGAACACATCGCCAAGGAGTTCCTCGCGATGTGCGAGGACCCGGCCAACGAGGACTGGTGGGGCAACCAGGCGTCCCGGTCGCTCAACCCGTCGTCCAGCACGAAGTCGATGGAGCGGGCGCTGCGGAACCTCGACCCGGAGGACTACGCCCGCTCCGTCGAGGGCCGTCCCGGCGGCGTGAAGGGCCGCGTCCTGCCGTCGTGGCTGATCGACCCGGCCTTCCTGCCGGAGCTGCCGGCGTGGCAGGCGCCCGACAAGACGACGGCGGAAGGCGGCGTCCCCAAGTGGCAGTACCTCCACCTGTGGGACCTGGCGATCTCTGCGGCCGACAACGTCGGGATGGTGCTGCGCGTCCCGTGGGGCTGGCGCTTCTCGCCGGCCAACCCGGTCGTCGGCGTGTCGATCAAGGTCATCCCCGGCTCCCGCACCCTCATCGACGCGGAGATCGAGTTCGCCATCGAGGAGACGTGGCTGCCCTACGGCGGCGACATCTACATCGACACGACGGACGCCCACGGCAAGAACGTCTACCGGACGCTCCGCCAGCGCGGCCTCCCGGTCCACCAGTTCGACTTCAAGGAGCTTGACCACGCCAAGGTCACCCGCAAGTCGCGCGGGCTGCGGGCGATCCGCAAGCTCTTCGCGGAGGGGATCGCCCCGCAGCGCGACGGGGCCGGCGAGGCAATCCACGACGACCTCGGCCTCATCGCCTACGACCAGGGCAAGCCCTACGGCTGCATGAAGTTCCCGCTCGCCTGGCACAAGCCGAAGGATCAGCTCTCCGTCCTCAAGCCGCCCCCGGAGGACGACAAGCAGCAGAAGGACGCCGCGATGGTCGTCCTCATGGGGGCACAGGTCTGCGAGCAGGAGCGCCGCTCCGTCACCCGCCGCTACCGGGTCACCGTCGCGGGCTACGG
>VEOW01000240.1 GCA_012026785.1 Chloroflexota bacterium | reverse complement strand
TCCCTGGCAGATGGCGATCGTCTCCCGGATCCTCATGCTGCTGCCCAACGCGGTGTTCGACGCGGCCTTTTCCAGGTCGGGTCGCAAGCCCCGCAGGACTTGAAGCGGGCGGTTGCGAATCAGAAGATGGTTCGCAGCCCCAGGCTGAAGCCCTCGGGATCCTGGCGGTTGGAGATCGAGAGGGCGCCGGAGCCGAAGTTGCACAGGTTGCCCTCCTCGTTCTGCACCCGCGCCCAGCTCGCGATGAAGAAGGTGCGGCGCGAGAAGTCGTAGCGGTAGCCCAGCGCCGTGAGGTCGCACTCGGGCTGCACCGCCCCGGTCGCGCCGCCGTCCTTGGAAGCCGAGTAGGTTGCGATGAGGCGGTGCTTTCCCAGGAACCACTGCGCGCCGACCTGGTAGGACTTCTGCTTCGCGGTGCCGGTGCGCGTGTACTCCCCGTACTGGCCGGAAAACTTCACGCTGCCCACGCGGTACTCGCCCGACACGCCGTGGCCTTCCTCGTCCACGCCCCGGGTGGTCGTCTGGTCCACCATTTCGTTGTGCTTCTCGTAGGCATACGAGAGCGACGCATCGCCCTTTCCCCAGGAGATGGAGCCGCCCATCATCGACGGATTGGCCTGCGCGGTGCGGCCCTCGTTGGGCACGTACATCAGCTTCACCTGCGTGTTGGCGAAGGTCGGCGACCAGTACTGGATGAGGTTGGCGGCGCGCAGGCTGAAGTCGCCCTGGCGGATCGCCGCGCCCGTGATGTCCCCGATCTGCAGGTCCGTCCACGGATCGACCGAGCCGACCTGGGTCTGCTTGAACGGCGTATCCCATCGTCCCAGCAGGACCGAGCCCCACGGGCCCCGCAGCCCCACGCCGCTGTTGCGGTTTGCAAAGGTCCCGGTGGCAGACTCCGGGTTGAAGCCCGTCTCGAGCTGGAAGAAGGCTTTCAGGCCGCCGCCGAGATCCTCCTCGCCGCGCGCCCCGAGCAGCGAGGACTGGTCGCGCATCCGGGTGCGGCGGGAGATGGGCGTGGCCCCCTCCCCGGCCTCGACGGACTCGACCGTGACGTAAACGCGGCCGTAGAGCGTCACGGGACTCGCGGCCTGCGCGTGAGCGGCGGGCGCGATCGAGGCAGCGGCGGCGGCCGCGAGGGCCAGGCAGGCTTTCTTCGGGATCATGGTTCGTCCTTCTCCGGGCGTTGGTTGCGGGTGGTCCTTGCCGGGGATCGCATGCCGAGCCCCCTCAATTGCGCAGCAGGGCGTCGAACGCGGTGTCGAGCCTCGCGTCGGCGTCCCTGAGGCTCTGGCGCGTCTTCTGCATCCAGGTCTTGTCCGACCGAAGCGCGGCCTGCGCGCCGGCGAGCATGCGCTCGACCTCCGCGGGCTGCGGGCCGCCGATGCCGACGCGGCTGGTCACCATGTACTCCGCCGACAGGACCTTGCGGAATTCCGGCTCGGCGATCGGCAGCCGTGCGTCGGCGAGCTTGTACTTGGCGATGGCCTGCGCGTAGAGCTCCTGGGCCTTGGCGTAGGGGAAGTCGCGCGGCCGGAGCCCGTTGGCGCGGGCGAAGGTCACGATCTCGGAAGCGAAGCTGTGACCGACGCGGAAGGGGACCTGGTGGTCCTTCTGAAGCGTCTCGGCGAGCTCCATCGAGGCCGTCCAGTCGTCCTCCAGTTCCTCCAGCGAGCGCTTCGGGTTGACCGTCAGCACGTCGACGACGCGATTGGTGGCCACGAGCGCGCGCACCGCCTGCGGGAACAAGCCGATCTCGGCGGCCGGCTCCTTGTAGTCGGTCATGCCAGTGGTCACGTTGTGGCCGCGGAGGGTGACCGTCTGCGCGAGCCCCACCACGTTCGAGGCTCCCTCGCGTGCACGCATGATGAGCCCGGGGTTTCGCTTCTGGGGCATCGCGCTGCTCGTGTACGTCGCGCCTTCCTCGAGCAGAAGCCACGGGCGCGTCTGGTGGTACTGGGTGTGGATGTCCTGGAGAACGGCCCCGAGCCGGATCGCGTTCGAGGAGGCGATCGCCGCTGCCTCGAGCGCGATGTCCGAGGGGCTCACCTGGCTCGAGTCCAGCGAGTTCTCGATGATCCCGTCGAAGCCCAGCAGGTCGGCCATGCGCTTGCGGTCGAGCGGCCAGCTCGAGTTGGCGAGCACCGCCGTGCCCATTGCGCTGCGGTTCATGCGCCGGTAGAGATCCTGGACTCGCTGCGCGTCGCGCCCGAATGAGGCCTCGTAGGCGAGCAGGTAGTGGGCGTAGCTGATGGGCTGCGCCTGCACGCCGTTGGTGTAGGCCGGCACGATGGTGTTCACGTTCCTGCCGGCGAGGACCAGCACCCGCTCGCGCAGGCTGTTGAGCGCGTCGGTGAAGTCGAGCACCTGGTTGCGCAGCCGCGCCATGCGATAGGTCGCGTACATGTCCTGGCGGCTTCGGCCGGCGTGGATGAGCGAGCCGTCGGGGCCGATCGCGTCGGTGATGATCTTCTCGATCTGCAGGACGTCGCTCGGGCGCTTGCCGCCGGGCTTGCCGGCCTGGTCGATCGCGTGCGCGACTCCCTTGCCGATAGCGCGCCCCATTTCCCGGGTGAGGATGCGCTCCTCCACGAGCATCACGGTGGAGGCCTTGTTGATCTTGTTCATCCAGTAGAACTGGTCCTCGGCCTGGTCGAGCTTGCTCGTCGCCGTGAGCGTCGCGGCCGGAACGGGCACGTACGCGCCGATCCTGGCCGCCTGGGCGGCGCACTCCTCGGTGGTGCGGCAGGCGAGCTGGCCGGTGTCGGCCGCGTCGGCGAAGGGGACGGCCATCGAGAGCGCGAGGGCCAGCGCGGGGATCGTCTTGCGCATGGGAGCAATTCCGGAAGGGTTTCGGAGCGGACGCGCGGCGCGGAGTCGCGGGACCAGTTCGGCGGCCAGCATAGGCGGGCCCAGATATCCTGTAAAATATCTCGATAATAGCCATCCCATATTTTTGGAATATGGATATTACGCCGTGGAGCTGAGGCACCTTCGCTACTTCCTCGCCGTCGCCGAGCACGGCGGATTCACGCGCGCGGCGGCTGCGCTCGGGATGCACCAACCGCCCCTGTCTCAGCAGGTGCGCGATCTCGAGCGCGAACTGGGGTTCGCGCTCTTCCGCCGGCTTCCCCGCGGCGTGGAGCTCACCGAGGGCGGCGCCGTCTTCCGGGAAGAGGCGCAGGCCGTCCTCGGCGCCCTCGAGCGCGGGGCGCGCCGCGGCGCCCTGGCCGCAAGCGGGACGACCGGGAGCCTCTCGATCGGGTTCACCAGCTCCGCGATGACCCACGGCCTCTCGCCCGCGCTCATTCGCCGCTTCCGCGAGGCCTACCCCGCCGTCGCGCTGGCCTTCCGGGAGGGAAACGCCGCCGCGATCTCCGACGCCGTCGCCACGGGAAAGCTCGACGTGGGCTTCATCCGCCGCCCCGTCTCCGAACAAAGCGGGCTCGTCTACGACCTCGCCGTCGACGAGCCGCTGCTGCTCGCCCTCTCGCGCGACCACCCGCTGGCGGTCCGGGCGCGCTCGCACAACGCGAAGGGCGTGCGCCTGCGCGACCTGGCCGAGGAGGGATTCATCCTGGTGCGACGACCCGGCGCACCCGGGATGTACGGCGACCTGATCGAGGCCTGCCACCGGCTGGGCTTCGCGCCGAGGGTCGTCGCCGAAGTCGGCCAGATGCTCACCAACATCACGCTGGTGGCCGCGGGCGTGGGCGTGTCGGTGGTGCCGGCCTCCATGCGGGAGATCCACCGCGAGGCTGTGTTCTACGCGCAGGCGACGGATGCGCCGCAGCTCGCGGCGCCGCTCAACCTGGTGACCCGCATCGGCGAGACGAACCCCGCCGTGGCAAACCTCGTGCGCCTGGCCCGCGGGCTCGGGCAGGAGGTTAGAGCTGCTGCTCCGTCTCCCCCTGCGTCGGGCGCCAGACGAGCAGGCGCTTCTCGGCCACCGAGACGGCGAAGTCGAGCACCAGCGCGAAGATCGTG
>VEOW01000044.1 GCA_012026785.1 Chloroflexota bacterium | reverse complement strand
CCGACCAGGTCGGCAGCTCGACCTCATCCTCGAGCGCTCGAAGGTCGCGGTAGACGTTCCGAACGGACATCCCGAGCCGCGCGGCGATGTCCTTCGGCCGCATCCCGTCGGGGTGCTGGCTGAGGAGGCTCGCGACGCGCATCAGGCGTGCCGTCCGGTCGCGCTTGCCGCCACCGCGCTCCAGCTCGAAGTCGTCCATGCGGGGCCGAGCATACGGCCCGCCGGCCGCCCCCGGAGGCCGGAAGTACTGCCGCCGCTGGTACCGCCGGGTCATCGCGCCCCCAACCGCACCGGACCGACCATCCGATCACCGGACCAACCCGCAGCGGGGTGACCGATGGACCAGCCGCAGCAGCCAGCGATTCGGGCGACCTACCGAGCCCTGCTGGCGCGCGGGCTGGAGCCGGCCGAAGCCGCGAATCTGACCGCGTTCCTGCACGGCCTGCCGAGCGAGAACCTTCATTGGTCGGTTCGCGAGGTCGAGGCGCTGGTCGTCCGGCGCCGGGTGTGGTCCGAGTCGGCCTCGACCGACGACATCCTCGAATCCGTCATCAGCACCAAGGGGTCTGCCTCCGGCCCCGGCAGCTGATCCTCCCGCGAGCGAGGTCTCCTCCCCTCGTCTCGCCCGCAGTGCTCGAGACGGCGCCTTCCTCCGGGCGCCGTCTCGGTTTTCGGGTGACCCGCCTCGAGCGTTCGCTACCATCGCCGCCGATGCATCCCGTCATCACGTTCCTGACGGACTTCGGGCCCGATGCCGCGGCCGCGATCTGCCGCGGCGTGATGCTGTCGATCGCGCCGGACGCGCAGATCGTCGACATCAGCCATTCGGTGCGGAAGTACGCCATTCGAGACGGCGCCTTCCTGCTGTGGGTGTCGCTGCCGACCATGCCCGTCGGCGTCCACGTCGGCGTCGTCGACCCGGGTGTGGGCACGGCGCGGCGCCCGATCGGGATCCGGACGGGCCGCGGGGACGTTCTCATCGGCCCCGACAACGGCCTGCTGACCGCCGCCGCCGAGCGCCTTGGCGGGATCGTCGAGGCACGCGGGCTGGAGAACCCGGCGTGGCTGCTGCCGCGGGTCAGCTCGACGTTCCACGGCCGCGACATCTTCTCGCCGATGGGCGCGCACATCGCCGCCGGCGGCGCCTTCGAGGCGGTCGGCCCGCCGATCGACGTCGCGACCCTGGCTCGGCTGCCGTTCCCGGAGCCGGTCGTCCGCGACGGCGGGCTGGATACCTCGGTCGTCTACGTCGACTCGTTCGGGAACCTGCGCTTCGCCGGCGTCCCGGACGACCTGGCCGCGGCCATCGGCCCGCTGCAGCCCGGGCGCCGCCTCCGGGTCGTGTTCGGCGCCGTTGACGGATCCGCCCCGCTCGTCGAGGTCGTGCCGTGGGCGACGACGTTCGGCGAGGTCCCGCTGGGCAGGCCACTGGTGTACGAGGATTCGTTCGGCGAGCTCGCCTACGCCGACAACCAGTCGAACGTCGCGGCCCGCCTCGAGATCGGCGTCGACCGTCCCGTCCGGATCGAGTCCGCCTGACGGCGGGGGCCGGAGTGGCCGAACCGATCGTCCGGATCGAGGGCCTGACGTTCCGCTACCGCCGCGGCACCGAGCCGGCGCTGCGCGAGGTCGACCTCGAGGTCGCACCCGGCGAGGTCCTGCTCGTGGCCGGCCCATCTGGCTGCGGCAAGAGCACGCTCATCCGGGCCGTCAACGGCCTGATCCCGCATGCCTATCCGGGAGAGCTCCATGGAACGGTCACGGTCGGCGGCCGGCCGACAGCCGACCAGAAGCTCCGCGAGATCGCCCTCCACGTCGGGACGCTCCTCCAGGACCCGGCCCGCCAGATCGTCGGCGCGACGGTCGAGGCGGAGCTCGCTTTCGGGCCCGAGAACCTCGGCATGGAGCGCTCGGAGATCCGGGCTCGAATCGGGCGGGTGTCGAAGCGGGCCGGGATCGAGCCGCTCCTGGGGCGCGAGACGGCCGCGCTGTCGGGTGGCGAGCGGCAGCTGCTGGCGATGGCCGGGATCCTGATGCTCGAGCCGCGGCTGTACGTCGTCGACGAGCCGCTGGCCAACCTCGATCCGGCGACCGCGTCGGGTCTGCTGCACGTGCTCCGGGAGCTGGCCGACGCCGGTCACGCGGTGCTGATCGTCGAGCACCGGGTCGAGGAGGCGCTCGATCTGCGGCCGGATCGTGTCCTGTACCTCGACGAGGGACGCGCCGCCTACCTCGGCGACGTGCCGGGATTCCTCCGCGTCGCCGATCCGGCGGCGGTGAAGCTGCCGTTCGACGTCGTCCTCGAGCGGTTCCGCGCCGACCCTCGCCTCGCCCCCCGCGACGCCGGAGTACCGGCCCGTCCGGCCCCGCTCTCCACCGAAGCGCTGCCGACGGACGAGCCCGCGCGGCTGGAGTTCCGGGGCGTTCGCGCCGGCTACGACGGCCGCGAGGTCCTCCACGGCGTCGATGCCCGCCTCGGGTCGCGCGACATCGTCGCCGTCCTCGGCCCGAATGGCTCCGGCAAGACGACCCTGTTTCGAACAGCGATGCGGCTCCTGGAGCCGACAGCCGGCGACGTCCTGGTCGATGGACGGCCGACCGTCGATCGATCGGTCGCCGAGCTGGCGACGACGTTCGGCTTCGTGTTCCAGAGCCCGAGCCAGATGCTGTTCGCTCGCACGGTCCGCGAGGAGCTGCTGTTCGGGCCGCGCAATCTCGGCCGGCCGCCGGAGCGTCACGACGCGATCGTGGACGACGCCCTGCGTCGGACGGGGCTGACGGACCTCGAGGGCATCCGGGAGCGACCGCCCCTCACGCTGTCGTTCGGGCAGCAGAAGCGGCTCGCGCTCGCGATCGCGCTGGCCCTGGAACCGCCGACGCTGATGCTCGACGAGCCGTCCGCCGGGCAAGACCATCGAACCGCCCGCCAGTTCATGCGCGAGGTCCTGGCGGTCCCCGGCCTAGAGTCGATCTACCTCGTGACCCACGACGTGGACCTTGCATTGGCGTACGCGACTCGTATCCTCCTCTTCGAAGCCGGCATGATCGTCGCCGACGGGTCACCGGCCGACGTGATCGGGAACGAGGATCGCTGGACGGGCTGCAATCTGCGGGTCACCTCGCTGATGCGCGCCAATGCCCAATGGCGCGGACCCGGCGAACCATTCCTCGATGCCGAGGCGCTCGCGGCCTTCGTGCTGGCCGGGCGGGCAGGCGACCACCGCGGGCAGAAAGGAGCGGCTGTCGGCAGTACCTGAGCCCGACTGGATCAGCAAGGAGGAGACAGGATGACCTCGATGTCCATGTCCCGAGGATCGTTGTGGTCCATCGACTCCCGGGTAATCGTGTACAGCGCCATCGGCGCCGCCCTGTACGGCGTCCTCGTCGGTCTGTTCAAGATCCCGATCCCGGGGACGACCGCCGTCGACGTCCGCCCGGCGTTCGCGCTGGTGCCATTCTTCGGCTACGCATTCGGCCCGATCGTTGGCTTCTTCACCGGCCTCGTCGGCAACATGATCGGCGACCAGATCTCCGGCTGGGGCGCCCTCACCTCGTACAACTGGAGCCTCGCCAACGGTGTCGTCGGCCTCCTCGCGGGGCTGGCGCCGCTGTACCTCCGCTCGATGATGGACAAGAGCCTCGCCCAGAAGGCCCTGGCCGGCGCCATCGCGGGTTCCATCGCGACCGTCATCGGCTTCCTGATCGTGTTCTACGACATGATCAAGGACCAGATGGACTTCAACGCCGTCCTCACGACCGAGTACGTCCCGGTCGTCGTCGGCGATCTCATCGCGACGATCATCCTCGTGCCCGTGCTCGTGTACGCCTGGGAGCCCGTCAAGGAGCGCCTCGGCCGATAGCGACTGACCAGGTGGCTCGGCCGTGAACTTCGCGCCGCGCTACCTCGGGCGGGGGTCGTGGCTGGCCCAGCGCGACCCCCGCGTCCTCGTCCTCGCCGTCGTCTGCTTCGTTTTCGCGGCGATCCAGGTCTGGGACGTCCGGCTGATGCTCGTCCTGCTGGCGCTCGCGTTCGCCTGGTACCGGAGTGCCCGCATTCCGTTCCGCGAGGTCCGCCGGCTGTGGCTGTTCGCGATCGTGTTCATCAGCCTGCTGGTGTTCGGCAACGGGATCATCGCCTCAGGCCGGGTCCAGCGGTTGCCCGACGGCTGGGAGCAGCACATCTACCTGTACCTGCCGCTTCTCGGCTCGCCTATCTCGGCCGAGAACGTGACGTTCGCGATCACCCAGTTCCTGCGCTTCATGAGCATGATCGCGATCGGGATGCCGCTGGCCTTCGCGATCGATCCCGAGGTCCTCGGCGTGACCTTCGCCCGCCTCGGCGTGCCATCGCGCTTTGCCTTCGCGATCGACCTCACCTGGCGTTTCATCCCGTCGTTTGCGGCCGACTTCCGAACGACGCTCGACGCGCAGCGGGTGCGCGGCATGGACTTCGCGCCGCGTTCCCGGGGCCCGGTCGCGCGATTGCGCCGCCAGGTCCCGGTCATCGTCCCGACGGTCGTCAACGCGATCGCCGGTGCCGAGGACACGATCGACGCCATGGACCTGCGGGGGTTTGGCACCGGTCCACGGACCTGGCTGCGGGAGCTGCGCCTGGACCGGACCGACCGAGCCGTCCTCGCGGGCTTCGTGCTGCTGCTGGTCGGCGCGACCGTCGCCGGGTTCGCCACGTCCAGCTCGTACCTCTGGATCCCACCGTTCATGATCCCCGGCTGACACAGGGAGTCCCTGCCGCCCCGCATCAGTCCCCGAGGAGCTCCGTCAGGGTGACCGGCTCGAGGCCCTTCGCCTCGATGGCGGCGAGGATCCCGGGCAGTGCCTCGAGGGTGTTGTAGCCGCCGAGATGCATCAGGACGATCGAACCGCCACGGGCGTTGGCCTCGATCTTGGCCACGATGTCGGCCGCCGTCGGGCCGCCATCGGCGGCCGGCCGCCAGTCGATCGTGTCGATGTCCCACATCACCAGGTAGCCCCAGCCGGCCGCCCCGACGCGCGGTCGAACCTTCTCGTTCCAGCCCCCGAACGGCGGTCGGAACCAGGGCTTCGTCGACCCGACGAGCGGGGCCAGGCCGTTCTCGGTCGACAGCAGTTGGTCGGCGACCTGGGCTGCGGTCAGGTCCCGGAAGTCGGGGTGGTCCCAGGAGTGATTGCCGAAGTCGAACAGCTCCGGATGGGTCGCGGCGAGCTGGAGCGCGGCGATGCCCAGCTCGGCCGTCGAGCCGGTCTTGCCGGTCGGGAACAGCGTCGCTGGGACGTCGTGGTCGATCAGCCACTGCACGATGTCGGATGCCGGGTCGAGCCGGCCGCCCATGTCGAACGTCAGGGCGATCTGTCCCGAGCTCCGGGACCCGTGCGACACGACGGTCGCCGGCTGGCCACCGGCGGGGCTGGCGCTCGGCAGCGGCGAGAAGGTCGGCAGGAAGGTGAACGTCGGGCTCGGTGACCCGCTCGGCCCGGGGCTGGGTGTCGGCGGGGTGGTCTCGTCGACGATCACGCCCGGGATGAGCACGAGCTTCCAGCCGATGTCGATCCGGTTCGGTTCGTAGCCCTCCGACTCCGGGTCGAGGCTCGGGTAGGTGCCCCGGTTCCACCAGGCGATGGATCGCGCGGAGGTCCGGAACTCGCGGGCGATCGAGGTCAGGGTGTCGCCGGCGCGAACGGTGTAGGTCATGAAGGTCGGCGCGGGACTCGGGGTCGGGCGAACGAAGGTCGGCTCGACCGACGGCGCCGGGGACGAGGGGCTGGGACAGACCGGCGGGCAGCCGCCGGAGGTCGACGGGCTCGGCGTCGCGCCCGGCGCGGCGAGGAGACCCGGCAACGCCACGCTGGCGACCACCAGGGCCAGGGCGACGGCGGCCAGGCCGGCGGTCAGCCACGGCGAGGCCAGGGGGTTACCTCGGCCGGCCGGCCCGGGCCGGCGGGGCACAAATGGGTCGCGCGGATCGGACATGGCCCGAGTGTGACGCGCGAGCCCGCCGATTCGCGACGACGCACCATACGGTGGTTCCCCACGGCTACCCAATCGACGACAGTCCGCCGCAAAGCGGCTTCTCGGCCGAGAAGCTCGTCGAAATGTTCAGCTGGACGACCTGGGGAAGGGTGCCGCTCGTGACCTCGCCGGAGTGCCGGTGGGTGGGGCTATGCCGCGGTCGAGGCGAGGGGAGCGATCGGGGTCGGCGTCTGGAGGGTGAACTCGCCGGCCAGGGCCATGCCCTCGGCGGCCGTGGCGACCCGGCCGCCACCAGAGCGCTTCGCGACGAACAGCGCGCGGTCCGCGGCCAGCAGCACCTCGTCGGCCGTCAGGCCATCGCCCGGGTAGCTGGCGGTGCCGGCCGAGGCGTCCAGCCGGCGGGCTCGGCCGTGCCAGGTCGACCCGGGCCCGACGACCGACGAGACGGCCGACCGGACGCGATTGGCGATGGGCCCGACCTGCTCGGCACCACTCCGCGGCAGCAGAACCGCGAACTCGTCGCCGCCGTAGCGGAAGACGCGGTCGGTGTCGCGGCTCGCCCCGACGATCGCGTCGGCGACCTGGCGGAGCAGGACGTTGCCGGCCTGGTGGCCCATGTGATCGTTGACGTCCTTGAACTCGTCGAGGTCGAGCATCACGAGGCTGAACGGCTCGTGGGCCGCGATGAGGGCTTCGAGCTGCTGGCCGAACGCACCGTGGTTGAACAGGCCGGTGAGCACGTCGGTCTGGGCCCTGAGGCGGACGGCGAGGTACGTCTCGGCGTTGCGCAGCGCGATCGAGGCCTGGGCGGCGAACAGCTGGATGAGCTCGAACTCGTCGTCGCTGAAGACCCGGCCCTCGCCCGTCCGTTCGAGCGTGACCGTCCCGATCGCGCCACCTGGTCCGCGCAGCGGGACGCACACCAGCGACCCGTGCACCGGCCCGGTCTCGGCATGCGCCACCCGCGGATCGCCGTACTGGTCCTCCACCCGAGCCGGCTCGTTGCGCTCCAGGACCCAGGTCGCGAGGCCCGTCTCGCCGGCTCGCCACGGCTGGAGGTAGTACTCGGCATCGCGACCCTTCGCGACGACTGGCGTCAGCAGCCCGGTCTCCTCGTCGACGAGCTCGATGGCGATCGTGTCCGAGCCGACGAGGTCGTCGAGCCGGTCGGCCACGGTCACCAGGAGGTCCTGGGTGTCCATGGTCACCAGGATCGACTCGCTGATTCGCAGCAGCTCGCGCTGGCCGCGGACCTTCTGCTCGAGCGCCGCCGACTGCTCGCGCAGGCGCTGGGTGGCGTCGGCATTGGCCATCGCCTGGGCCGCGAAGCTGGCATAGATCTCGAGAAGCCGGAGGTCGTCACGCCGGAACTGGCGCAGACCGAGCTTCGAGAGCACCAGGACGCCGAGGACCTGGTCTTCGAACGTCATCGGCGCCAGCAGCATCGATTCGTCGAGGTCGTCCTCGGTCCCGGGGATCGTGTTGGCCCGGGGGTCGCTGGCCGCGTCATCGAGGCAGACCGGCTCGCGGTGCTCGGCGACCCAGCCGGTGATGCCCTCCCCGAACTTCACCCGGAGCTGCTCGGGCGTCTCGTCCTGGTACTCGCCGACCTGGCCGAGCATCGCCACCGGTACGAGGTCCTCGCCCTCGAGGCGGTAGACCCGGACGTTGTGGTAGTCGATGATCTGGCGCAGCTCGGTCGCGATGGCCTGGCCGATCTCGCGCACACTGGTCAGGCGGTTCAGGCGGGTCCCCAGCTGCTGGATCGACTGGAGCTGGGCCGCCCAGGTCGCGAGCTGGGTGTAGTTGCGGGCCGTCTTGATCGCGACCGTGGCCTGGGTCGCGAGGGCGGCCATGGTGTCGAGCTCGTCCTCGGTCCAGGGGTGGGGTCGGTCGTGATAGACGCTCAGCAGGCCGAGGGCCTCGGGCTCGTCGCCGTCGAGGAGGGGCGCCACGCAGGCCGTGTCGATGCCCTCCTGGATGACCGCCGCCCGCAGCGTCCCGACGCGTGGGTCGTGGCGATAGTCGACGGCGAACAGGGGCCGGCGGGCCGCGATCGCCGCGTCGCCGAAGGTCGGGCCCTCGACGGTCTCTGCCGCCGTGATCCAGGTCCTCGACAGGCCCATGGCCGCGCCCGTCCGCCAGGCCCCGTCCTCGAGGAGGTAGACGGCGGCCCGGTCGGCGCCGAACAGCACGGTCGCGTGGTTGACGAGCCGATCGAGGATCTCGCCGAGGTCGAGCCGGCTGCCGATGTCGGCGGCGACCCGGCGCAGGGCGTCGGCGCGGTGCAGCTGATGCGACACGTCCGCGACCGCCTCGACCGCCCTGACGACGCTGCCGAGGCTGGCAGCGGCCATCCGCAGCAGGTCCGGCTGGCGGTCGGTGGGCCCGCTCCCGTCGCCGCTGCGATCGACGACCACCAGGACGCCCCAGGGGCGATCCCGACCGGGGATCGCGCAGGCGATCTCGCGACCGGCCTGGCTGCTGCTGGGCAGGTGCCTTCCCGGATCGGCGACGACGGGTTCGGTCGCGATGAGCGCTTCCCCGAGGACGCCAAACGTCGCCGGCAGCGTGACCAGGCTTGGCTCCGCGTCACCCGAGGCGGCAACCGGCGTGAGCCCCTCGTCGGTCCGCTTCCAGATCGAGACCTGCGCGGCCTCGGTGGCGGTCCGAATGGCCCCGGCCGCGTTCGTCAGGGGCGCGAGCGGGTCCAGCAGGGCCTGCTCGACGAGCGAACCGAGGATGCTCGCGACCTCCGAGCCGAGCGTTCGGAAGGCCTCGTGGTGATCGATCGGCACGGATCGCCCCCGACGTCGCGGGGCGCCCGGCCAGTCGCGGCCGCGATCGTCCAGCGGCCGCGTCTCGGTCTCGCCGTGCGCCGCCAGGAACCGGTGCAGGTCCCCCAGCCGGTAGCGCCGGTCGCCGCGCGGATTGATGCGGTAGTACCGCAGCCGGCCGGCGTCGCTCCAGGTCCGGATCGTGTTGGGGTGGACGCCCAGGACTTCGGCGGCCCGGGTGACCGACAGCGTCGCGTCGAGTGGCCGCAGGGCGGGGCCCTGCATCGCCGCGAGGCCGCGGGAGGTCTTCGGCACGCTGCCCCCGTGAGGAGTTGTGAGGTCCGTCGCTCCCGACTCTAGCTACCTCACATTTCTTGCCAATGGCCGGAAAGTACCAAGGGTGCCTCGGCGGCCACGGAGGACGGTTGGCGCGTGCCTAGCCGGGGTCGCGCCGCGCGGTCAAGCGGACGTACGAGAGGCGCAGCACGAGCGCGGCCAGCCCGATCGCGACGACCGCGGCGATCGCGAACAGGGGGTCGCCGACGAGCCCCGGACCGGCTCCCGAGCTGCGGGTGTCCGACCCGGGCCGGACGGTCGGCTCCGGCGATGCGGCCAGCGCCACCTGCGGCGCGGCGATCGCGTCGCCCAGCCACCACGCCGCGCCGAGGGCGCGCAGCAGCCCGGCGGCGGCGAGCAGCACGGCCGCGAGCCTGGGTCGGGCGGTCTCGCCGTGCGCCAGGACGCGCATCGCCTCGGCGTCGTCGAGGGTCGTCAGGATCAGCGGTCGCCCCAGGCCGGCGGTCATTCGAACCGAACCGTCGTCGCCACGGATCGGCACCCCGGCAACGGTGGCGTGGTCGACGACCGAGGCCTGTTCGATGACCAGCCGTGCCGGCGCGTCGGGTGGACGGCCGGGTGGGGCCCGATCGCCGAGGTCGGCCACCCGGCCGACGCTTTCGCGGGGCACCACGACCAGGCCCTCGGCCAGGGCATTGGCATCGACGACGATCTCATCGAGACCCTCGCGGACGATGAACGGGACGGCTTCGAGGGTGGTCTCGAACGGCAGCCACGGCTGGCGACCCCGGCCCTGCGCCCCGACCGCGAGCGTCGTCCGCCGAACGACCAGCGGTCGATGGTCGGCGTCCTCGAACGGCTCGTCGCTGTCGATCCGGCCGGCAACCCGGACGTAGCGGCCCTGAGCGTTGCTGGCCAGGGCGATCGCCTCGGCCACGGACACGCGCGGCGTTGCCCCCAGCAAGCGGCCGATCCGGTAGCGGGGCCCGAAGCTGCGCAGCACGACGATCGCGCCGGCCAGGGCAACCAGCCCCGCGAGCACGAGGAGCAGGGGTGGAGTCACGTCCCCGGGATGATAGATCCCCGGAATCGAATGGCCCGGAGGAACCTACCCGACACGTGGGCGTTGATGCGATCTCCGCCGTTAGTGTCGCTCGGCCCCTCCGGGCTGATCTCTACGCTAGGCCTTCGGCGGCACACCGGTCAATGCCGCCTGTCCACGAGATTCCATCGATGGCGGCGAGTTGTCCACCATCGGTCCACATCGCCGCCGTCAGGCCGCAGGTCGGCCCGTCGCCGGGTCGAGGGCGTTGACGGCCCCGCCGTAGCCGGTCAGGACGAGTCGACCACCGACCATCTCCGCGGCGACGACGACGTCCGAGAGCCCGAGCCGCCAGGCGACGGACCCGTCAGCCTCGATCGCGAACGTCTCCAGCTCGGCCTGGAGGATGACGTGGCGCAGCCGCGACGAGGCGAAGGCCGCGAGGAGCGGTGTCGCCGAGCGATGGCTCCACCGCAGGGCGCCCGACCGAGCCTCGAGCCCGTAGGCATGGAAGCCGTACTTGACGACGAGCTGGCCGGCGGTGTCCCACGCCACGGCCTCGGGCTGGTCGTACAGGGTCGAGGCGAGGCGAACGGCCCACCCGCCGCCCGGGGCGTCGACCCGGAGCTCCGCCCGGCAGCCGGCATCCGGGTCGTCCGAGACGAGCGGTCCGAGGTCCTCGAGGGGCCCGGCCTCCGACAGCGCGAACACCTCGCGGGCCTGGCCCGGCCCGCCCCACCGCCAGCGAGCCCGCAGCCCGCCGGGATAGGTGATCGTGGCGTCGCGCGGCTCCGAGACGGCGCTCACGCGGCCCGCTGGGCCGGCGGCTCCTCCGCGATCGGGGCCACGTGGGCGTCGGCCAGCATCCGCAGGATCGCCGGGGAGCAGGGGAAGACGGCCGTTGGCAGGCCCGCCGCGGACCAGACCGTCTCGAACCGACCAAGGTCGGGATCCATGATCACCCGCGTCCGCCGGGCATGGCCGAACGGCGGGATCCCGCCGATCGTGAAACCGGTCAGCTCGTCGGCCTCGCGCGCCGTCGCCCTCCGCACGTCGCGCCGGCCCAGGACCGCCGCGAGACGGGCGAGGTCGACCCGGTTGACGCCCGAGACGAGGCAGACGACCGGCTCCAGCTCGCCGTTATCGGCGGCCGTGACGAAAACTAGGGACTTGACGATCTGTCCCAGCTGGCCGCCCACGGCGCGCGCGGCATCCTCCGCGGTGTGTGTCGAGTCGGGGAAGGTCAGGACCTCGAGGTCCACCCCCTTCCGGGCAGCGGCGTCAACCACCCGCCGAACGGCGGGATGCTCGAGGGCTGGCGGCACGAGCGGCAGGATAGCATCGCGACGTGCACGATCGACCAGCCCGCGACGCGATCGTCTTCGACTGGGATGGGACCCTCGTCGACACCCTGGCCGCCGTCCTGGAGGCGAACGTCCGGGTCCTGGCCGAGTGCGGCGTCGAGTTCGACCTGGAGCGCTATCGGGCGGCCTACGCGCCCGACTGGCGGCTGATGTACCAGCGCCTCGGGGTCCCCGATGACCGCCTGGCGTTCGCCGGCCGGCGGTGGCTGGAGCTGTACCACGACACCGAGGAGCTGCAGCCATTTCCCGGGACCGAGGCGGCCCTCCGCCGGCTGGCCGGGGCGGGCTACGTCCTGGGCATCGTCACCGCCGGGGATCGGGAGATCGTCGAAGCCCAGCTGGAGCGCTTCGGCTTCGCCGAGCTGCTGCCGGTTCGCGTCTTCGGTGACGACGACATTGCCGCCAAGCCGCATCCGGAGCCGCTGCTGCGCGTCCTCGAGGAGCTCGGGGCGGGCCGCCGAGCCGTCCATGCCCGCTACGTCGGGGACGCGCCCGACGACATGCGGATGGCCCGAGCGGTGGGCGCCCGGGGGATCGGCATCGTCTCGATGCTCGCCGACCGTGGCGACCTCATGTCGGCCGGCGCCGCCGAGGTCCATCCGTCCGTCGCGGCGTGGGTCGACGACCTGCTCGGCCTGGTGGGATCGGGTGGCTGACCGGCCGGCCCGCCGTGGCCTCGTCTTCGCCAATGGCGAGGTCGCGACGCGTGACGTCCTCGACGCCGCCTGGCCCGGCTGGGACGCCGACATCGCGTTCGTGATCGCCGCCGACGGCGGGGCTCGACAGGCGGCCGCACTGGGTGTTCGACTCGATGCCTGGATTGGGGACGGTGACTCGCTGTCGGAGGCCGAGCTCCAGGCCCTCGAGGTCTCCGGAGTCGGCGTCCAACGGCTGTCGCCGGACAAGGACGAGACGGACGCCGAGCTGGCGCTCCTCGCCGCGATCGAGGCGGGCGTGTCCGACGTCACCATCCTCGGCGCCCTTGGCGGGACGCGCATCGACCACGCCCTGGCCAACCTCGCGCTGCTGGCGCACCCGGCGCTGGTGGGCCGCGAGGCGCGGATCCTCGGCGAGGGCGGCATCCGGATCTCGCTGGTCACCGCGCCCGGACCGGACGGCGTGCCGGTCGAGCGACGCCTCGAGGGCCGTCCCGGTGACGTCGTCTCACTGCTGCCGCTCTTCGGCCGCGTCGAGGGCGTCGCCACCGACGGACTCCGCTACCCACTTCGCGACGAGCCGCTCGAGGTCGGGCCGGCCCGCGGCGTCTCGAACGTCCGGCTCGGTCCGTCGGCGGTCGTGCGCGTCCGGACGGGTCGCCTGTTGATCGTCGAGACCCCTGTTAATCTCGTCGAATGACGAGCCAGGCGGCCGGCTCGGAGCCGGCCATCCCGCGTCCGGGTGAGCTCGCCCCGGAGGTGGCCCTGCCGGACGATTCGGGCACCGTCCACCGCCTCGCCGACCAGCGCGGTCGCTGGACGATCCTGTACTTCTACCCCAAGGACGACACGCCCGGTTGCACCACCGAGGCCTGCCAATTCCGGGACCTCGACGAGGCGTACGCGGCGACCGACGCCGACGTGTGGGGCGTCAGCAAGGACAGCGCGGCGAGCCACCGCCACTTCCGCGAGAAGTTCAACCTGCCGTTCACGCTCCTGACCGATCCCCAGCGCCAGACCATCGAGGCGTACGGCGCGTGGCGCGAGAAGTCGATGCTCGGCAAGACGTACCTGGGTATCGTTCGCTCGTCGTTCCTCATCGATCCCGACGGCCGGGTCGCCCGGGCCTGGCCCCAGGTCAAGGCCGACGGCCACGCCGCCGAGGTCCTGGAAGCCCTGCGCGAGGAGCGGGCGAAGCGAGCGGCGGCCCGATGAGCGAGGCACGCCCGCCCCGGGTCGGGCCGGCGGAGGAGCCCCACACCTGGCGACCGACGCGGTTCATGGTCATCGCCGCCCACCCCGACGACGCGGACTTCGGTCCGGCCGCGACGGCCGCCCGGTGGATCGACGAGGGCTCGGTCGGCTGGCTGGTGTGCTGCACCAGCGGTGACCAGGGTGGGGAGGACGCGGAGCTCGATCCACTCGAGCTGGCCGCGACCCGCGAGCGCGAGCAGCAGGCCGCGGCCGCCGTCGTGGGCTACGAGGGCGTGACCTTCCTCCACCAGCCCGACGGTGCGCTCGTCAACGACCTGAACCTGCGCGAACAGCTCGTGCGCGAGATTAGACGCTTCCGGCCCGACGCCGTCCTGGCCCAGGACCCCGAGACGCTGTTCCATGCCGATCGGGGCGTGAACCACACCGATCATCGAGCTGCCGGCATCGCCGCGGCCGACGCCGTCTATCCGGCGTCCCGGAACCCGATGGCCTTCCCGTGGCTCGTCCGCGAGGGCCTCGCGCCCCACCGAGTCCACCGCCTGTACCTGTTCTGGTCCGAGAAGGCCAACGCCCGGGTGGATGTCTCCGCGACGATCGATCGGAAGTTCGACGCGCTGCGCGCGCACGCCAGCCAGCTCCAGGACTTCGATCGCGTCGAGGGGTGGATCCGGCCATGGATGGCCGAAGAGGGCCAGAAGATCGGCGTTGCCGCTGCCGACACGTTCCGGGTGATCGTCATCGACGAGGACGAGGGGCCGGAGCCCGAGACCACCGATGAGGCCGAGGCGGTCGCGGAGGCCTCCGGCCAGGCCTAGTCGGTCGTCGCGACGCTCCGCGGTCCCGAGAGGAGCCAGGGGCGCGCCGCTTCCCAGGCGAGCCACAGGTCGGCCAGCGAGTCGGCGTGCCAGCGGGTCAGCTCGCGCACCGCCTCCAGCCGCAGATCCGGCGCGTCGCGCGCCACGAGGTCGTCCGCTGCCGGTCGAGCGCCGCGGAACAGCGCCCCGATCTCGGTCGAGTTGGGCCAGATCCGGATCCTGATCGGGTCGACGCCGACGGCTGCCAGCGCCTGGCTGAGCTCGCGGTAGCCCGGCCGCCGGCCGTCCTGCCAGCCCTCGCGGCCATCGAACCGGTAGCCCATCGAGGCCAGCGAGGCCGTGATCTGGCGACACTGCTCGACGGTGAAGGCGTCCCAGAACGGCACACCCATCGGGAAGTCGAGAATGCCTTCGTCGGCGGCCGTCTCGGCGATCGCCTGGCCGAGCCCCGTGAGCAGGATCTCCCAGTCGCGCCGCCGGCGGCCATCCGCGCCCGCCAGGGCGTCGACGACCTCGACCATCGCGGCGTGGTCGCCGCGCAGGATCCGGAGGATGGCCGGCCCGGGCGAGGGTGCGGCGGGGAGCAACGGCGCGGCCTCGAGCGCCGGCTCGACCTCGGGTTCGCCGTCGGCGAGGGCGACCGCCGTGCCGCCCGAAAGCCGCCGGGGCGCCGCCGGCGCTGGTGCGGCGGACGGTGATGGAACGATCGTTCGATTGGAATCGCCCGCGGGCGGCTGCCTGGAAGCCCCGGCCGGTCCTGCGACGGGCGCGGGCTGTCCGGGTCCGACGGCGACACCGGGTGACTCGGCCTGGGCGCTCGCCTCGGGCCGATCGAGGCTCCGGCGGTCGCCCGGTCCCCCCGGAGCCGGGCCCGACGGTTGGGCGACGAAGGCGTCGACGGCGAGCGTGGGCGAACGGCGGGGAACGGCGTCATGGGTCACCGTGACCCGAATCTCACGCCGTCGGGGAAGGGATCCGAGGACCATGACGAGGGCCGCTCCACCGGCGGCGCCGATCACCAGGCCGAGTGCCAGGAAGGCCAACTCGCTCTCGGTCACGCGGGGTCGATGTCCTCGAGTCCAGCGCCCCCTCCCGGGGCGCCGTCGCCGCGGTGAGCGTAGCTGCGACCCCAGCGCGCGTCAACCCTCCAGCGACGGTCTTTGCAGGCTCACGCGAGCGGGTGGTAGATTGCGTCGTACCGGCTGCCGTTCCACGGCCGGTTCCCCCATTCGAACGGCCGTCAGCAGCGACGCACAGAGGTTTCTCCGCGCCTTGACCCTCGACGCTCGCCCGGAGTTCCTGATCCAGCCCGTCGACGCCTCCTGGCTGCAGTGCAACATCGAGTGCCAGGAGGCCTGCCCGGTCGGGACGAACTGCCGCGGCTACCTGAACCTCGCCGCCGAAGGCCGCTTCGAAGAGGGCTACATCCTGTCGCGCGAGCCGAACCCGGTCGCGGCGATGTGCTCCTACGTCTGCTCGGCGCCGTGCGAGCGGGCCTGCCGCCGAGGCGACATCGACCGGCCGCTCGCGATCCGGGCGATGAAGCGCTTCCTCGTGGAGTGGCACGAGGCCTCGGGTATCCCTGACGTCATGCCCCACATCGAGGCCCGGGCCGAGCGCGTGGCGGTCGTCGGCGCCGGGCCGGCGGGCATCTCGGTCGCCCGCGAGCTGGCGATGAAGGGCTACGGCGTCGACGTCTTCGACAGCCTGCCCTACGCCGGCGGGACGATGCTCATCGGCGTTCCGGCCTTCCGGCTGCCGCGCGAGGCGATCGAGATGGACGTCCGCCTCGTCGAGCGGCTTGGCGCGCGATTCCACTACAGCACCACGATCGGCGTCGACGTGACGTTCGACGACCTGCAGCGTGACTACGACGCCGTGGCGATCACGGCCGGCGCCATGAACCCGGTCGCGCTCGACGTCCCGGGCGCCGACCTCGAGGGGGTCCAGTACGGCGTCGACTTCATGAAGCGGGCCAACCTCGGCGAGCCGATCGAGGTCGGCAACGACGTGGTCGTCATCGGCGGCGGCTACACGGCCATGGACTGCTCGCGAACCTCGCTCCGCCACGGCGCGGAGAACGTCGCGATCGTCTACCGCCGCACCCGCTCCGAGCTCGTCGTCGACGAGGAGGAGCTTGGCGAGACCGAACGCGAGGGCGTCCGCATGGAGTTCCTCGCCAGTCCCGTCGAGGTCATCGGCGAGGACGGCCACGTGACTGGCGTGAAGTTCATCCGCAACAAGCTCGGTGAGCCCGATGCGTCGGGTCGCCGCTCACCGGTCCCGATCCCGGGCTCCGAGTTCGTCATCAAGGCCGACACTGTCATCCCGGCGGTGTCCCAGGCGGCCGACCTGACGTTCCTGCCGGTCGAGGCCGACTTCGAGGTCAACCGCGGCCGGATCAAGGTCGATCCGGCGACCTACGCCACCAACGTTCGCGGCGTCTTCGCCTGCGGCGACTTCGTGACCGGCCCGACGACCCTCATCGCGGCCGCCGGCCACGGCAAGAAGTGCGCCTACGCCATCGCCCGCTACCTGGCCGGGCGAACCGACGTCACGGTGGCGGCGAACGTCAAGATGACCAGCGCCTGGGCATTCGAGATGCCCGAGTTCTACGACGTCCTGCCCCGCCAGCACATCCCGATGACGCCGCTCGAGGCGCGCATCCCGTCGACCGACCCGGACGTCAACTTCACGACCCAGGTGGAGCAGGGCTACGACGCAACCGGCGCGGTCGCCGAGTCGACCCGCTGCCTGATGTGCAACTTCAACATCTGGTTCGACCCCTTCCGGTGCGTCCTGTGCGGCGCCTGCGCCGACGTCTGCCCCGAGGGCGTGATCCACATGGTCGACATCAACCAGCTGAAGTCGGAGGGCCTGCTGCCAGAGCTGGAGGAAGCCTACGGCTGGCAGGACGGCGCGGCGATGGTCCTCGATGAGGAGCGTTGCATCCGCTGCGCCCTGTGCGTCAAGCGCTGCCCGTTCGACGCCATTACGATGGAACGGTTCGAGCTGCAGGAGGTCTCGAGCGACGGTCGGCTCTACAAGGAGTCGTACCGGGACGCCCAGCTCGCCGGCAGGCCCGGTGTTGCAGGAGGAATGGGTTGAGCTTCCTCGAGCGGGTGGATCACGCCATCCGCCGCAGTCCCGCGTGGCGCTCGCTGTTCCGGAACCCGTATCCGAACGACGAGCGGTCGCGGGCCTACGCGGTCATGAACAACGTCTTCCTGCACCTCCACCCGGTGCGGGTCCGGCAGCACGCGGTGAAGTTCGCCTATACGTTCTGCCTGGGCGGGTTGTCGTTCTTCCTGTTCCTCGTCCTGACGGTCACCGGCGTCTACCTGATGTTCTTCTACATCCCGTCGACGAGCCACGCCTACACCGACATCCTGAACATCCAGGCCAGCGTCGCCTTCGGGCAGATCACCCGCAACATCCACCGCTGGGGCGCGCACCTGATGGTGTTCTTCGTGTTCCTGCACATGATGCGGGTCTTCTACCACGGGGCCTACAAGCCGCCCCGCGAGTTCAACTGGGTCGTGGGCGTGATCCTGCTGCTGATGACGATCGCGCTGAGCTTCACCGGCTACCTGCTGCCGTGGGACCAGATCAGCTACTGGGCGATCACGATCGGCCTGAATATGGCCAGCTACACGCCGATCATCAACACCCCGATCCAGTCGCTGATCTTCGGCGGTATCGAGGTCGGCCAGAACACCCTGCTGCGGTTCTATGTGCTCCACATCATGGTCCTGCCGCTCGTCACGGCGATCTTCCTGGCGGTGCACTTCTGGCGCATCCGCAAGGACGGCGGAATCAGCGGCCCGCTATGAGCACTGACGCATGACCGACCAGAAGACCGAGAAGGAGTCGCGGGTCGTCCTGCCGGTCGATCCGACGCGGCGGACGGAGATCGACAAGCAGCGGGTGCCGATGTCGGCCCGCCCGTATCGCCTGCTGGCGATGGTCAAGCAGGACGCCGTCGTGCGGGTCCAGAAGGAGCCCGACGACACGGTCATGACCTGGCCGCACCTGCTGACGATCGAGTTCCTCGCGGCAACCGTGATGAGCATCTTCCTGCTGCTCATGGGCCTGTTCATCAACGCCCCGCTGGAGGAGCTCGCCAACGGCAATCTCACTCCGCCGGTTGCCAAGGCGCCGTGGTACCTGCTGGGCCTGCAGGAGCTGCTGGCCTACTTCCACCCGGTGATCTCGGGCGTGCTCGTGCCGTTCCTGTACATCCTGCTCGGCGCCATCCTGCTGCCGTTCGTCGACCGCGCCAACCCGGAGGCCAAGAAGCCGTCCGAGCGCAAGACGGCCGTCGTGCTGTTCAGCCTGTTCTGCATCCTCGGGCTGATGGTCACCTTCGTCGGCGTCTTCTTCCGGGGCCCCGGCTACAGCGTCGTCACGCCGTTCCTGCCGTTCTTCGACAACTTCACCAACGGCCTCCATTTCGCCCTGTGAGCCGAGCGTCCCGATGAGCAACTACCACGTTCAAGCGGCCGAGAAGCCCCAGGCCCTGACCAGCCAGGCCATCAAGTCCCAGCGCCAGCACCCCGTCCAGGGCATCTCGCGGCGGCGCCTGCTGCGGGTCTCGCTCGGCGGTGGCATCGCGCTGTGGTTGACCGAGGTCACGGCCGGCACGATCCACTTCCTGTGGCCGAACTTCGCCGGCGGCTTCGGGGGCGTGATCGAGATCGGCACGCTCGACGACATCAAGGCCCAGAACTCCAGCCTGCCGATCGCCGAGGGCTTCCCGGCCTACTACCAGCCGGCCCGGGCCTACATCGCGCTCATCGACCCGAGCCGCCAGGAGTTCGTGCCCGGTGAGGACGAGACCGGTGACGGCACGGCGCTCAACGTCCGGGCGCTCTACCAGCGCTGCCCCCATCTCGGATGCAAGCCCAACCCGTGCCTCCGGAACTTCTGGCTGGAGTGCCCCTGCCACGGCTCGCGTTATGACCGCCTCGGGATCAAGGCCGCGGGTGCCCAGTACGGGCCGGCTCCGCGGGGCATGGACCGTTTCGCGGTCAGCGTCGACGCCGAGGGGGTCCTGACGCTCGATACCTCGAAGATCACCCTGGGGCCGCTGCCGATCGCGGTCGGTCAGCCCGGCATCATCCCGCCCAAGAGCCCCGTCGGCTGCATATGACCGACCAGCCCAACCGTCCCGGCGGCGCGCCGGAGGAGCGCCTCCCGGCCCGGCGCGAACCGGCCGCGACGCCCGACCGCCCCGGGCCCGAGCGCTTCACGGCCCCGAAGGCCATCCACGCGACCGGCGGGCTGACGCCCGAGCGGGCCGCCAAGATCGTCCGCCAGTCGGGCGACGCGCGCTGGATCGCGTTCCTCGGCGTGGCGATCGTGGCGCTGTTCGTGATCATCTACTACTTCTATGAGACCGGAACGCCGTGGACCGAGCCGCGCCTCGATGCCGAGGCCGAGGCCCAGCAGGTCACCGCGGTCGAGCGCGGCTACAACCTCTACCAGGCCAACTGCGCCCAGTGCCACGGACCGAACGGCGAGGGCGGCATCGGGCCGCTGCTCAACGACCCGATGAAGCTCTACACGCACCTCACCGAGGCGTATCTGCACAACGTCCTGACGGTCGGTGGTCGCTACGTCTGCGGGAACCCCAACAGCATCATGCCGGTCTGGTCCGATGAGAACGGGGGGCCGCTCAACTACATCCAGCTCGAGGACATCATCGCCTTCATTCGCTCGGACTCCACCCGGGAGTACGTGCGCCGCGATCCCGAGCTCAACGCGCCGATCATCGGCCCCGACGGCCAGGTCCTGACCTTCCGTGGCTGGCTCGACCCGTCGTTCCGGCCGCCGGCCGACGCGACGCCCGTGCCCGCGTGCTGGTCCGGCGGAGGCGGCCAGGAGACGCCCGGGCCGGTGGTGACGCCGCCGCCCGACGCCACGGTCCTCGAGATCCAGGCCCAGAACATCGCCTTCGACGTCAAGGAGCTGACCGCCCCCGCCAACGAGACCTTCTTCATCCATCTCACCAACCTCGACGTCCAGATCCCGCACGACGTCGACATTCGCCTCAGCGACGCGACCGTGGTCGTCGACAACCCGACGATCCAGGAGGGCGAGATCACCTACGAGATCGAGCCCCTCGATCCGGGCACCTACACCTTCATCTGCTCGGTCCACCCGATCCCGGCGATGACCGGCACGCTCACGGTGGAGTAGGCGAATGGCCAAGGCGCTGACACCGGGTCGTCCTGTTCGACGTCGCGCCCTGTTCGGGGCGCTCGACGCCGACGGCTGGGGCTGGGCGTTCGTCAAGGCCTTCGCCTGGTTCCTGATCATCATCCTGGTCCTGGGCTACATCCCCGACCGGGCGTACTACTTCACGGTCAGCCGAACCCTCGACCTCGGCATCCTCGCGTGGTCGCCGGTCAACCTCTGCCCGGCGGAGAACAACGGCCTGCCGTGCCCGCCCCCCACCGGCGCGGTCGTGCCGTGGGAGCTGTCGCCGAACGAGCTGGCGCTGCCGGCGCCCCGGACGAACGGCGCCGCGATCCAGATCGGCACCGACCTGCTGTACGCCGGAGGGTCCGATGGCTCGACGGCTACCTCGACGACCTACCGGGCGACGATCAGCAACGGCTCATTCGGCCAGTGGTCCGAGGGGCCGGCCCTGCCGGAGCCGCGCTCCGACGCCGGGCTCGCGGTCCTCAGCGGCGTCGCCTACCTCGTCGGCGGGCTCGATGCTGACGGCCAGCCGACCGACACGGTCTGGACGATCGGGCCCGCTCCCGACACGGGCGAGCTGGGCACGTGGGCGCCCGTCGAGGGCGTGACGCTGCCCGAGCCGCGGGCCGGGGCTGCGGCCGTGGCGGTCGCCGACGGGATCATCGTCATCGGCGGCTTCGATGCCGATGGGGCGCCGACCTCGACGGCCTGGAAGGCGACCGTGGACGCCCAGGGTGCCCTTGGCCCATTCGAGGCCCAGGAGCCGCTGCGATTCCCGGTGGCCGACGCCGGCGTTGCGTTCGAGGGCGGCTACGTCTGGGTCTACGGCGGGACCGACGCGAATGGCCCGAGCGGGGCCGTCCAGCGCGGCACGTACGGCACGCCGGGGGCTGCCCCTGGCGGTGAAGGCGCGAACGTCGCCACGCCCGTACCGTCACCGACGACCGAGGAGGTCGAGGGCATCCAGCGGTGGGCCATCGCGGATCCGGCCAACCTGCCGGCGGCCAGGACCGACGGCGCCGCGTTTGCCACGAATGGCGTCATCTACCTCGCCGGCGGCGCCGATGCCAGCGGGCCCCAGAGCCAGCTCTACTGGGTCGTGCCGGACGCTCTCGGCGACGTGACCGAGGGCTGGCGCCACCTCGACGTCACGGACCTGCCGACCGGCGGGTTGGTGGGCGCCGCCCCGGTGATCATCGGCAGCCATGTCGTGCTGATCGGCGGGGAGAGCGCCTCGGGCGTCATCGCCAGCTCGGTCCGGGCGAATCTCGCGCCGGAGCTGCCATTCTTCCAGCTCGGGCCGTTCGGAGTCGTCGTGCCCGCGTTGGAGGTCCCAGGAGAGATCGGCCAGCAGCTCGGCTACCTGGCGGCCGCGGGCGTCGGCACCGGCAACTTCCTGATCCTGGTGATCATCGGCTGGATGCTCAACCACAAGGAGCGCGTGCGCGGCTGGTGGAGCCGCTGGCGCGCTCGTGGCCGGGAGCGCGCCGCCGCCTGATCGGCGCCCACGGGCGCCTCCCGGGAGCTCCGGCCCCCTCTAGCCCGCAGGCCCCCCGGCGATGACCGTCCACCACATGCGTGATTCTTCGGCTGAACCACCCGCCGGGGTCGTCCAGGCCACGCTCGAGGCCCATCCCAGCCGCAGAATCACGCGTCCCACGCTCGAAATGGCGGCTAGGGACGGCGCCGCCGGCTTCGGGCGAAGAATCGAGCGTCAGATGCGTGGTCGTAGGCCGGGGCCCGCCATCGCCCCGGCGCTCACCGCCGCCGGGCGATCGGGATCGCCGACCAGGCCGCTCCGAGGCCACCGGCATCCGCCAGCACCTCGTCGATAGCCGCGACGATGGCGACGACGTCGATGCCAACCCGATCCCCCGCTGGAACGGCCCGCCCAAGCCGCGTTCGAGCGCCTCGCAGGTTCTTGTCCCAGCCGCGCGGGTTGCCGCGCCCGGCGTGGACGTAGGCCGCGGCGAGCTTGATGAGGCCCTGGTAGAGGTCACGTTCGGCCGGGTCGTCGGTGCCCATCCAGGCCGGCTCGAGGACCTCGTGCGCCTCGAAGAACTCGCCCCGCTCGTAGGCCTCGAGGCCCGCGGCCAGCGCCGCCGCCCGCGCGGCGGCAGGCAGCGGTCGGTACGTCTTCCGCCGACCATCGGCGTCGACGACGGTCGCCCGGGTGTCGGGCGAAGGGCCCACCGCGCCTACGCCGGGCTCCCGGAGCTGCGGCCCGACGGGAGCTCGCTCAGCGGCCGCCGACTGTCGAAGCCCTCGTCGTGGGGGTGCCAATGGCCGACGCCATCTTCCTCGCCGAGGCGCCAGCAGAGCCAGATGGGTCGGCCGGCGACGAGCGCCGGGAAGTCAATCAGGCCGCTCGCGATGTCGCGCAGCGTCACGTCGAGCTCGACGAGCCGGGCCACGCCGGCCTGCATCTGGTCGATCAAACCCTGCATCGACAGGCGCAGCAGGCGGATCTGCTCCTGGGCCTCCGGCGATGGCGTCTCGCCGTCGGGCGGCGACGTTGCGAGGACCCGGTCCCGCAGCTCGATCAGCTCCCGACGCTGGTCGCGCAGGGCAACGAGGATTCGCTCGACTTCCGGAAGGGCGGCGTTCGCCTCGTCGATGGTGTAGTAGCGAGTCATCCGCCAAATTCTAGGCCAGCCCTATGATCAAGCCCGTGAAGCTCGCGTCCCGCATGGCCCGGATCGGCACCGAGACCGCCTTCGAGGCGGCTGCCCGGGCGCGCGCCCTGGAGGCTCAGGGCCGCTCCATCATCCACCTCGAGATCGGCGCGCCCGACTTCGAGACGCCGGGCCACGTTCGCGAGGCTGCCAAGTCAGGCCTTGACGCCGGGCTGACCCACTACCCGCCGTTCGCCGGCCTGCCGGACCTGCGGGCCGCGATCGCCGACGACGCCGAGGCCCGGAAGGGCTTCCCGGTCGACCCCTCGAACGTCTTCGTCACGGTCGGCGGCAAGGGTGTCATGGTCTACGCGATCATGGCCCTCGTCGACGACGGCGACGAGGTCATCGTCCCCGATCCCGGCTACCCGATCTACGAATCGATCACCCGCTTCGTCGGCGGCAGGCCCGTTCCGATCCCGATCCGGATGGAGCACGACTTCCGGCTCGACGTCGACGAGCTGGCCTCGCTGATCACGCCGCGGACGAAGCTGCTGGTCATCAACTCGCCGGCCAACCCGACCGGCGGCGTCCTGACCCGCGACGACATCGAGCGAATCGCGCAGCTGGCCGAGCGCCACGACCTCGTCGTCCTGGCCGACGAGATCTACGGGCGGATCACGTACGACGGTGCGGAGCACGTCTCGATCGCGTCACTGCCCGGCATGGCGGAGCGGACGGTCGTCCTGGACGGCTTCTCGAAGACGTTCGCGATGACCGGCTGGCGTCTCGGCTACGCCATCGTGCCGCCATGGCTCGAGGCGGCGTTCGGGACGCTGGTCATCAACACCATCAGCGGTGTGACGGCGTTCGCCCAGGCCGGGGCGATCGAGGCGCTGCGCGGGCCGCAGGTCGAGGTCGAGGCCATGGTCGAGGAGTTCCGCACCCGGCGCGACCTCGTCGTCGAGGGCCTGAACGGCATCCCGGGCTTCCGCTGCCTCCGCCCGAGCGGCGCGTTCTACGTCTTCCCCGAGGTCACCGGCACCGGCCTGACCGGGCGCCAGATGGCGGACCGGCTGCTGGGCGAGGCGGGCGTGTGCGTGCTGGCCGGCACCGCGTTCGGCCACGTCGGCGTGAACCACATCCGCATCTCGT
>VEOW01000164.1 GCA_012026785.1 Chloroflexota bacterium | reverse complement strand
GGGCCCGGCCGGGGGACCGCGACCTCGCGGATCTCGAAGCGGTTCGGCTCCAGCACGACCAGCGCGGTCATCGTCTCGGGCAGCGGCTCGGCGGTCCCCCTGGGCGTGGCCTCGGGCTTCGCGGCGGCCGGGGTTGGGGCGGTGGCGGTCGCAGTCACGGTGAGCCTCCTCTCAGACGATCGCCACCGGGTCGACCATCGAGCCCGTGGCGCCGCGGATCTTCAGCGGCAGCGCGACGAAGAGGAACTCGTGGACGCGCTCGCGAGCCAGGGCTTCGAGATCGAGGCTCTCCATCAGGTAGACAGCGTTCTGGATGAGCAACAGCGTGTGGACCGGCTGGGGGTTGCCGGTCGGCCCCGGATCGGGCGCCGGCTGGACCTCGTAGGTCTCGGTGTCGGTCCCGGTTGCCACGACGCCGCGTTCGAGCAGCCAGCGGGCGGCCGAGATGTCGGGACCGGGGGTCTTGTGGGCGGCCATGGCCTCGGCATCGGGCCACAGGCCCATGTAGCCCGTCCGGATGAGGACGACGTCGCCCGCCCGGACCTCGACGCCGTCCGCGGCGGCGATGGCCTGGAGCTCGGCGGCATCGATCGGCGAGCCCTTCGGCAGGCAGTCGAGGCCGCGATGGCCGGCCGCATCGAGGAGGATGCCCCGGGTGAAGAACGGCGGCATCGTCGAGGCGTCGAGGTGGGTCGGCCCGAAGTCGGTGAGGTGCTCGTCGGCGTTGCCGCCGCCATACCAGTGCATGTCGTCGGCGACGGTCATGTGGGCCAGCGCATCCATGTGGGCGCCGGAGTGGGACGTCGCCATGACGTACTCGGCCATGTAGCCGAGGCCGGCGTCGTTGATCGGGCCCCACGGCTGCGTGCCGGTCACCCGGATACCCCTCGGCGTCCGGTAGTTCAGGACCTGGAACGGCGGGTGGCCGGGAAACAGCGGCATGCCCGGGTAGCGGACCGCCGCGAGCGAGATCATCCGACCCTCGCGGACGAGCCGTGCCGCGGCGACGACGTCCGCGGCGCTCTGGCGGGCGATCGGCCCGATGTCGAGCGCGCCGCTGGCGTCCTGCACGTCCGTCATCGCATGACCTCCTCCGGGACGCGTGCCGGCTCGTGAAGGGCCCGCCAGACGCGCTCGGGCGACAGCGGCAGGTCCCGGATGACCGCCCCGGAGGCGTCGCGGACGGCGGCGGCGACGGCGGCCGAGACGCACAGCAGGGCGCCTTCGCTCATGCCCTTGGCCCCGTACGGGCCCGGGCCGTCGGCGTTCTCGACGATCTCGCTGACCATCTCCAGGGGCAGGTCCATGCTCGTCGGGATCCGGTAGTCGATCGCGCCGAGGTTCCGGATCCGGCCCGCGTCGTCGAAGATGTAGTGCTCCATGAGCGTGTGGCCGAGGCCCTGGATCGCGGCGCCCTCGTCCTGCATCCGGACCTGGAGCGGGTTGATCGCCTTGCCGACGTCCGAGACCGTGACGTAGCGGGTCAGCGTCACGTCGCCGGTGTCGCGATCCACCTCGGCCTCGACGGCCGTGCAGTTGAACTCGAAGAACGCCGCGCTGCCGCCGAGCGGGTGCTCCGGCTCGTCCTCCTTGCGCGACTCGCCGTTGCCGACCAGCTCGCCGCCGAGGCGCCCGAGCCCGGGCTTGAGGACGTCGAGGATCGACAGTTCGCGATCGGGCAGCCGAACCACTCCGGCGTCCACGACGATCGACGCCTCGTCGACGTCGTGGAGGTGCGCGGCCATCGCCCGTAGCTTGGCCTGGATCTCGCGGCAGGCCGCGAGGACGGCGTTGCCCATCAGGACGCTCGAGCGGCTGGCCGAGGTCTGCTGGTCGTAGGGCACGACGACGGTGTCGCCCATCACGACGGTCACCCAGTCGAGGGGCGCACCGAGCTCGTAGGCGGCGATCTGGGCAAAGATCGTTCGCGCTCCCTGGCCCATGTCCGAGGTGCCGGAGTACACGACGACGCTGCCATCGACGAGCAGCCGGACGGTCGCGTACGACAGCCCCGTCGTGGGGCCGGACTTGATGCCGATGGCGATGCCGCGGCCGCGGCCGGCGGGCCTCGGGCCGTGCCAGTCGATGAGCTCCGCGGCCCGCCGAACCGTCTGCTCCCAGTCGCCATCGGCCGGGGTGTCGAACGGGATGAACGGCTCGCCCCGGCGGGCGAGGTTCCGAAGCCGAAGCTCGAGCGGGTCGAGCCCGAGGGCGAGTGCGCCCTCGGTCAGGTTCGACTCGACCGCCCAGTTGACCTGGGGGTTGCCGAAGCCGCGGAAGGCGGTCGAAGGCACCGTGTGCGACAGGACCGCACGGGCGACGATCCGGGCGGACGGCACGCGGTATGGACCGCAGCCCGGATAGCTGCCCTTGCCGACGACCCGGTCGGCGATGTCGGCATAGGCCCCGATGAGGTAGTCCGCGGCGATGTCCTGGAAGGCGATCGTGCCGTCGGACATGAAGCCGGTCCGGACGCGCACCTCGGCCGCCGCGCGGCGCACCGCCTGGAACGTCTCCTCCAGCGACAGCACGAGCCGGACCGGGCGGCCGGCGCGGCGAGCCATGAAGGCGACAAGGGGCTCGTACTTGGCGTGCTGCTTGCCGCCGAAGGCACCGCCGGGATCCGGGGCGAACACGCGGACCTTGGCGAGCGGCAGGCCGAGCAGCCGGGCGAGAATCTTCTGCAGCCAGTTCGGGTGCTGGATCGAGCTCCAGACCGCCATCCCGTCGCCGTCCGGGGCGGCGATGAACGCGTGCGGCTCGATCGCGAAGTGGGTCACGATCGGGAACGAGTAGCGCTCGTCCACGACGAGATCGGCGGTCGCGGTCTCGACGTCCCCCCAGGCATAGCGGTGGGCCCGAAGGACGTTCGTGGCGGCGAGCGGGTCGTCAGGCCGAAGGGCCGGATCGCGAACGAGCGGCGCGGCGGGCGCGAGCGCCGTGGCGACGGTCACGACCGCCGGCAGCTCCTCGTACTCGACGCGCACGAGGCGAGCGGCCGCCGCGGCGATCTCGCGCGACTCGGCGGCCACGGCCGCGACCGGCTCGCCGTGGTACAGCGCCTCGCCGATCGCGAGGATCGGGCGGTCGTTGAACTGCGGCCCGAAGCGGGGCATCGGCTCCGGCAGGTCCGCGGTCGTCATCACGAAGTGGACGCCGGGCAGGGTTTCCGCCTCGGTGGCGTCGATCGAGACGATCCGGCCGTGCGCCACCGGGAGCGTGACGAGGGCCGCGTGTAGCTCGCCGGGCAGGTGGACGTCGGCGACGTACGCCTGGTGGCCGGTCACGCGGGCGATGCCGCCGACCCGCTGCGGCGACTCGCCGACTCGTGCCGTCGTCATCGCCTTGCTCCTTCGGCCGTCGCCAGCACGGCGTCGCTGATCTGCCAGTAGCAACCGCAGCGGCAGAGGTTCCCGGCCAGGCCCTCCTGGATCTCCTCGAGCGTCGGGTCCGGGTTCGCGGCCAGAAGGGCGTGGGCCGAGACGACCTGGCCCGGAATGCAGAAGCCGCACTGGACGGCACCCTCGTCGAGGAACGCCTCCTGCAGCGGCGTCAGCCTGCCGTTCGAGGCAAGTCCCTCGGCCGTCGTGATCTCGCTGCCGTCGGCCTCGACGGCCAGGACGAGGCACGAATCGACGGTCCGGCCATCGAGGATGACCGTGCAGGCGCCGCACTCCCCAACGAGGCAGCACTCCTTGGCGCCGGTCAGCCGCAGGTCGTCGCGCAGCACGTCGAGCAGGGTCCGATGGGCGGCCACCTGCATCGATCGCGGTCGGCCGTTGACGACCAGGCTGATCGGGACGGTGTCGCTCGCGTGGATGGTGGGTTCGGTGGTCACGTCGTGCTCCGGTTCGCGAGTCGCTCGGACGCCCCCTGGATGCCTCGCCGTGCCAGGACGCGCAGCATCGCGAGGCGGTAGTCGGGCCCGGCCCGCATCGAGCGCGGCGAGGGGCTGGCATCTGCGAGCAGGCGGTCCAGGATGGCCTCGCGCTCGGCCTCGGGCGTCGCGGGATCGGCCAGGGCACCCGAGTCGTCCACCCCGAGAACCGGGCGCGGCCCGACGCTGCCGTAGGCCAGGCGGGTGAGACCGTGCTCGTCGACCGAGCAGGCGAGCGTGACCGAGGCGAGGTCATGGCCGCGGCGCCTCGTTCGGCGCAGGTGGACGGCGCCCCGGCGGGCGGGCGGCAGGGGCAGCGCGATCGCCGTCACCAGCTCAGCCCGAGCGAGGGTCGTGACGCCCGAGCGGACGAAGAACGCATCGAGCGGGATCCGACGCTCACCGCCGGGGCCATGCACGACGAGCGTCGCGTCGTAGATGAGAAGTGGCGGCGAGGTGTCGGCGGCCGGCGAGGCGTTGCAGAGGTTGCCGGCCAGCGTCGCCCGATTGCGGATCTGGACGGAGCCCACGACGGCCGCCGCCTCGGCCAGCGCGGTGAAGTCCCGCCGCACCCGTGGGTCGGCCATGATGTCGGTCATGACCGTCGTGGCGGCGATGACGAGGCGGCCATCGTCCTCCCGGATGCCGGGTCGCAGCTCGGCGACCCCCTTCACGTCGACGACGACGGACGGCCGCAGCGTCCCGTCGCGGAGACGGATGATCAGATCGGTCCCGCCGGCCAGGAGCCTGGCCTCGGGGCCACTGCTCTCGAGGATCGCGACCGCTTCGGCGAGCGACGACGGCCGGCGATAGGCGAACGGCTGCATCGCTGCCTACAGGACCTCCTCAACGGCGTCCAGCAGGACCTGCGGCGTCGCGGCCCGGATGAAGTAGAACGGCCGCTCGCAGAAGCGGGCCACGAACGTCGCCCGGCGGGCGCGCAGCTCGTCGGTGTCGACCAGCGGCATGACGTGGCCGGGCGCCAGCAGCTCGTTCGTCAGGAAGTAGTTCTGCAGCGAGTGCAGGAACTGGAACTGGCGCTCGAACGGGATCAGCTCGTTGGCCGAGCGGTCGAAGTTGCCGTCGATCGCGGGCACGATCACGAGGTCGATGTTCGGCGTTCCCTCGAACATGCCCCAGGTCGGCATCGAACCCCAGAACTTCTCGACACCACGGTTCGGGGCGGCCTTGTCGGCGCGCTCCGTGCCCTCGGTCCGCTTGACGAGGAATGGCTCCACGGAGCCCATGACGGCCCGGCCGTCCTCGTCGATGACGGTCGTCTCGGAGGCAACCTGGAGGCCGCCCCGGACCCCGGCCTCGATGAGACCCATCGACTTGCCGTGGTTGGACTCGCCGCCGAGGAACAGGAACGTCTTGCCGCGGTAGTTGACGGCGGCACTGTGCGAGGGATGCCAGCCCGCGGCCTCCATCCGCAGCGCGAGGATCGCGACCACGACCTTCTGGATGGGCCCTGCGGGCCAGGGACCGCTGAAGCGCACGACGTGCCCGTCGTAGGCGATCCCCTTCTCACCGTCCTGGTGCCACACGATGTCGGGCTCCGAGAGCGTCACCTCGGGCGAGATCCGCACGTCGGCCAGCCGGTAGTTGAGGAAGCTCAGGTCGTCGAGCACGTGCTCCCGCGGCTCCCCGCCATACACGTCCACCCGCAGGCGGGCCGGGCCGGCCGACATCTCCTCGGTGAGCTGGAGCTGATTGTTCATGATGTCCTTTCAGTTGGCGGGGACGGCGAGGTCGGTGGATGGTGCGCTGAGCTCCGGGAGGCGACCCGGTCGGGCGCCTGACTGGCCGCCGTCTGTCGGTTCGGTCGCCGGCGGCTGCGAGCTCGGCCAGTGGCTGGCCAGGCTCGCCGCAGCGTCTTCGAAGTGGCGGTGGATGACCGCGGTAACGATCTCGGGGTCGCGCTGGCGGAGCGCGTCGAGCACGGGCTGGTGGCCGTCCGCGATGCGCCGTCGGTCCGAGCCGGGAGCGACGATGGTGATGTAGGTCCGCAGGAACGGCTCGAGCGTCCGCCACACGCGGGCCAGGGTGGCGTTCCCGGCCAGCTCGACGATCCGCCCGTGGAACGCGGCGTCGGCCATCGCCTCGCGGTGGACGTCGCCGGCATCGGCGGCGTCCTGCATCTCGGCGACGTAGCCGGCGAGCTCGTCGAGGTCGGCGTCGGTCAGGCGGGTGATCGCGATGCGAGCGCCCAGCGATTCGAGCTCCGAGCGGACGGCGAAGGCTTCGAGGAGCTCGTCCGTCGAGAGCCGACGAACCCGAGCTCCCCGAAACGCCGTGGTTTCGATGACCCCCAGGCCCTCGAGATCGCGCAGCGCCTCCCGGACGGGCGCCTGGCTCGTGCCGAGCTCCCGGGCGACCCGGGGCTCCACGATGCGGGCGCCCGGTGGGTAGCGACCGTCAAGGATCGCCTGGAGCAGGCGATCCTTGACCTGATCGCTGAGGACGCTGCGCGAGACCTCCTCCTGGCGGGTCAAGGCTGGACCGTCAGTCGCGCATCCCGACGCCAGCCAGGACGGGCGCCGGTGCCGAAGCGGCCTCGAGGATCTCGACCACGCCGGTGTTGCCGTCGACCCGGAGGCGATCGCCCGTCTTGATTCGGGTGGTCGCGACCGAACAGCCGACGACGGCCGGGATGCCGTACTCGCGGGCGAGGACGGCCGGGTGCGAGACGGTGCCGCCGGCGTCGGTGACGACGGCGACGATCTTGCCGTAGAGCACCTGCCAGGCCGGGTTGGTCATCTCGCAGACGAGAACCTCGCCGGTCTGGAGGCTGTCGAACTCGGCCTCGGACATGACGACTCGTGCGACGCCTTCGATGACGCCCGGCGAGCCGGCGATGCCCTTGACCTTGCCGTGCTCCTGCTCCTTCGAGCGGTAGAACTTGTCGGGGAAGCCCCACAGGTTCAGATACGGGAATGCCAGCTGGGTCGCGGTGACGGTGCCGCCCCAGTCCTTCGGTCGGACCTTCAGCGCGGCCTGCCACTTGGCCCGGGCGGCGGCCACGATGGCCCGGCCGTCGATGCCGGTCGGGTTGCCGACGAACGCCCGCAGCTCGTTGTAGCGGAACATGATCACGTCGTCGGGCCGATCGAGGACACCCATCTCGACGAGCTTCTCGCCGAGGGCGATCAGGACCAGCCGGACGTGGGCATTCGCGCCCTGGTCAATGTAGAAGTGATGGTCCGGGGTGAGCGGGGCCATCTTGAGGTTGATCTCGTTGGCGGCCCGCATCTCCTCCAGCGCCTCGCCTTCGAGGCCCTCGAGGATCTCCTTGGCCGCGGCATCGATGTCGGCCTTGAGCTTCGCGACCGTCGACGGGTAGTCGTAGTTCGAGGCGTACTGGTCGCGGACCAGCTGGATCACCGGGGTCATGTCCTCCCGGAAGCTCGGGAAGACGAACTCGTGGCTCCAGACGGCGTGCCAGCCGAACTCCTTCTGATACGGCGTGATCCGCTCGTCGATGAACCGCCGGCCGCGCTCGGAGGCCTGGAGACGGGGGACGATCTCGGTCGCCGAGGGGCTGTCGAAGGCCTTCGCCAGCTCCGGGTCACCCTTGACCTCTTCCTTGGCCTCCCAGAGCGCTCGGATCTTGTCCCAGTTGCGGTCGTTGGCCGAGCTCTGGAGACGGCCGAGCAGGACCTCGTCGATCTTGCCGTGGGTCTTCTCCATGACCGCCCGGAGGTTCAGCGTCGCCGACAGCTGGGCGAAGTTGAGCATCCAGTGGATCTTCCAGTGGCGGTCGTGCATGTCGATGGCGTCCTCGAGGAGGACCGCCACGTCCGCCAGGCTGAGCTCGGCCTTCTTGTCCAGCATGCCCTCGATGTAGTCGAAGTTGCGCTGCATCTCCGGCACGAAGCGGGTCTTCCACCAGGTCACGAAGTTGTGGCCGTAGACCGGCAGGACGGCGCCGAGATAGGGGCCGATCTTGTCGGCATAGCCCGGGTCGTGGGCCTGCGGCACGATCGGTCGGGTGGCCAGGTCGTACTCCTGGGTCACGACCTCCAGGCCGGCCTCGGCCGGGATCGCCGCGGTGTACAGGTAGCCGTTGATGTTCTTGTAGATCCAGTCCGTCGCGAAGGGCGTGCCGAAGCGCCGGAACATGTGATCGCACGACAGCCACCAGCCGCCGATGTCCTCGTACATCGGGCTCAGCGGCTTGGGGCAATGCAGGTCGTCGTAGACCCAGAACAGCAGCTTCTCGGTCTCCGACGTCCACTCGATCGGGAACGTCTCGTCCCCGAGGAACTGGTCGAGGACCTCTTCCTTCAAGGGCACTGCGCTTTCCTCCTGTGACTCTCGGCCGGCGCCGCCGGGAAGGCGACGAACCTCGGCTCGTGGCTAGTGCGCGGCCGACGCCGCGGTCGTGATCCGCCTTCCGTCATGCACCTCCTCCCGGCGCTCGGCCGGCCGCCGTCGGGCCGACGCCCGGTACAGCTCGTCGAACCGCTCCGCCATCGCCTCCGCGAAGACGGGATCGTTGATGTCGGTGGTCATCTCGACCACCTCGACGTCGGGTCGAAGACTCGCCTTGAGCTCCCGGATCAGGATCGCGTCCGCGATCGGGTCGCGGAACGGCCGGTCCGGCGCACCGACCATGGACAGCCCGCCGGCGGGGATGAAGACCGCCAGCGGCCCGGTCGCGGCGTTCAGCTTTCGGGCGAGGGTTCGACCGATTTCGGCGCACTCCTCCGCGGTGGTCCGCATGAGCGTCACGGCGGCGTTGTGCCGGTACAGGTTCCGATCGCGAAACGCCGGCGGGACAGTGTCGATCGGCCCGAAATTGACCATGTCGAGTGCCCCTAGCGAGACGACCTGCGGCAGGCCCAGCTCGCCCGCGGCCTCGAGCCGCTCCGGTCCCGCCGAGCAGACCCCACCGACCAGCTCGTCGGCCAGCTCGGTCGTGGTCACGTCGAGGACGCCGTCGATCAGGCCCTCCCGAATCAGGGCCTCCATGGCCCGGCCACCGCTGCCGTTGGCGTGGAACACCAGGACCTCGTAGCCGCGGTCCTCGAGCAGCGTCCGGGCCCGCGTCACGCAGGGCGTCGTGTTGCCGTACATCGTCGCGGCGACGACGGGCCGGGCCGGGAGGCTCGACTCGAAGGCCACCGCCGCCCGCGTCATCGCCGCGATCGCCGCGGCCGCATTGGCGAGGACTCGCTCCGAGACCCGGTTGATGCCGGCCAAATCGACGACGGCGTGGGCCATCGTGATATCGCTCGTGCCGACGTAGGGCCGGGTGTCGCCCGAGGCCATCGTCGAGACGAGCATCTTCGGCACCCCCAGCGGCAGGGCCTGCATCGCGGCCGACACGAGCGAGGAGCCGCCCGAGCCGCCGACGCCCAGGATCCCGTCGAGCCGGCCCTCGGCATGGAGGCGGCGGACGATCTCCGTCGCGCCGAGGGTCATCGCGGCCACGGCCGAGCCCCGGTCGCCCGCTGCGGCCAGCTTGGCACGGTCCACACCGGCGGCTCTCGCCACGGCGTCGGCGTCGCCCTCGGCCTCCGACGCGGTGCTGGTGACCCCGGCGTCGACGACGATCACCTCGCAGCCCGCTTCTCGCACGCGTCGACGGAGGAACGCGTACTCCGGCGCCTTCGTGTCGAGCGTGCCGACGAGCACAACGGTTGCCACGTGCGCGTGCACCCCGCGAAAGTGACCTGGTTTACAGCAAGGCAGGATAGATCGATAATCGATTGTCGATAACTCTAGGGCGAGCGGCACCCGGGGTCAAGGCTGACCCGGCGTCTCCCGGTTGCTTGCAGCCCTGGATTCGATGCCTGACGATAGGCCTCGGTACCACATCGGAGGCTCGGCCATGGTCCTCGCCACCCTCGCCAGTCCCCTGCTCCGGATGACGCAGGAGACGCCAACCCAGTACTGGAACGACTCGTGCGCGATCGCCGAGCTCGAATACGCCGTCGAACGCGGAGCGACCGGGGCGACCTCGAACCCGACGATCGTCCTCGAGGTCCTCAAGAAGGAAGCGTCCTACTGGGTGCCCCGCGTCCACCAGCTGGCCGCGGAGCTGCCCACCGCCACCGAGCTCGACCTCACCTGGGCGATCGTCGAGGAGATGGCGGTCCGGGGCACGGCCGTGCTGCGCCCGGTCTTCGATGCTCGCCGGGGCAAGGCCGGCCGGCTGTCGCTGCAGCTGAACCCGGCGAACCATCGCAACGCCGAGCGGATGCTCGAACAGGCCCTTCGGTTCCGGGAGCTCGCCCCCAACATCCAGGTCAAGTTCCCGTGCACCGCGGCCGGGATCGCCGGCATGGAGGAGGCGACGGCCCGCGGGATCAGCATCAACTCGACCGTCAGCTTCACGGTGCCACAGGCCATCGCCGCGGCCGAGGCCGTCGAGCGAGGGCTGGCGCGCCGCGAGGCGGCCGGCGAGGACATCTCGACGATGTCGCCGATCGTCACGATCATGATCGGCCGGCTGGACGACTGGATGAAGGCCCTCGTCGAGCGCGACAACGTCGCGCTCCACCCCGACGCCGCCAACTGGGCCGGCATCGCGGCCTTCAAGCGGGCCTACGCCATCTTCCGGGAGCGTGGCTATCGGTCGCGCCTGCTCGGCGCGGCGTACCGGCATCGGCTCCACTGGACCGAGTTGGTCGGCGGCGATGTCAGCACCACCATGCCCCACGCCTGGCAGGTCCGCTTCAACGCCAGCGGCATCGTCCCCGAGCCCCGGATGGACCTACCGGTCGACGAGGCCCTGATCGCGGACCTGTACGAGCGGATCCCCGACTTCCGCCGCGCCTACGAGCCGGATGGGCTGGCGCCCGAGGAGTTCGAGGGCTACGGGGCCAGCGCCCGGACCCTGCGGGCTTTCGTCAAGTCCTATCACGACCTCCAGGGTGCGATCCGCGACCTGGTCCTGCCCGACCCGGACATTCGGCCGAGCTGAGGCCGGTTTACCCCGGCTCGACAACGAGCGGCCGCGCCCGTCGCGCCGGGAGCTGGGCCAGGACGACGCCGACCAGGATCGCGGCGCCACCGGCGAGCTCCGGGATCGTCAGCCACTGGCCAAGCAGGACGGCCGCGACGCTGACCGCCACGAGCGGCTCGACGAGCATCGAGATTGCGGCCGTCGTGCTGCCGATGCGCCGGACGCCGGAGATGATCCAGGCCTTCGGGAGGGCCCCCACGGTCCCGGCACAGGCGATTGCCAGCCAGGCGATCGGCGAGCCGAGCCAAGGGCCCAGCACGCCCGTTCCCTCGAGCGCGATCGCGGCGCCGCCCGAGATCACGACGCCGCCGGCCAGGACCAGGGACGTCGCCTGGATCGGCGGTACGTCGTCGAACCCGTCCCGGATAGCAACGAGGTAGATCGCCTGGCCGGCTGCTGCCGCTGCCGCGAGGGTGACGCCGACCGGCGTCGCATTGGCGTCGGGCCCGAGCTGGCCGCCGACGACCAGGGCCACCCCGAGCCCTGCCGACACCAGGGCCAGGCTTCGGACGACCGTCAGCCGCTCGCGTCGCAGCGCCGTGGACAGGCCGGCGACGATCACCGGGTACGCGTAGTACAGGAGCATGACCAGCCCCACGGCCATGGCCCCGAACGCCAGGAACAGCGCGAGGTTCATCAGGCCGTTCACGACGACGGCCAGCGCGAGGAGCAGCCGTTGCCCGCGGGGGAGCCCGCGCAGCCTGACCGACGGCTGCCGGCGCGAGAGCACGAGACCACCGAGGATCGCCCCGCCGATCGCGGCCCGCAGCGCGCTGAGGGTCGGTGCCGACAAGCCCTCGCCATAGGCGATCGCGGCGATGGGCCCGAGCGTGCCCATCAGCCCGGCCGCGGACAGGACTCTCAGGAGGCCGCCGGTGTCGCGGCCATCGGTCGGTTCCAGCGGTGACCTCCGGCTCTGTTCCCGCCCCCTCGCCCCGGCCATAGTCCCTTGCAATGGCGCGTTGCGCCTCCTAGTATCCTCGATAATCGATGATCGCGGCTTTTGGCCGCCCTGCCCCATCGATTCGGAGGTGATGCGTCCCAAGGTCCCGACCGGAGGGCGCGTGGTAGGAAGCGTGAGGACTGGGTTCGCAGGCTCGCGATCGGGCTCGGACGGGCCTGCCGGCCGCTGCGCGTCGCCCGCCGTTGCGAGGGCAAGCGGCTGATGGACTTCCTTGCTCGCGCATTGCTGATCGGCCTGACGGATCATGCGCCGCTCGTCCTGGCGGCGATTGGCTTTGCTCTTCTCTACCGGCTCACCGGGCTGATCAACGTTGCGTACGCGGAGACGATCACGCTCGGCGCCTACTTCGGGATGTGGGCCAACACCAGCTTCGGCCTCAACTTCTACACCGTGCTCATCCCCGCGGCGGTCATGGCCGGGCTGGTCAGCGTGGCCACCTACCTGTTCGTCTTCCGGCCGGCCAGGCGGCGCTACGTTGGCGTGCTGGAGCTGATCATCATCTCCTTCGGGCTGTCGATCTTCCTGCGCCACGGCCTGCAGTTCGTGTTCGGCTACCCCGAACGGTTCTTCAACGTACCGCCGCCTGAGACCATCTTCGTCGCCGGGGGCGGCGTGACGTCGTTCCGGCTCGTCGCGCTCCTGAGCGTCGCCGCGCTGTCGCTCGCCCTGTACTGGATCATCCAGCGGACCAGACTCGGACTCCAGATCAGGGCACTGGCCAGCGACGAGGACCTTGCCCGGGTGAGCGGCATCAGGCCGCTTGCCGTGACCGTCCTGATCTGGTTCATCGCCGGGGTCGCCGGCGGGCTGGCGGGCGCCTTCTACGGCGTCGGAGCGTCGGTGTCACCGCTGCTCGGCTGGCGCCAGTTCCTGGCGATCTTCCTCGTCGTCCTGGTTGGTGGCGCGTGGGGAATCGGCGGTGTCATCGCCGTCGGCGTCGCGACCGGGATTGCCCTCGCCGCGATGGCCCTCCAGTTCGACCAGGCCCTGTACGGGCAGCTGGTCCTCATCGTCGCGTTCATCGCGATCCTGAAGTGGCGCGGCCGACGGCTCACCGAGCAGGCGAAGGTGTAGCCCAATGCTCGACTGGCTCGACGCCTTCCTCATCACCGGCCTGTTCGAGGTGGTCATGATCGCCGGCCTCGGCCTGCTGCTCCACCTCCAGCTTGGGCTCGCCCGCATCGCCAACTTCGGCGTTGTCGGGTTCTGGGGCGTCGGCATGTACACCTTCGGGGTCCTGTACGTGAAGGTCGACTGGCCGTTCGGGGACCCTTGGCAGTTCCTGGCCTGCGCAGCCGCGGCGACGCTCGTGGCCGGGCTCGCCGGTGCCCTCGTCGGCTGGTTGATCTCGGACCTGGACATCGATGGCGTGCTCGTCGTCACGCTCGGCTTCGCCACGGCGGTCCAGATCGTCGCCACGACCGAGGCGGACTGGACGGGCGGCGCCTTCGGGCTCGGCGGGCTCGGCTTCCCGTACGACATCGGCACGGTCAAGGAAAACGAGTTCGTCTGGCTCATGATCACGGGCCTCCTCGTTGCCGCGATCCTGTTCTACGTTTGGCGGGTCCATCGCTCGCCGTACGGGCGGCTTCTGATCGCCACCGGCGGCAACGAGCCGCTCGCTCGGAGCCTCGGCAAGCCCACCTTCCGGACCAAGCTCTGGCTCTTCGTGGTGACGTCGGCGGCGATGGGGCTCCTCGGGGCGATGGAAGCCGTGATGGTCCGGTACCTCGACGTCGGCCACATCGGGATCTCGATCACGCTCGCGGCGATCGTCGGGCTCGTGCTCGGCGGGACTGCGCGGGTCTGGGGCGCGGTGGTTGGCACGGTCCTGACGGTCGGGCTGTTCGACATCGTGATCCGGACCTACCTGCCACTGCCCAGGGAGTGGTATTCGCAGGCGCTGCCCGTCATGCGCGAGGTGCTGTTCGGGCTGGCCCTGATCCTCGTGCTGCTGTTCCGGCCGCTCGGGCTGCTGGGAGACATGCGGCGCGACCAGCTGATGAGGAAGCTCCATGGTCGCTGACGTCGTGGCGCCGGCGCCGGCTGCTCGTCCCCAGATCCGGATCGAGGGCGCGGTCAAGAGCTTTGGCGGTCATGTCGTCGTGGACGTCGATGAGCTCGTTCTCGGGGACCGGCCGATCGAGGGGCTCATCGGCCCCAACGGCGCCGGCAAGACGACGCTGATGCGCATGATCATGCACTCGATTCCCCTCGACCGCGGCAGCGTGACCCTTCGCCCGGTGGACGGACCCGAGGTCGCCCTGTCGAAGCTCCCCGCCGACCAGATGGCGCGACACGGAGTCGTGAAGTCGAACCAGGTCATCACGGACTTCGACAAGCTCACGATCCTCGACTCGTTGCTGCTCGCTTCGACTGAGCACCGCTACGAGCAGCCGTACCGGGTGTTCAGCGAGGAGCTGGTCTTCGAGCGGTACGGCAGCGAGATCGCGCGCTACCTCGACTACTTCGGGTTCACGGACGCCCGGGCCCTGGCGCTCTCCGCCGGCGAAAAGAAGCTCCTCGACATCATCCGCTGCCTGCTTGTCAAGCCCAGCTTCCTGATGCTCGACGAGCCCACGGCCGGCCTTCCCGGCGAGCTGACCGAGAAGGTGATGGCGACGATCCGGGAAATCGCAGCCGCCGGGACCGCGGTCGTGATCGTCGAGCATGACCTCAACGTGATCTGGAGCCTCTGCGACGAGGTCCACTTCATGGCCGAGGGCAAGGTCGTGCTCCACGGCGATCCCCAGTCGATCCGGGAGCACCGCACCGTCGTCGAGAAGTACCTGGGAGAGGGCCATGTCTGAGGCGCCCCGACCCCCGAACCTCGAGGTCGCCGGACTGCGCAGCGGCTACCACGGCGTCACCGTCCTCAAGGGTCTCGACTTCACCGTCGGCGACGAGATCTTCGCGGTCCTCGGGGCGAACGGGGCGGGCAAGACGACCCTGCTCGCGACGCTGGCCCGACTGATCCCGGTCATGGCCGGCTCCATCCGCTTCCAGGGTCGCGACGTGACCCAGCTGCGTCCGTACACGACGGCCGGCCTCGGGATGGGCTACGTGCCCCAGGAAAAGGGTGTCTTCGCGGACCTGACCGTCCTGGAGAACCTGACGGTCGGGGGAATGATCGGTCGGCGCCCGCACGACGAGCGGATCGCCGAGGTGTTCGAGCTCTTCCCCGGCCTACGGGACCTCCAGGGTCAGAAGGCCGGCACGCTCAGCGGCGGGGAGTCACGAATGGTCGCCTGCGGCCGAGCCCTCATGCAGGACCCCAATGTCCTGCTGCTCGACGAACCCACGGCCGGTCTGTCGCCGCTCTACGTCGACATGTTCTTCGACAAGATCAGGGAGCTCCATGAAACCCGCGGCGTGGCCATCGTCCTGGCAGAGCAGAACGCGACGAAGGCGCTCCAGGTGGCCCATCGAGTGATGGTCCTGAGCCTCGGCGAGGCGTACGCCGTGGTCGACGCCGCCGACCTGACGACCCAGCAGCTCAAGGAGGGATACCGGATCTGACGAAGCTTGATTGGGGCCATGGCACAGGAGGAGAAAGAGCAGTGAGGATCAGCAGCATCCAGTCGGGCCGCATCCTGGTGATGGCCATGGTGCTCGCCCTCGGGGCGGGCGCCTGTACCACGCCGAGCGGCACCACAGGGCCGACCACCCAGCCGTCGATGTCGACCGAGCCGGTGGTGGTGTGCGAGCTCGCGTACTACACCGGCTCATTCGCCGCGTACGGGCCGTCGCTCAGCAACGACGTGCGCTTCCCAATCGAGGAGGTCATCAATACCGATCCGCCGCTCGGCCGCAGCTGGGAGCTCGTGTCCGAGGATATCGGCGACGACCATGAAGGCCAGGCAGCCAAGATCTGCGTCGAGCAGCACAAGGCGGAGATCCTGGTGAGCATCGCCCACCAGTACCGGACCTATCGCGACTACATGCTGGACTGGTGGCAGGAGAACGATTCGCCGCTCGGTCCGTCCGTCCACGGCGGCGCCATCCCGGGCAACATCGGCGGCAAGGCCGCCGAGCCGATCTTCCGGGCGCAGGGCCTGGACGAGGCACTCGGGACGTATGGGGCCCTCTATGCCGAGCAGGAAGGCCTCAACAAGATCGTCATCTTTGCCACCCAGGTCGAGGGCTTCCAGCTCGCCGCCAACGCGGCAGAGGAGGCCGCGGGCATCCTGGGCCTCGATCTCCTGGAGCGAATCAACGTCCAAGCATCGCAGCCCTCCTACCGGGCCGAGGCGCAGAAGATCGCCGACCTGAAGCCCGACGCCGTCATCGTCCAGGCAGGCTCGACCGAGTCCGCGGCGCTCATCAAGGGCGCGGCGGAGGCAGGCCTTTCGCTCACCTGGATCGGTGAGACCGGCTGGAGCGAGGCCGAGTTCATCGGCACCCTGGGCACCGAGCCCATCGCCTCGCAGAAGTCGATCGGCTTCCCGTCGTTCGCCCCCAACACCGATACCCCGGCCTGGGCGTTCTTCCAGCCCCTCTGGGATGGCCAGACCGACTGCATCGAGGGCGTGGACACGTGCCCGCCGTACGATGCGTACAACCAGTACGCATTCTCGACCTATGACCTGATGGTCCAGACCGCCCTGGCGGTCGAAGCCGCCGGCTCGTACAAGGCCAGCGCCTGGGCGCCGGCGATGTTCGAGGTCGGTGATGGCGGCGAGGTCTGCTACACCTACGCCGACTGCGTGGCCATGATCCGCGACGGCAAGGACATCGACTACGAGGGAGTCACCGGTCCAGGCTCATACACCGACGGTGGCGTGAACGCCGTGACTCCCGCCTACATCCCCTTCGGCGCAGATGGGACGCCGGGCGAGCCCGTGCTCCTCGATGCCGAGAAGGGCCTCCAGATCCTCGACCAGATCAAGACCGACGCGGAGTGCGATCCCGCCGATCCGCCGAACCGCTGCAGCTGGTAGCTGCTGCGCGACCATCCAAGATGACCATTGAGCATGGCCCTCCCGCCACCGGCGGGAGGGCCGATTTCGTCTGGTGAGGGAACGCCGCGCGCTTGACCGCCAGGCACTCGGGTCGTATTCTCGATAATCGATTATTCCTTCAGGAACGGCGTCCCCGGCGGACGAGGGGTGCGATTCGATGATCAAACGCGTGGCCCGCGCCGAGGCCGAGGTCGTCCCGCTGCCGGGGCGGATCTGGCACGGCTACTTCGGCCCCCACAACAGCGACGCCCGGCAGGTTTCGATGGGCGTTGCCGTCTTCCCGCCCGGCAGCCGCCCGATCGGTCACGTCCATCCTGGCGAGGAGGAGACGATCTACTGCGCCGCCGGCCGCGGCCGG
>VEOW01000196.1 GCA_012026785.1 Chloroflexota bacterium | reverse complement strand
GTGCTGACCACAGGCGTCCGTCGGAACAGCTCCGGCCCGCGGCGCCGGTACAGCTCGACGATCCGCTGGGCGGGAATGCCGGCGGCCAGGCCGCCGGCGATGACGGCGCCGGTCGAGGTCCCGGCCAGGAAGTCGAACGCCTCGCGGGCCGGTCGCCCCGTCATTCGTTCGAGCCCGGCCAGCGCGACTGCCGGGATCAGGCCCCGCATCCCGCCGCCGTCGATGGCGAGGATCCTGCGACGACGCGCGGTCGCGACGTCGGCCATCGATTCAGCGGTCGCGGCCGTCGAGATCGAGCGCCTCGCGGATCTGGAGGAGGCGCATGACGTCGCCCCGCGTGACGAGGCCGACCAGGCGGCCTTCGTCGACCACCGGCAGCTGGTCGAACTCGCCCTCGGCGAGCGCCTCGACGGCCGTCCGCAACGGCGTCACGGGTGTCACGGTGACGAGCGCATCGGGTCCGGCCATGATCTGCGAGACCGGCGTCGATTCACGTGCCTCGAGCGGCACGTCCCGCAGGTCGGACAGGGTCACGATCCCGACGGGACGCCCGCCGTCGACGACCGGGACGGCGCGTCGGGCGCCTGGCAGGACGAACTGCTCGATGACCTCCGCGACGGTGGTCGAAGGGCTGGCGGCCGTGCTGTCGGGTCGAATGACGTCGGCTACCCGGAGCCGCCGCAGATGCGTCTCGAGGACGGTCTGCTGGAGGCTGGTCTGGGCGGCATTCTGGAGGAACCAGCCGATCGCCGCGATCCAGATTCCGGCCAGGACGTCGCCGTTGAGCACTCGCCAGAACCCCCACAGCATCATCAGCCAGGCCACGACCTGGCCGGAGCCGGCGGCGAGCTCGGTCGCCCGGCGAAGGTTGCCGGTCGCACTCCAGACGATCGAGCGCAGGACGCGGCCGCCGTCGAGCGGGAAGCCGGGGACCAGGTTGAAGACGCCGAGGAGGCCGTTGATGACGGCGACATACGTCGCCACCGCCCCGATCATCGGGGCGCCCTCGGACGCCACGGCGATGGCGAACGCCACGGCCGCGATGACGAAGCTGGTCAGCGGCCCGACGATCGCGATCTGGAACTCGACACCGGGCTTCTTGGCCTCGCCCGCGAGGTTCGAGACGCCGCCGAAGATGAACAGCGTGATCGAGCGGACGTCGAGGCCGCGAGCCTTGGCGACGAACGAGTGGGCGAGCTCGTGGAGGAGGACGCTGGCGAACAGCAGCAGGGCCGCGATGCCCCCCAGGATCCAATCCTGGGTCGCGGTCGATTCGGGCACGATCTGGGGGAAGTAACCGGTCGCGAGCGACCAGGTCACGAGCCCGAAGATGACGAGCCAGCTGACGTGGACGGCGACGTCGATGCCGCCGATGGTCACCAGACGCAGCGAGTTGCCGAGCCCGCTGCGCTCAGAGCGTGGGGGCGCCCCGCTCACGGGTTGCTGTCGTGCGGCAGTGGACATGGTCCGAGCATGGTCCGCCGTGCGAGCCACTTGCGCAAGGCCGGCGGGCCGGCCCCTTGCAGGAACGTGCCGTCACGCTGGCTGGCCAGGTGCCATGCAACGTCGCGGTGACGGAACCGGCAGCCGGATTTCACGACCCGCGCCCGTGTTCCACCTGTCGCTGTGAGCGCCTTCGGGTCAATCTCCCGGGACACGAAAGGAGGCCATCGATGGTTCCGCTCCTGCTCTGGATCCTGGGTGTCCCCGGGATCATCATCATCATCCTCCTGCTGCTCGGTGTCATCAGCATCTGATCCCATCTGTTCGAAGGCCGTCGCTGGGGTATAGTCGGCCCAGCGCATCGATCGGGACACGCGATCGGCGGCCAGATCGCCAGAGAGCCGGGCCTCGGCTGGAAGCCCGGCGTTCGAGCCCCGAACAGCACCGCCCGTGAGCGGCCGGTGAACCGGCCCGGGTCCGCCCGTTAGCGCGGCACGAGCGCACGGCTCCCGGTATGCCTGTCGTGGGAATAGCGAGGCCGTGAAGGCGGGTGGAACCGCGGAGGCAATTTGGCCCTTCGTCCTGTCGAGGACGGAGGGCTTTCTGATTCCGAGGTGCAGGCTGATTGCAATGGACAAGACGGACGAGATCCAGGAGCGAGGCGATCAGGACGAGCTGGACGAGCTGGCGCTCGAGGCACCGTCGCGCGGCTCGGTCGACGAGCTGCTCGACGCCGGCGCCCATGACGAGCTCGACGCGATGCGTCATTCGACCGCCCACGTCATGGCCGAGGCCGTCCTCGACCTGTTCCCGGGCGCCAAGCTCGGCATCGGGCCGGCGATCGCCGACGGCTTCTACTACGACTTCGATCTGCCACGGCCCCTGACGCCCGACGATCTGGCGGCGATCGAGGCCCGGATGCGCGAGAGCATCGCCGCCGATCACCCATTCCTTCGAAAGGAGGTCGAATTCGACGACGCCCGGGCCGCCGTCGAGGGCCAGGGCCAGGTCTACAAGACGGAGATCCTCGACAACCTCGAGACGGCCGCCGAGGCTGCCGGCGAACGCCGCCCCGCAGTGTCGTTCTACGAGCACGGCCCGTTCAGCGACCTGTGCCGCGGCCCGCACGTGCCCACCACGGGGAAGATCGGGCCGTTCAAGCTGCTGTCGGTCGCGGGGGCATACTGGCGCGGCGACGAGAAGCGGCCGATGCTCCAGCGGATCTACGGCACGGTCTGGCGATCCCAGGACGAGCTGGACCAGTTCCTGTGGCGCCGCGCCGAGGCGAAGAAGCGCGACCACCGCCGGCTCGGCGTGCAGCTCGACCTCTTCTCGTTCCATGACGTGTCGCCGGGCTCGGCGTTCTGGCACCCGAAGGGCCAGGTCATCTGGCGGGCGCTCGAAGGGGCGATGCGCGAGCTCCAGGCTCGACGGGGCTACCAGGAGGTCTCGACGCCGATCGTCGTCTCGGAGCGGCTGTGGCGCCAGTCCGGCCACTGGGACCTGTACCGCGACAACATGTTCCTCGTCGAGTCGGAGAGCCAGACCTTCAGCCTCAAGCCGATGAACTGTCCCGAATCGACGTTCATCTACCGCTCCCACCTGCGGTCGTACCGCGATCTGCCGCTGCGCTTCAGCGAGTTCGGGCGGCTCCACCGAAACGAGCGATCGGGGACGCTGTCGGGTCTGACCCGCGTCCGCCAGTTCATCCAGGACGACGCCCACATCTACGTCAGGCCCGACCAGCTGCCCGACGAGATCCAGGCCCTCCTCGGCGAGGTCCGGGAGGCGTACTCGTGGTTCGGGCTGCAGCCCCGGTTCAGCTTCGCCACGAAGCCGGACAAGGCGATCGGCGACCCCGAGCTGTGGGAGCGGGCCGAGCGCCTGACGATCGAAGCGTTCGCGGCCGCCGACATCAGCTACGAGCTGAAGCCCAAGGACGGCACGTTCTACGCGCCCAAGATCGACATCTACATCAACGACGCCCTCGGCCGCGAGTGGCAGATGGCGACGATCCAGATCGACCTGACGATGCTGCCCGAGCGGTTCGACCTGACCTACATCGACGAGTCGGGCGCCGCGGTCCGCCCGATTGCCATCCACCGCGCGATCTACGGGTCGCTCGAACGGTTCATCGGGATCCTCATCGAGCACTTCGCCGGGGCGTTTCCGTTCTGGATCGCGCCGCTCCAGGCGGTCGTGATCCCGATCGCCGATCGGCATCTGCCGGCCGCCGCCGAGCTGGGTTCGCTGCTACGGGGCCGCGGCCTGCGTGTCGAGGTCGATGCCTCCGACTCGCGGATGCAGAACAAGATCCGCCTCGCGCAGGAGCAGAAGGTGCCGTACATGCTCGTCCTCGGCGACCGCGAGGTCGCGTCGCAGACGGCCACGCTGCGCCGCCGCGGCGAAGAGAAGGGCGCGGCCCAGGAGACGCTCGCCTGGTCGGAGCTCGGCGACCGCTTCGTCTCCGAGGCCGCGGCGCGAGGCGGATAGGCGGCCAGCTGCACGCGCGGGCCTCCACCGCGCCGCCCCTGCCAGGAGCACGAATCGGGCGTCCGGACGTGTTCGGCGCTTTGGTGGGAGACGGACGAGCCTACGATGCTCCTGCGAGGGTCGCAGAGTGCTCGGTCCGCTCCTGGGAGGAGCACCACCAGCGCACGATAGGGCGGATATCGCTCCTGCCAGGATCATCGATCGGGCGGCAGGCGCCTCGCGGCGGCATCGTAGGCGCCAGTTCCGCGGCGCTCGGCTAATGAGCCGTGTTGTCGATCCCGTTGAGGTAGTACGCCGGCTGACGCGGGGTGGCCGTCCGCTGCTTCATGCACAAGAGCAGGTCATCGTTCTTGTCCAGGGCCTCCCACTGCGGACCGACATCCGACGGCAGTGGTGGGGCCGCGGCAGGCCTGTGCTATAGTCCCGCGGCAACCGGTTCGGCCGCGGCAATGGCCTCGATCTTTGCCGTCGGACGTGCCGATTGTGATTCGAGAGCACGTTCGAGAGGGAAAGCCATCAGCCGAGATCTGCGCGTCAACGAGATGATCCGGATTCCTCAGGTCCGGGTGGTCGATGAAGAGGGAAATCAGCTCGGTGTCATGCCGACGCCGCGAGCCCTCGAGATGGCGCAGTCGCGGGGCCTCGACCTGGTCGAGGTCGCTCCGATGGCCGCCCCGCCGGTCACTCGCTTCCTCGACTTCGGGCAGTACAAGTACGAGCTGACGAAGCGCGAGAAGGAGGCGAAGCGCCGGCAGCGCGCGGTGACCTTCAAGGAGGTCCGCCTGTCGCCGAAGATCGGCACGGGTGACTTCGACACCAAGGTTCATCGCGCGGTCGAATTCCTCGAGGACGGCGATAGGGTCAAGGTGACGGTCCGCTTCCGAGGCCGCGAGCTCACCCATCCCGAGCTGGGGCGGGTGCTGCTGGACCGGTTCACCGAGCAGGTCAAGGACCATGGCGGCGTCGAGCGGGCGCCGGTCCTCGAGGGCAAGGCGATGTTCATCGTTTTGGCCTCGACCCACAAACCGAAGATCAACGACGGGCCGAAGCCGAGAGGCGGTGCGTCGGCTGAGCGGGCCGGCGAACAGCCGGAGGCCGCCAAGCAGCCAGAGGCCGCCAAGCAGCCAGAGGCCGCCAAGCAGCCGGACGGACCCGCGAACGAGACGACGAACGAGAGGACGAACGAGCCGGCGAAGGCGCCGACGGAGCAACCGGCCGCCCAGGCCGCCAGCCCGAGCACGGGAGACTGAGACGACGACGATGCCCAAGATGAAGAGCCACCAGGCAGCCAAGAAGCGGATCGGCGTGACCGGCAGCGGCAAGGTCATCCGCGTCAACGCCTGGCGTGGCCACCACCTCGAGATCAAGTCGTCCCGTCGGACCCGCCGCTACGCCGGCAAGACCGTCATGAATGCCAAGCACGCCAAGCAGGTTCGACGCCTGCTGCCGTACCTCTAGGAGCGCTCGATGGCTCGAGTCAAGCGTGGCGTCACCGCCCACAAGCGCCACAAGCGGCTCCTCACCGCGGCCGAGGGCCGCAAGGGCACCAAGTCGCGCCTGATCAAGCCGGCGCGCGAGGCGCTGCTCCACGCGATGGCCTACGCCACACGAGATCGCAAGCAGCGCAAGCGCCAGCTGCGCGGGCTGTGGATCGTCCGGATCAACGCGGCGGCTCGCGGCCACGGCCTGACCTACGGCCGCTTCATCCAGGGCCTCAAGGCCGCCGACGTCCAGCTCGATCGGAAGATCCTGGCCGACCTCGCCGTTCGAGACGAGGCCACGTTTGCCCGCATCGTCGAGGTGGCGAAGGGCGCCTGACGGCCGTGGCGATCGCGCCGGCCATGAGGGCGGTCTCACCTTCCATCATTTGCTCGCCGGTGAGGCAGCGGTCCACCGGATCTCGCCTGTCCGGCCTCAATTGCTCGCCGAGCGCGCAGGTGGGGGAACCTGGCGGGCGGAGATCGTTCCGATACCTGCCCAGCGGGCAATCGAGGGGAAACGTCCAGAGGAGTTGGCGAGGGAACCGGGCGCGACGGCGCGCAGGCGGGTATGTTGAGGCGCCCGTAGGGCCAAGTCACCCGTGAAGCCGGCCTGGAGAGCGGCATGGATCTTGCCCAGCTGACCCGCGACCTCGAGGCGCTCGTCGAGGAGACGCGCGCCGCGCTGGCGGCCGCGCCCGACACGGCGGCGGTCGAGGCGCTCGAGGTCGAGGTGCTCGGCAAGAAGGGCCGGCTGACGATCGTCCTGCGCGGCATCGGTCAGCTACCGGCCGAGGAGCGGCCGCTCGTCGGGGCGGTGGCGAACCGCGTTCGGGGGGCAATCGAAGGCGAGATCGGTGCGCGGCGGACCGAGCTCGGGGCGGCAGAGCTCGAATCTCGCCTCCGTGCCGAGACAACCGACGTCACGACCCCCGGCCGTCCCATCCGCCGCGGCAGCCTCCACCCGAGCATCGAGGCGATGGCCGAGATCGCCCGGATCTTCGGCCAGTTCGGGTTCGTCGTGTACGAGAGCCCCGAGATCGAGGACGACGAGCACAACTTCCAGATGCTCAACATCCCGCCCGATCACCCGGCGCGGGACCTGTGGGACACCCTCTATGTCGACGTACCCGGACATCTCCTCCGGACCCATACCTCGCCGGGCCAGATCCACGTCATGCGGACCGTCAAGCCGCCGATCCGGGCGCTCCTGCCGGGCCGTTGCTTCCGCTATGAAGCCATCGACGCCAGCCACGGCACCGAGTTCTTCCAGGTCGAGGGCCTGATGGTCGACGAGGGCACGACGCTCGGCGACCTGCGGGGCCTGCTCGACGAGTTCGCCCACGCGATGTTCGGGGCCGGCAAGAAGACCCGCTTCCGGCCCGGCTACTACCCGTTCACCGAGCCGTCGGTGGCGTTCGACGTCGAATGCCTCGTCTGCGGCGGGCCGGGCTGCCCGGCCTGCAAGCGGACCGGCTGGATGACGATCCTCGGCGCCGGGATGGTCCACCCGGTCGTGCTGCGCCACGGCGGCCTCGACCCGGAGCGCTACCAGGGCTTCGCCTTCGGGATGGGCCCGGAGCGGATCTCGATGCTGCGACACCGGATCCACGATCTGCGGCTGTTCCTCGAGAACGACCTGCGGTTCCTCGGGCAGTTCCGATGAGGGTCCCGCTGTCGTGGCTCGCCGAGCTGGTCGAGCTGGAGCTCACCCCCGAGGAGCTGGCCGACCGATTGACGATGCTCGGCATGGAGGTCCAGGCCATCGAGCGGCGCGGGACCGACTGGTCCGACGTCGTCGTGGGCGAGCTGCTGGCCGTGGAGCCGCATCCCCGGGCCGACCGGCTGTCGCTGACGAAGGTCACGATCGGGCACGGCGCGCCCCTGCAGATCGTCTGCGGCGCCACCAACATCGCCGCCGGCCAGCGGGTGCCGGTCGCGCTGCCGGGTGCCGTCCTGCCCGGGGGCCGGCGAATCGAGCGTGCCGAGAAGATGGGCGTGACGAGCGAGGGCATGCTGTGCTCGGGCGACGAGCTCGGGCTGACCGCCGATGCCGACGGCATCCTGATCCTCGACGGCGAGACCCAGCTGGGCCGCCCGCTGGCCGAGCTGTACGGCGACACCGTGCTCGACGTCGACGTCAAGCCGAACCGCGGCGATGCGCTGTCGATCGTCGGCATCGCCCGCGAGGTCGCGGCAAGCACCGGCGCGGAAGTCCGACTGCCGGCGACCGAGGTCGAGGACGATGGGGCGCCCGTCGAAGGCCTGGTGGCCGTCGAGGTCGAGGATCCCCAGCTCTGCACGCGGTTCGTCGGCCGTCACGTCGGTGGCGTCACGATCGGGCCGTCGCCCGACGACGTCCAGATGCGCCTGATCGCGGCCGGCGTTCGGCCGGTCAGCAACGTCGTCGATGCCTCGAACTACGTGATGATCGAGCTCGGCAAGCCGATCCACACCTTCGACGCCGCGGCGGTCGGGCGGGCCGCCGCGGGGCGGGCTCGAATCGTCGTCCGGACCGCTCGCCCGGGCGAGCGCATCGAGACGTTGGACCATGTCGTCCGCGAGCTCCACCCGGACACGCTCCTGATCGCCGATCCGGGCGGGCCGATCGGGATTGCCGGCGTCATGGGCGGCGCCGCCTCGGAGGTCTCCGAAACGACGACCGACGTGATCATCGAATCGGCCGTCTTCGATCCCGTCAGCATTCGCCGGACGGCGTTTCACTACGGCCTCCGCTCCGAGGCCAGCCTCCGGTTCGAGAAGGGCCAGGAGCAGCGCCTCGCCCGGCTCGGGGCGGATCGCACCGCCCGGCTGATTCACGAGTGGGCCGGCGGCTCGGTGGCGCGCGGCCGGGTCGACACGAACCCCGACGAGCCGGCGCCGCGAACGGTGGCCTTCCGTCCGGCGCGCGTCGACCGGCTGCTGGGGACGAATCTCGGGAGCGAGACGCAGCGCGACCTGCTGCGCCGCGTCGGCATCTCGACAGAGGCGGAAGCGCGGCCGGTGACGATCCCGGTCGCCGCGGGCTCGGCACCGGAGGCCGTCGAGGCACCGGCCGGCGACGCGGTGGTGGCAACGATCCCGACGTGGCGGCGGGACATCGAGATCGAGGCCGACATCGCCGAGGAAGTGGCCCGGATTCACGGCTACGAGGCCGTTCCGGGACGGCTGCCGTCGACGCCGATGCCCGGCTGGCGGCCCTCGCCGCTGGCCCTGCGCGAGGCCGTTCGGGAGGCGCTCGTCGGGGCCGGGGTCACCGAGGCGGTGACCTACGCCCTCGTGTCGCCGCGGCTCGTGGCCGACTTCGCCTGGTCCGTCAATCCGCCGCCGGCGACGGGCGAAGGGGCGCGCGAAGGCGGCCCGATCACCGTCACGAACCCGCTGTCGGCCGATCACGCGATCCTGCGCCATTCGCTCGTCGGTAGCCTCACCCAGGTCGTCGCCGGCAACGTCCGTCACGGTCGTGACGACGTGGCGGTCTTCGAGGTCGGCAAGGGCTACGGGCGCGTCGCGGACGAGACGGTCGAATGGTGGCGCCTCGGGTTGGCGTTGACGGGGGCCTTCGAACCGGCGGCCTGGAACCGGCCGGCCCGGCCGGCCGACGTCGACGACGCGAAGGGTCTCATCGAGCTCGTGGCGGGCGTGATCGGGGCAGGCCGTCCGACGTACATGGCCCTGACCGATGAGCCGATCCTGCACCCCGGCCGCAGCGCCCTCGCCAGCGCGAGCGATCGCGCCGGCCGGCTGGCGCTCTCGGGCGTCGTGGGCGAGCTTCATCCGCGGCTCATCGAGGCCTGGGATCTCCGGGTGCCGCGCCTCATCGTCGCCGAGCTGTCGGTCGCCGGGCTTGGCGGCGGGGGATTGCCCTCCGTCGAGTTCGAAGCCGTCTCCCGCTTCCCGGCCGTCGAACGGGATCTCGCCGTCGTCGTCGACGAGGCGGTCCCAGCGGCCGACGTGGAGAGCGCGATCCGGGAGGCCGGTGGCGAGAACCTGCGTTCGGTCGTCCTGTTCGACCTGTATCGCGGCCGGCCGCTGGCGGACGATGAGCGGAGCCTCGCCTTCCGGCTGCGGTTCGAGGCACCCGACCGGACCCTTACTGAAGTCGAGGTCGAAGAGGCGATCGCGACCATCAGTGGTGCCCTCGGGCACCGGGTGGGAGGGCGAATCCGGGCCTGATCCTGCTACGCTTCGGCCGCCATCCGCGCCTTCGGGGGCAACGCAGGGGGGAGGGAGCCGCAGTGGATCAGATCACCGCGTTCGACCTCGTCATCTTCCTCGCGCTGCTGGCGATGTTCATCGTCGGCTACGCGCAGGGTCTCATCCGCCGCCTGCTCGGGACCGCGGCGATCATCCTCTCGATCGTCATCGCGGCCCTGTTGCGGCCGCCGCTCGGGGACTACCTGGCCCAGCAGTGGACGACGATCGGGCCGGCCTACAGCCACATGATCGCGTTCGGGGCCGTGTTCCTCGCCGCGGCCGTCACGTTCAGCCTCGGCATCCAGATCACCTACCGGCCGGCGCCGTTGCTGACGCGCTACCCGGTTCTCGACGAGATCCTGGGCGGGATCGTCGGCGTCATCGAGGGAATCATCATCCTCGTTGCGGTGATGCTGACGCTCGACCCGTACTACACCCTGCCCGAGGTCCAGGACACGGTCGGGCGAGGCGAGTTCGAGCTGTTGCGGACGCTGCACGGGTTCCTCGACGAGACCTGGACCGCCGGCGTCCTGCGCGAGACCATCATCCCGGCGCTGCTGTCGGTCTTCGGGTTCCTGTTCCCGGCCGACATCGTCGAGACGTTCCGCCCCTGACGAGGGCGCGAGGCGGGATGGTCCTGCCCCGCGAGGTCCTGCCCCGGGAGGCTCTTGCGGCCCCTGCCCTCGAGGCGGCCCGCGCGCTCGTCGGCGCGCTGCTCGTCCGCGAGCCGGACCGAATCGGCCGGATCGTGGAGGTCGAGGCCTACATCGGCACCGCCGACCGCGCCTCCCACGCCCGCTTCGGGCGAACGGCCCGCAACGCGGTCATGTTCGGGCCGCCCGGCGTGGCCTACGTGTACCTTGTCTACGGGATGTACGACTGCCTCAACGTCGTGGTGGAGCCGGACGGCCGACCCGCGGCGATCCTCGTTCGCGCCCTGGAACCCCTCGCGGGCCTCGAAGCCATGCGGGATGCCCGGCGTCGCCATGCCGCGGCTCGCCGGCGGCGCCCCGGTGGCGATCCGGGGGCCGTTCCGGACGAGCGCCTCGCGAGCGGTCCCGGCGCCCTCGCCGCGGCCTTCGACATCGACCGCGCCATGACCGGCCTGGACCTGCTCGATCCGCGCTCGCCGGTGCGGCTGGAGCGCCCCGCTGGGGTGGGGGAACGGCCGGCGGTCATGGCGACCGCCCGCGGCGGTATCGACTATGCCCCCGAGCCGTGGCGCTCGCTGCCGTGGCGGTTCGTCGATCCGGGGAGCCCGTCGCTGTCGGGCCCGCCCCTCCCGGGCAGCGTCGGTCGACCCCGCTAGCCGGCCACGCCATGGACCAGCGCTCGAGCGAGATCTTGGAGTTCCCGCACGTCCGGGCGCGGCTCGCCGAGCGGACGTCGTTCGGGCCCAGCCGCCGGCTCGCCGCGGCGCTCGCGCCCGAATCGGATCCCGTGCTGGTC
>VEOW01000188.1 GCA_012026785.1 Chloroflexota bacterium | reverse complement strand
TTCGTCTCATATGCCCACCCCCGGCACATTAGTTACCAACCGAGGTCGGTCCACGGCGGCGCGGCGATCCTGGCGACGCCCTTCCGAGCACGAGCCCGCTTCAATCACCTCCCCGACGCCCCCTTCCGAGGCACCGTGACCCGCTGAATCGGCCCGAACTCGGATCTAACGCGCCCGGAGTTGAACATTGGAGACGAACCGGAGCCCGCGCAGCGGCCGGGACGGATCCTTGAGCCATCGGAGCACCGCCCGGCCGTCGTCCAGGAGGAGGGCGCCGAAGGTCGCGGCGTGCTTGGCGATCGCGCGGCGGTTGGTCATCGTGTCGGAAACAAGCAGACAGACACCCACGACCTCCGGTTTCCACCCGAGATCGAGGGACGCTGCGATCTTGTACGCCAGCCGCACCTTGCGATCCAGGGTGCCCGCCAGCTGCCCGACGTCGACGATCTCCGTCTTCAGCTCGATGATCAGCAGCGCTCGTCGCTCCGCGTTCCAGGCCACGATGTCAACCACTCCCCGCTCGCCATAGACCGAGAACGACACCTCTGGACGCGCGGCCCACATCAGACCGGCCAGCCAGCGGAGCACGAGTTCCGCCATGGCCGAGTGGCGCGAGCCAACCATCCGGTCGAGATCGGCGCCGCGGGACTTCGCGAGCAGCTCGACCCGGATCTCGAGCGGCGCCGCCACCGCCTTGATCTTCCAGAACGGCAGATTGTCGAACCGGCCCCGTTCGACCCGCGAGACGTCGGTCCGGGTCACGCCGGCGGCCTCGGCCAGGTCCTCCTGTCGCCAGCCTCTCCGGATCCGACTCATCCGCACGACGACGCCGAACTGTGTCGCGTTCATGAACAGATCGTGACCACCGCCGCTTATCGGCCGCTTACCTCCCGTAAGATCGAACGATCGTTCGATCCGTTCACTCCTGTGGACGCCTTCGTGGATCAGCTCGATGCGGCGGTGGATAACCACGCCGACGGGCGTGCACGAACGGACGGAAGCGGTGGATAGTCGGCGGCCTCGGGTGGATCAGGGGTGGACGTGCCTGTAGGGCCTTTCCACAACATCTAGCGCCGCGCGGTCTCCGGGGACCACAATATCTTGTGGTTTGGTATTGACTGGCGGGGTCTGCGGCGGTATCGTTCGGGGGTCGCGCAGGACGGCAGGAGACCGTCGGAACAGGCGAATCCAGGGGCCCAATCGAGCGGGTCCCGGGCGCCGGGAAGGGGGATCAGCACTCCCCGACTGACCCCGCCGAAGGGCGCGACGGCGAGAGACCGCGCAGCTACGCGGCAGAGCAGACCGGCGGACGCCGGAGACCAGTCGGACGGCAGAGCGCAGTCGGCTGGACCCAGAGGAGAGCACGATGGCCCGAGCGACAGCCACCCCGGTCCCCGTGATGGACACGAAGGCGACGACGCCAGGGGTGACGGCCGCGAAGGGCTCGGGCGCGTCCAGGGCGCGCGGGAAGAAGCAGGACCGAATCCTTGGCGGCCCGTGGGGCGCGAGCTTTACCGGCACCAACCCCGACGGCAGCCGCGTCACCGGCCTGACCTGGCCGCGTCGCTTCACGACGCCCGGCGTCCATCCCTACGACGAGATCGAATGGGAGCTCCGGACGGCCAGCATCTCGAGCGAGACCGGCAAGACGGTCTTCGAGCAGACCGACGTCGAGGTCCCCAAGTTCTGGTCGCAGCTCGCAACGAACGTCGTCGTGTCCAAGTACTTCCGCGGCCACGTCGGCACGCCGGAGCGGGAGCGCAGCGTCAAGCAGCTTATCGATCGGGTCGTCAACACCATCGCGGCCTGGGCGGAGACGCAGCGCTACTTCGCGACCGACGACGACCTCAAGGCCTTCAGGGACGAGCTGACCCACCTCCTCGTCCACCAGAAGATGGCCTTCAACTCGCCGGTCTGGTTCAACGTCGGCATCGAGCCGAAGCCGCAATGCTCGGCCTGCCAGCCATACGACGCCCTCGTCTCGACCCCGGAGGGCATGGTCCCGATCGGCCGGCTGGTCGACGAGAACGCCGTGGGGCGAGAGGTCTACGACGCTCACGGCCTGACCCGGGTCGTCGCGGTCAAGAACAACGGCTTCAAGCCGGTCTACCGGGTTCGACTGGCCAACGGCAACTTCGTTGAGGCCACGCCTGACCACGTCGTCAAGGCTGTCCGCCAGCGTCGCGGCGCGCCCGAGTGGCTCCGTGTCGACCAGCTCGAGGTCGGCATGCGGCTGCATCTGCATCCCCATCGCGCAAAGGTTGCCGCGCCGGCACGGATCGGCGCCGCTGTCGGTGCCGCAATCGATGCGCTCGCGGGCGAGCTGACCGAGCTGTCATCTCCCGATGACCAGCTCGCGGTACTCCGTGCCGAGGCGGCCCTCGCCGGCTGGCTACAGGCTGACGGCTTCGTCGGCCAGTACCAATCCGGCACGAACCGCTCGCTGACGGTCGAGTTCCAGGTCGCGAACGACGACGAATACCAGTGGGTGATGGACAACCTCGACGCGGCCTTGCCCCACGTGCACATCAAGGTCCGCGACGCCGACACCAAGGAGATTCGGGTTCAGCGAATCCGGATCTACGGCGAGGTCGTCCGCGACTTCGTCGAGCGCTGGGGCCTTCTTCATCGCGGCACGGACATTCGCGTGCCGGCACGGCTCTGGACGGCTTCGTACGACGAGATCACGGCCTATTTGCGGAGCATCTTCCAGGCAGACGGCTACGTGAGTGTGCGCCGCGAGAACGGCCAGGAGTCCGGCCGCATCGCATTTGCGGTCATCGGCGAACGATGGGCCGAGGACGTCCAGTTGCTCCTCAACTCGATCGGGATCTACTCGCGCCGGCTTCGGAAGCTAGAGCCGCGCGAAAATCGACATGACCTGCACGAGGTCACGATCGGCGTCGGCAGTGAGCGAGCACGGTTTGCCGAGCTCGTCGGGTTCGTCGGTCGTGAGAAGCAGGCGAAGCTGCTTGAGTCGCTTGGCCTGCGTGACCTCAAGCACGTCCCGAACGTCCGCGAGGAAGCGATCGTCGGGATCGAGAACATCGGCTTCCAGGAAGTCTTCGACATCCAGACCGAGTCGGGCGAGTACCTGACGAACAACATCGCCGTTCACAACTGCTTCATCAACTCGGTTCAGGACAACATGGGCAGCATCATGGACCTCGCCAAGACCGAGGCCATGCTCTTCAAGTTCGGCTCGGGCGCCGGCAGCAATCTCTCCCCCATCCGGAGCTCGAGGGAGCGCATGTCCGGCGGCGGGATGGCAAGCGGCCCCGTCAGCTTCATGAAGGGCTATGACGCGTTTGCCGGCGTCATCAAGTGCCTGACGGCCGACACGTACGTCACGACCGGGGGCGGCCTGCTGCGGATCGACGAGGCGATGGACCCCGAGGGGCCCGTCGGCTTCGAGAAGAACAATGCGCTCACCCTCAACACGCCGGTCGGTCCTACCCGCATCTCGCATGTTTACCGGAGCCCGATGTCGCCCGTACGACGCGCCACCCTTCGAATGGGCTTGGAGCTGACGGGCACCGAGGAGCATCCGGTCCTCACGCTGAGCAAGTCATTCGAGCTGCGCTGGACTCGTCTCGCCGATCTGCGAGCGGGCGATCGCGTTGCCGTTGAGCGTCGTCGCGAGTTGTGGCCCGACCACGTCCCAGCGCTCGATCAGTTTGATCCAAACCTCGTGGCGGAGCGACGATCGCTCCGATATCCGAGCGAGATGACGCCAGAACTTGCGCGCCTTCTCGGCTACCTCGTGGCCGAGGGATCGATCGAACGCGAGCGATTCCGCTTCTCATCCGCCGACCGGGAAATCATGGCGGACTACTGCCGATGCGTTGAGGCTGTCTTCGGCGTCGACCCAACGAGTCAGGTTCGGAGCCGAACGCATTCCACGACAGGCGTCAAGACCGAATACGTGGAGCTCAGCTGGAAGGGTGCGCTGCAGTTCTTCGAGTACTGCGGGCTCCCGGCCGGGGTCTCAGCGACGAAGGTCGTGCCAGTAGCCATCCGCCGGTCGCCACGATCCTTGGTGCTCGAGTTCCTTGGCGCATTCTGCGAGGGCGACGCGCACATCGGCCAAACCGGCGTGCAGATCGCATCAGCCTCAAGCCGTCTCCTGGAGGAGATTCAGCTCCTTGGATTGAACCTTGGCGCCGTCGGTCGACGCTCGATCGTCAACGGCTATGTGCAGCTCGCGTATCGCGGCGAGGACGCGTCCCGACTCGCCCGGCTGCTGCACCCCTACCTCGTGACTTCGCGAAAGAAGGCCGCAGCCGCGAGCCTCGTGGCCGTTGACCCAGGCAGCCGTAACACCAACCTTGACGTCATTCCGAGCCTCGTCCCGGCGCTTCGGGCCCTCATGGTCGGGGGCAACGGCTGGGCGCGAGCGGCGAACGGCGAGTTGATTCGCACCGGCTTCGGCATCTTCAACCGCACCAGTGACAACGTTTCGTATGCCCGCGCCGGGACCGTCGAGGACCTCGTCCCCAAGGTGCGGGCGCTCAACCCCGAGCTGGGTGCAACCCTGGAGACTGTCCTCGACAGCCAGTACCTCTGGGACGAGGTCGTGTCGGTGGAGGCTGCAGGCGAGGCCCTGACGTACGACTTCACGGTCCCCGGCATCCATGCGTTCGTTTCGAACGGCATCATCTCGCACAACAGCGGCGGTAAGACCCGGCGGGCGGCCAAGATGGTCATCCTGAACGCCGACCATCCGGACATCCTCGAGTTCGTCGATTCGAAGATGCTCGAGGAGAAGAAGGCCTGGGCGCTGATCGAGCAGGGCTACGACCCGAGCTTCACCGGCGAGGCCTACGGCTCGGTCTTCTTCCAGAACGCCAACCACAGCGTTCGAGTCACCGACGAGTTCATGAAGGCGGTCGAAAACGACGCCCTCTGGACGACCCACGCGGTCCGGGACGGCGAACCGGTCGAACAGCTCCGGGCCCGCGAGATCTTCCGTCGGATGGCCGACGCGGCCTGGATATGTGGCGATCCGGGCATCCAATATGACACGACAATTAACGATTGGAACCCGGTCAGTAACAGCGCTCGTCAAGTTGCAACTAACCCGTGCTCTGAATTTAGCTTCATTGACGACACGAGTTGTAACTTGGCAAGCGTCAACTTGATGAAGTTCCTCAATAGTGATGGCGAATTCGATGTTGAGGCTTACAAGTACGCCTGCCGGGTGACGATCACGGCCCAGGAGATCCTCGTCGACAACGCGTCCTACCCGACGCCGCGGATCGAGGAGAACTCCCACAAGTTCCGGCCGCTTGGCATCGGCTACGCCAACCTCGGCGCCTTGCTGATGTCGCGCGGCCTGGCCTACGACTCCGATGAGGGTCGGAACTTCGCCGCGGCGCTGACGTCGATCATGACGGCCGAGACGTACAAGCAGTCATCGATCATCGCCCGCGACCACGGTGGACCATTCCTGGAGTACGACAAGAATCGCGCGCCGTTCCTCCGCGTCATCGAGAAGCATCGCGACGCGGCCTACCAGGTCGACAAGGAGGGTGTCCCGACTGACGTGCTCGAGGCTGCCCGTTCGCTTTGGGACGAGGCCCTCGAGCACGGTCGGGAGCACGGCTACCGGAACGCCCAGATCTCGCTCCTGGCCCCGACCGGCACGATCGCGTTCATGATGGACTGCGACACGACCGGGGTCGAGCCGGACATCGCCCTCATCAAGTACAAGAAGCTCGTCGGCGAGGGCTTCCTCAAGATCGTCAACCAGACGGTCCCCCAGGCCCTCAAGCGCCTCGGCTACTCGGCCGACGAGGTCGCCGGCATCCTCGACTACCTCAACGAGCGCGAGACGATCGAGGGTGCCCCGGGCCTCAAGCCCGAGCATCTACCGGTCTTCGACTGCGCCTTCAAGCCCAAAAACGGCGAGCGCTCGATCCACTACATGGGCCACATTCGAATGATGGGCGCCATCCAGCCGTTCCTCTCGGGCGCGATCAGCAAGACGGTGAACATGCCCGAGAAGGCCACCGCCGAGGAGATCGAACAGGTCTACCTGGAGGGCTGGAAGCAGGGCCTCAAGGCGATCGCGATCTACCGCGACAACTCGAAGCGCTCGCAGCCACTCATGGCCGGCAAGAAAGACGACTTGGGTATTGGGCTTGAGCAGCAAAAGACGATCTCGGACCTGAAGGTCGCCCTGGCGGCCGCCCAGGCCGAGGCGGGCAAGCCCCATCGACGCCGGCTTCCGGCCGAGCGGACGGCGGTTACCCACAAGTTCGAAATCGCCGGCCACGAGGGCTACATCACGGTCGGGCTCTACCCCGACGGCCAGCCCGGCGAAATCTTCCTGAAGATGGCCAAGGAGGGCTCGACGGTCTCCGGCCTGATGGACACGTTCGCGACGACGGTCTCGGTCGCGCTGCAGTACGGGGTGCCGCTGCGCGATCTCGTCAACAAGTTCGCGCACGTGCGGTTCGAGCCGAGCGGGTTCACCGGCAACAGCGAGATCCCGATCGCGAAGAGCATCGTGGATTACATCTTCCGGTGGCTCGGCAGCCGCTTCCTGAGTGTCGACGACAAGGCCAACCTCGGCCTCATCGACAGGACGGAGAGTCAGGAGCCGGCCGCGGCTGCGGCATCCTCGGTGCCGTTCGGCCTCGCTGCGCGCTCGGACGAATCACGCGATGACGCAGTACGCGCTAATGCTTCGGCCGACCCGGCCCCTGCGGCGCCGCCCACCGCGGCCGGGCCCGTGGTCGCCGTCGCCCCCGACCCCGCAACAAAGAGTGAGGGGAAGGAAGTGGCGGTCGTCGGCGTCGCGGCGGTCGCGAACGGGCATGCCAATGGGCATGCCAACGGCAACGGAACGGCATCGAACGGCGGCGGGATCACGCTCAACCTGGGTGGCACGAAGGTCGCCTTCGCGACCCAGGCGGACGCCCCGTCGTGCATGGATTGCGGCTCGATCATGGTCCGCAACGGCAGTTGCTACAAGTGCCTGAACTGCGGCTCCACGAGCGGCTGCTCTTGAGGAACTCGAATGGAGGGATTTCCTCCATAGCCAACCGGTCACTCCTGGTCCCATGATCGGGACCATGGAGCGACCAGGGCAAACGGCATCCCCGCGACGAGAAGCCCCGGTGTCCTCCAACCGGGGCTTCTCCATCGCTCTGCACCCGGTGCGGGTGCGACTACGCACGTGCCTAGGCTGGCGCACGGCTCCACGACTACTCAGGCGCGAAGGTGTCTAGTTCCAGATCGGTCCAGGGGCTGAGCCCCGCTGGCGGGCGGGGGTCGCGGCGCCGCGGTGGCATGCAGAGCTCACCGGATCGCCTCCCAGAAGAGTTGGGGATGGGGCCATCCGTAGTTCCTGCAGGAGACGACGTTTCGAGAGCGGGGAGCACGAAGTCCTCGCTTCGGTTTGCACACCTTTCGGACATTCACTTTCGAATCCAGGTGGGGGGCGACCTTTGGGATGAGAACGTTGACCTCCGCCGCGAACTGGAGAACGACCTGCGGCGCGTTGTGGGCGAGAGCGGTCCACTCGACGGCATCTTGGTAACCGGTGATATCGCCTTTTCGGGGGAGACCGATGAGTTTGAGGCCGCCTCAGAATGGCTGACGCTGGTTGCGGAGATCGCGCAGTGCGCCGAGAGCGAGATCTGGACCGTACCGGGTAACCACGATGTCCATAGGCCGGATGTCGCGGCCAGTCCGACGATCCAGGACTTCCATGGACGCCTGCGCTCCATCCCGCGTCCAGATATTGACGCCGAACTCGCTCGCTACCTCGTAGCAGACAAGGCCGGTGGTGAGGCCTTCCTAGCTCCTCTTCGTAAATACGTTTCCTTTGCGACACGGTACGGTTGCCCGGTCACGCCCACCAAGCCCTACTGGGAGCACACCCTGCCGATCAGGGAGACTGGCTACTTCGTCCGGCTTCGAGGCATGACGACGCCACTAATCTCTGATGAGCACGATGACCTTGACGGCGGCCTTCTGGTGCTCGGTTCGGTTCAAGCACGAATGGAACGTCGCGCCAATACGATTACCTTCACCCTGGCGCATCACCCGCCAGCCTGGCTCCGAGATGCTGAAGCCGTCACCGAGCTCCTACGAACGCGGGCGCAGGTCCAGCTGTGGGGCCATGGGCACGTTCAGCGGCTGAGCCATGTGGACAATAGCGTCCACCTATACGCGGGTGCAGTTCACCCGTATCGCACCGAACTTACTTGGGAACCCCGTTACAACGTTATCGAGGTTTGCCCCGTCGTCGCGTCCGCACAGTGTCGACTGACAATCCAGGAGCGGATCTGGCGACGCCAGGAGGCACGATTCGGCCCAGATCTGGGCTTCAGTGGAAACCCTGCGACGACTGTCACACTTGGACTGGAATCGATGGCTAACCTTGGGTACGAAGAGCAGGGCTCGATCTTGGAGCCAGCCGCACCAGAGCCGGCCCGGGGCGCCAAGAGAGCTCTTGCGTATGCCTTCAGCTCCCTGCCATATCAGCGCCGTTTGGCGGTTTCGCGGAATCTCGGGCTCCTCGACGAGGCGAGTCGCGACCTCACCGATCAGGACCTATTCGAAATCGTTCTCGCGTCCGCCGTTCGCAACGGAATATTGTCGGAGCTCTGGGACGGTGTGCAGAAGGCCCGAGAGCGACCCATGGGCGAGAACCCTTTCAGACACACCGACGATGCGAGCATCGGGACGCTTGAATGAAGGCGCCAGAAGCGATGACAGCGGCACCGCGGCGGCGAGGCCGCGGCGTTGCCCTCGACAGCGCGCTGGCGATACCGTTCGGGGACATTCCCGAGGAGCTCTCAGGTGCGCGCGTGATTGTCCTTGCCGGTCCGGTCGATAGCGGCAAGACGACCCTCGTCGCAAGCGTGTATGAACTACTTCAAGATGGCCCGTTCGGCGGATACGGCTTCGCCGGCTCGCGGACCTTGATGGCACTCGAGGAGCGTTGCCATGAGGGCCGTGTTGCATCTGGTTTGGAGGTGCCAAAGACGCGGCGAACGGCTTCCACCGAGGTCGGTGACCTCATTCATCTCTCCGTTTCGACGACATCGCCCGGGGGTGGGACCCGTCGCCAGATCCTTGTTAACGACGTGACTGGCGAGCGGTTTGCGGCACTTGTCGAACACCCTGCAGGTGCGAGTTCCATGCCTGTGCTCGCCCGTGCGGATCGAGTTCAAGTGGTCGTTGACGGGGCGGCGGTCTTCGATCGAGCGACGCGGGATAGGTTCGCCTACAAAGCCGAGGTACTTGCGCGCACGATGGTGGATCATGCGCAGCTCCGTCCAGGGACTCTTATCGATGCAGTGGTGACGAAGCTCGACCTGATGACGAAGCGTAGTGAAGTCGAAACCGCAGAGGGAATCGCCAAAAGGATCTTGGACCGGCTACCTGAGACGCGCCGGGGGCAATTGGTGGTCACGTGTGCCCGTTCCGCCACTCCCGGCCGCACCGCCACAGGGACTGGTGTCGACGCGGCCCTAGCCTTGTGGGCCGGCGACGTCGCGGTGCAGAGTCGATGAGCCTAGGCGAGGAGACGACCGGGCCGTCGAGCCGACGTCGCAGCATTCTCATGGTCGGGCTTCCCGGATCGGGCAAGACGACCTACCTCGCCGCCCTATGGCACGCGATTCGGGTCGCACCGCCGGGGTCCGACCTGCACCTGGTCCGAATGCCCGATGAGCTGGAGTATCTGAACCGTCTCGCGGACGACTGGATCGCATGCGAGCAGGCTGCACACTCGTCGCTTGGGACGAGTCGCCGGACGACCCTGGAACTCCAGGGGCCTGGCGACGGACACGTGCAGCTCAGTCTCCCAGACTACTCAGGGGAAACCATTCGCCAGGCATGGACATCCAGGCGATGGCCAACGAGTTTCGACCGATTCGTGGGGGGAGCCTCCGGCCTGCTTCTCCTCGTACACCCGGACGACGTCGAGCCGCATGTAACTCTGGATGCCGTCGAGGGCAGCCTCGATAAGATCGCGTCGGACCTGAATCCGGAGCAGCCCGACCCAACTCTTCGGCCAGAGCCTTTCGATCCCGACCGTGCCCCTACGCAGACTATCTTGGTCGATTCTCTGCAGCTCATTCGATCGCGCAGTCGAAGGCGGCGGATACCAATCGCAGTCTGTGTGTCTGCCTGGGATGCCGTCGGCGACGGGGAGCCCGGTGGCTGGCTATCGGCGAGGCTGCCGCTATTGGCGCAGTTCCTTCAATCGAATGCGGACGTCCTTCCAGCATCAGTGTTTGGACTGAGCGCTCAGGGGACTGCGTGGCCGCCTCCGGAGGGCGAGCGGGTTCCCGACAGCCCCGAGGATCGACCATGGGTGATCGCGGCCGACGGCACGCCCGCGGACGGAATCGCCGCGCCAATCCGCTGGATCCTCCGCTCGCTGTGATCAACCTTCAGCAGTGCCTTCACGGGTACGAGCGTGGTCATCGACTTCTAGCTAGCTCGGTGGAGCTTCCGCACGCGCAGGCCGATGCAATGCTCGACCTCACGGATCTATCCGGACCCCGAGAGGCGGTGGGTTTTGAGGCCTATCTGACTGGATATCCCCTCGTTGGCACCGAGTACTATGTCCTCGCGAAGACCTGGCTGGCGTACGAAATGTCACGACCGGGATGCGTGTGGACTCACTCGTTGCTGGTGTCTAAGGGAGCGCTCGCTGACGTTTCAGCAACTAGCCTCAATCTCGCATTCCGCCGCCCGAACGTAGGGGATTACGCTCGCTACAAGTCGCCGATCGAGCTCGTGCCGTCTGAACGATGGTCATCTGGATCCGCGCCATTCGCCTCGAAAGTTTTGGCGGCTCTGTACCTGTCGGCGTTCAGCGTTTGGCTGCCATGGAGTGACAGCTCCTCATGCGAGTCGGCGATCTTGGCTCTATGGGACCAGCAGTGGCCGAGCTTACGATCGGCGTTCGCGTTCTCAACAGGGTCGTTTTCGCCTCGACAAGTGAACGGGAGACCACTCGACTTACAAGTTCTGCCTGTGACCCAGCTCGCAGCCTGGAGCCGGCAGGAACACGCGACGAACGCCTTGGAAATGGCGGAGCTCCCGTGGTCAAAACGCGCGGCGCACGACCTCGAGTCCCCGGGTCGCCTGCGTCGCTTCCTGTGGGAAGCCGGGGTCGGCGGACGCGAGCGTTATGCGCTCCTTGTTGAGGCCGTTACGGCAACTGAGCAAGGAGATCTGATTTCGGGGTTTCGGACGCTGGACATGGCGAATCTCTCGTCCAGTCGCCTCGCTCGGGCAAAGCGTGCTCTGTTGCAGATCGCTCCTGACTTGGAGGATGCCGATCTCCTTCGGCTGATCGTCCAAGATGAACTTGGATCGTCCCCGCTGCCTGGGGGGCGCCGCATCTCAACAGTCGTAAAGCATCTCCTAGAGACTGAACCGTCAGTCGCGATTAGGCTTGCCCAGCAGGCGATAGAGCGACCTGAGTCTCCTGGCGCTCAGAGGTTTCTGCAGTCTCTCGCGGCGTCGTTTGCGGTTAGCGACCTGCCATACATGCGCGACAGCGACCTGCCCATATTCCTGGCCCTCCTTCGCAGTCGGCCGAGCCTTGCTGCTGCACCGGCACTGTGGATGACGTCGGCCGACGTACAGCAGATGATCGTGGGGACGATTCGCCCATCCACGCGCGATGCGGAGAAGATCACGCGCGCCATAGTCCAAGCGGGTAGCGACCCAGGGTTTGTTTGGGCTGCGAATGCTTGGCCTGCCCACGTCGTTAGGGCCGTGCTCGATGCAGCCGAAGCGGGAAGGCTGAATCCGGGGATTCGTGATGCAGCCACCCGGCTGGCGGCCAGACACCCCTCAGAGGTCTTGCAGTGGGCGCGAGGACGAGCCGCACCGGGTGCCGGCTCATTGGAGTTTGTCGCTGATAGCTCCACGATCTCCACAGCTATGCACTTCGCAGCGGTCGACTCGTGGCTCCAGTGGGCCGTCGACGAATCCCCGAAGTCAGATCGGGCCTGGGGGCTCCTCTTTGGCTTGGCCTTGAACTGGCGGGGAGAGGCGGCAAGAGCCCTGCTTGCCCATTCATTCCGCCGATTGCACGACCTCGCTGCACGCAGTTGGCTTAGTGACCGAAGCTGGTCACTGATCGACGACCAAGTCCCGCACATAGGCGTGTTCTGGGACTGGGACCGATGCGAGCGACTGCGCCGCGCCGTGACGAGCAAGTTCGTTGAGGAGAAGTGGGACCCCGCCGGCCTCGTAGACTTCGCCTATTCAAGCGAAGTTGACCGTGACCTCACCGCCGCATTCAGAGAGGTCAAGAGCGGCCGCGAATTCTTGAAGAAGCGGTGAGGGAGGGCGTCCGACGATGTTGCCGCGGTCGGCGGACGACTCCGACGAGGTCGAGGCAGAGGTAGCGCAGCCCGTGCCAGGTCCTGGATCGTCGCGCTGTGCGGTCGCGCCGGGCTGGACAGCCGCTTCTTGAAGCGAGACCTGTTCTCGCCGGTTATCGCCATCGCGTTAGCCCAGCAACCACGCTACTGTGGGGAGTCAGACGTCACTCAGCCCCTGGTTCTGCGGTGCTATTACCTCCGGGTCCTCGTCCCAGCCCGTGAACATCAGCAGCGCGCGCCTCGCGGGTGGCTGCTGCTATCGCCACCGCATCAGCTGCAGCAGCGCCAGCGTGGTCTGCCAGCTGCGGATGGTCATGGACTGGTAGAGCGGCGAGCCTACGATGCGGCTGAGGCGGCTCTTGGTGCGCTGGGCGCTGAGGCGCTGGCTGTAGATGACGCCGTTGCCGGGCCAGACCTTGTCGACGCCCTCGCGGGGGCTGAAGACGGTCATCGCCTCGGCGGCGTCGATGCCCATCAGGAAGATCGCGTCGCTGTGGTACTTCGAGGGCTCGTCGCCGAAACCCTTCGGCCGGTTCTTGACGACGGCTTCGAGCTCATCAGCGGTCAGCACACGGACCTTGACGATGTCGGAGTCGAGTTTGAAGGCCTTTGGGAGTGCGGCCTCGATCGTCTCCGCCACCTTCGACGCGCTGAGGTCCGAGTCGAGGAAGACGTTGCCGCTGGCGATGTAGGTCGAGACGTTCTCGAACCCGAGGCCTTCGAGCACCTTCCTCAGCTCCGCCATCGGGACCTTGTTCTTGCCGCCGACGTTGATCCCCCGCAGCAGGGCCAGGTACGACGTCATCGGCCCTCGCCGAGCGCCTGGGCGAGCCCGACCATGAACCCTTCGGGCGCGCGGACGTAGCACAGCCGGTACACGTCCTCGTAGTCGACGATCTCGCCGACGAGCCTGGCCCCGTGGCGCTCCTCCAGGCGCGCCACGACGTCTCGAACGTCGTCGACTTCGAACATCACCCGCAGGTAGCCGAGCGCGTTCACCGGCGGGTTCGGCGGCTCGGTGCTCACGAGCGGGGGCGACTCGAACCGGCTCAGCTCCACGCCGCCGTGGCCGTCCGGCGGCCGCAGCATCGCGATCTCGCAGCGGGCACCCTCGAAGCCGATCGTGCGGTCCATCCACGAGCCTTCGAAGGTGCCTCGCCCTTCGAGCTCCAGCCCGATCGCGAGGAAGAAGTCGACCGCCGCGTCCATGTCGTTGACGACGATCCCGACGTTGTCCATCCGCACGACTGCCATGGCGTCAGACTATCGATGAACGAATGGAGGCGCCGCCGCGGCGGCGTTACTGGCCCTGGCCCTCGGCCTCGGCGTACTCCCAGAGGTCGAGCGCGTCGAGATCGATCGCGTCGTTGCCGTTCGTCGCCAGCGCCGCCGCGATCTGCGCCCGATGCTCTGTGGCGTGGTGAATCATCTGGGCCAGGACCGTCGAGCGGAGGTCCGAGCCGCGGGCAGGGTCGGGGTGGCTGACGAGGACGTCGGGCTCGGTCGCCTGCCGGCGAAGGCGCGCGTCGTAATCTGCCAGCCGCGCGCCGAGATCGGCGAGCTCCTCGGTCGAAGCCGGAGGCTCGACGTTCGGCGGCCGGGGCACGCCCTCCAGCCGAGTGGTGTAGCCCTGTGCCGCGTTCAGGATGTGCGCGAGGATCCGGCCGGCCGACCACTCGTTGCGCGGCGCGGTGAGAGCGAGCGTCTCGATGGGTTGTTCGAGGAGTCGGTCCACGAGCTGCGCGTTGGCCCAGGCCATGTGTCGAAGCAGCCGGTCGAGCGTTGGGTCGGGGATGGTGTTCGTCATGGGGCCATTGAAGCCTATCGGGGACCGCGGCGACGGCGGTCAGCGCAAGGCGCGGGAACCAGTCAGCCGGTAGGGTGATGCGAAACGTCAGCCCCCCGAGGAGACAACGATGGGCAAGGTCGGGATCGACATGAGCATGTCGCTGGACGGCTTCATCGCCGGGCCGAATGACAGGCCCGAGGAGGGCCTCGGCGAGGGCGGGATGCGGCTCCACAACTGGATGTTCGACGACCGCTCGGTATTCGACCGGCTGTACGGCGACCTCGTCAAGGACACCGGCGCCGTGATCATGGGTCGCCGGACGTACGACAACTCGATCATCGACTGGGGTGGCAAAGGGCCGCTCGAGGACGTCCCCTGCTTCGTCCTGACCCACGGCCCGGTCCCCGACGCCGATCCGGTCTTCACCTTCGTGGAGGACGGCGTCGAGAGCGCCCTCGCGAAGGCCCAGGCGGTCGCCGGCGACAAGCGGATCGGGCTCATGGGCGCCGACACCGCCCGCCAGTTCCTGGCCGCCGGGCTCGTCGACGAGCTCCGGATCCACATCGTGAACGTGCTGCTCGGCGAGGGAAAGCGCCTGTTCGACGTCCTACCGCGGCGGGTCGAGCTCGAGCAGACCGACCTCGACAGCACCGACGGCGTCGTCCACATCAGTTACCGCGTCGTTCGGTAGTCCCCACCACCCGGGTCACAGGGTGGGTTGGCCCCGGCGCGACGTCGGTTCGAGCCGCCCGACCCTACCCGACTCGTGAACGCGCGAGCATGATGGTCGTGAACGCCGTTCGGAGGTGCGGGAGCGATGGCGATCAGGACCTCGAGCACCACCGCCGTGACAGAGGATGTCAGCGGGCTGCCCGTCGTCAGCCAGCCCGGGCGTGTGCCGATCAAGAGCTGGGTCTTCGACCTCGAGGGCTCGGCGTTCGAGCAGGCGACGAACCTGTCCAACCTGCCGTTCGCGATCCACCACGTCGCGCTCATGCCGGACGCGCATACCGGCTACGGCATGCCGATCGGGGGCGTCCTGTTCGCCGACCGCGCGGTGGTGCCGTACGGGATCGGGGTCGACATCGGCTGCGGGGTCGCGCTCGTCGAGACCGACCTGACGGTCGAGGCCCTGCCCGAGGTCGACCTCAAGGCGACGCTGGCGCAGATCGCGAGGGACGTGCCGGTCGGTCCGAAGAGCCAGCCGCGGCCGGTCGATCGGGACGCGGCCCTGGCGGAAATCGGGCTGCCGGTGCCGGACTCCATCCAGCCGGCGTGGTTGGAGCATGGCCTCGACCAGCTCGGGACGCTCGGCTCGGGCAATCACTTCCTGGAGCTCCAGCGCGACGAGGCAGGCGGTGTGTTCGTGATGCTCCACTCGGGCTCGCGGAGCCTGGGCAAGAACATCTGCGACGCGTTCCACAAGCGGGCCCTCGCCGAGAACCTCAGCTCGCACGCGGAGCTGCCGCATCGCGAGCTCGCCTACTTCTGTGCCGGGTCCGACGGCTTCGAGGCCTACTGGGCGGCGATGGAGTTCGCCCTCCGGTTCGCGGTCGTGAACCGATCGCGGATGCTCGACGCGGTCGAGCGGGCCTTCGAACGCCATTCGAAGGTCGGGCGGCTCGAACGGGTCGTGGACGTCCACCACAACTACGCCGCCTGGGAGCACCACTTCGGGGTCGACGGGATCGTGCACCGCAAGGGGGCGGTGCGCGCCCGCGCGGGCGAGATCGTGCTGATCCCGGGCTCGATGGGCACGGCGTCGTACGTCGCCGAGGGCCTCGGCGACGCGGATGCGTTCGAGACGGCCCCGCACGGCTCCGGCCGGGCGATGAGCCGAACGGCCGCTCGAAAGGGCAAGACCGCAGCGGAGGTCTTCGCCGAGATGTCGGCGCTCGGCGTGAAGCTGCACTCCGGTGACCCGAGGACGGTCGCCGAGGAGGCGGCCTATGCGTACAAGGACATCGAACTGGTCATGGCCGCCTCGGCATCGCTTGTCCGGCCGCTCCGGCGCCTCACGCCGCTCGGCGTGGTGAAGGGCTGATCACGGAGGCCCAACGCGTCGCGCTGGCGGAACGCGCCGTCGGCTATCCTCCCGCGCACCATGCCGCGCGACCCCAACGTTCCCGACGAGTTCGAGGTCTACACGCTCGTCCTGCTGCGCCGTCCGGCGGACGCGCCGCAGATGTCGGACGAGGAGCTTGACGCGCTGCAGGCGCGCCATCTGGCCTACCGCGCCGACCTGCGACGCCAGGGCGTCCTCGTCGCCAATGGCCCGCTGGGCGAACAGAGCGACATCTCGATGCGCGGGCTGTCGATCTTCGCCTGCGACCTGGCCGAGGCGGCGCGACTCAGCGACGGCGATCCCTCCGTCCAGGCCGGCCGGCTGGCCTACGACGTGTTCGAATGGTGGGTCGCCGCCGGGACGCTGGCGTTCCCGGGGGCAACGACGCCTGTCGGCGAGCGCCGGTCGATGCCCGACGACTGAGGGGGCGCGGACGCCCCTCGAGCTCGAGCATTCGGCGGGTATCCGTTGGGTGTAGGGTTGCCGCCTGGGTCGCGGCGTTCCACGAATGGTCGAGCAACAGGCCGACTCGCGTGGCGTCGAGCTCCGGGAGGGAGGGTTGGCGATGGAACGCGGCTCGATCTTGGGGCGCTACCCGGAGCGCATGTTCCTGGTCCTCACGGTCGGGCTGTCCGTGCTCGTATTCATGGTGCCGGCACCCGACGAAGGCACGCTGCTCGGTCTGCTGCTCATCGCCACGATCCTGCCCACCGCGGTGGCGATCGCGCTGGAATGGCTCCTCGGCGGCCGCGCGGGTGCCGGACGGTTCATCCGGCAGTGCTTCGCCTGGCGCAGCCCGCTGCTCTGGTATGTCATCGCCGTCGTCCTGGCCTTCGTCATTCAGCTCGGCAGCAGCATCCTCGCACTGGCGACGGGCGCCATCTCGAGCCTGCAGCTGCAGGCGCCAGTTGCGGTGGTCGTCGTCTTCATCCTGTTCGCCCTGCTCGAGGAGATCGGCTGGCGAGGCTTCGCCTTGCGACGGCTGCTGCTCCGCACGCCCCCGTTCGTGGCGGCACTGGTGGTCGGCATCGGCTGGGCGGCGGTCCATTTCGCGCTCGCCCTGTTCACCCTGGAGGACATCTCACCGATCGCCGAGGCTGCGAGCATCCTGGCGTTCTCGTTCCCGTTGACCTGGGTGTTCGCCAGAAGCGGTGGCAGCGTGATCGTGGCGACGGTCATGCACTTTGTGTTCAACGCGTCGGGGAGCGCCGTCGGTCCGTCGCCGGTGATCGGCGAAGGTGACGGCATCTGGTACCTGGCGGCAAGCATGGTGATCGGCGCCGTGCTCATCGTGGTCGCCGATCGCCGCTGGTGGTTCGGTGCTCCGGCACCGGCACCGGTGCTGGCCCCGGCGGCGTAGGCCGGCGCGACCTCTACGTTCCCGACATCGTGACGATCGAGACGCGCAGGTCGACCGTGAAGTCCACGTGCTGGCCGCCGACCTCGAGGCCGTAGCAGTCCCCGCCCTCCTCGGCGGGCGCATCCATCCAGACCTTGCCGAGGATGGTGTGCACCGTCGCGGCGGCCGGCGCCGGGATCGTACGCGACAGATCGCCGCTCCACTCGGCCATGCGCCACCAATCATCGCCGCGCTGCGCCAGGAGCACGGTCTCATGCATGACGATCGGCATCTCGTCCTGGTCGATCCCCGAGGCATGGACCGCTGCATGGATATCGCAGAACACCAACGTATCGTCGCCGGCAGACCTGGCGATCATCGACACGTTCACGACCTCGCCGGGCTGCTGCGAGAACTGCACCTCCGTGCTCGGGGTGAACACAACGTCGTACAGCACGCCGGGCGTTGTCACCGTGACCGTCTGGCCGACCAGCGTCACGACCTTCAGCTGGGGGCCTTTCGGGGCAGGCTTTCCACCAGCAGCCCCGGCAAGGTCCACGGAGACGAACAGCAGCGCGACGGCGACAGCGGCAACAGACACCGCGAACCTGGCCCGACGATCCGTCGTTGACATCTCGACCTCCTCCCGCGACACGACATCGCGGCCTCGAAGGTTGACGCGCGAGCACCGTCACCCCCAGATGCGGACGGCCCGGGAACGGGAGCCCAGTAGACGTACCGGATCGAATGGAGCGCCGGCGCCCAGCCCTTCGGGCAGTCAGCTGCCCGACGTGACCCCCTTCGGCCCGACGAGGTACCACGTCTCCAGCTCGCCCTTGCCCTTGACCGTGACCGTCCCGCGCGGCTCCAGGACGAACTCGTCACGGAGGAGCTCGTAGGTCGCGCGGGTGACCTGGATGCGGTCGGCGACGCCATGCGACTCCATCCGCGACGCGGTGTTCACGGCGTCGCCCCACAGGTCGTACAGGAAGCGCTTCCGGCCGATGACGCCGGCGACGACCGGCCCCGAGTTGATGCCGACGCGAAGCTGCATCCGCAGGTCGCCGACGGCGCCACCGGGCCCCATGGCCGCCACCATCTCGAGCGCGAGTCGGGCCAGCGCCTGGGCGTGGTCAGGTCGCGGCTCGGGGACACCCGACGCGACCATGTAGGCGTCGCCGATCGTCTTGATCTTCTCGAGGCCGTGGCGTTCGGCCAGCTCGTCGAAATGGCTGAACAGCCGATCGAGCAGGCCGACGACCTCGGGTGCAGTCAGCTCCTCCGATCGAGGCGTGAAGTCGACGACGTCGGCGAACAGGACCGAGGCGGCGGGAATCTGGTCGGCGATCGTTCGAGGGTTGGACTTCAACCGTTCCGCGATCGAGCCCGGCAGGATGTTCAGCAGGAGGTTCTCGGCATAGCGCTGCTCGACGCGGAGGGCGGCAAGGGCCTCGGAGCGCTGGCGGGCGAACAGCGCCAGGAGCGTGAACACGATCGTGCCGCCGACCGAGATGTTCAGAGCGAGCATCACGTTGGAGAACCACTCCGGCAGCGGCGCCGGCGAATCGAGGACGACGGCCGCGATGCCCGAGCCGAGGAACAGCGCCAGCCAGGCAACGAACCATCGAATGCCCGACGTCGGGCCTCGAAAGACCAGCGCCCCGAGCGGCGCCAGGATGCCCCACAGCCCCACGCCGCCCGTCGGGAGGAAGCCGCCGACCGGGATCATCGACAGCGTCGGGGCCAGGGCGATATCCACGAGCTGGATGTTGAGGAGCATCTCGAAGTCCCGATTCCGGGCGAACAGCACGATGGACGCGATGGAGACCACGCCGTAGATCACGGCGACCCAGCCCGTCCAGCCGCCGAACGCCAGGTACAGGACGGCCCACATGCCCGAGATCGGCAGGATCAGGATGGCGATCAGGACGAGGAGGGCCTTCTGGAGGCGCGCCTCCTCGTCGTCCGCGGGATCCGCGCCGACCTCGGCCAGCCGCGTCAGCGCGCGCTCCAGCACGTCTCTCAGGAATCGCATCCTGCGGAGCATAGACAGCGAGGGCCTGTATCGATCGGACTCGCGGCTGGGGCTAGATTCGACTGATGGCGGACCAGCTCGTCGCCCGAGCGCTCGACGTGCGGGGCATCTCGATCCACTACTGGGAGGCCGGCGCGGGCCGCCCCCTGCTGCTGATCCACGGCGTGACGCCGGATCATCGCCAGATGGTCCGCGAGTGGGAGCCGGCGTTCGAGGGACGCTCGGGCTGGCGGCGGATCTATCCCGACCTGCCTGGGCGCGGTGAGACCCCGGGTGCCGACTGGATCGCCAGCCAGGACGACATGCTGCACGTCACGCTCGAGTTCCTCGGTGCGGTCGCTCCCGGCGAACGCTTCGTCGTCGGTGGCAGCTCGTGGGGCGGGTACATCGCCCTCGGCATCGTCCACGAGCGAGCGGCCGACCTGGACGGCGCCGCGTTCGTGGTCTCCAACCCTCTTCGGGAGGGGCGGACCCTCCCGGAGCCGCGCGTGCTCGTTCGAGATGAGGGTGTCGAAGGCCTGCTGCGCGACGATGAGCGTGGCTGGCTCGAGCGGACCGTGGTCCAGACGCCGGCGACCTTGGCCGCGTACCGTGAAGCCATCGCGCCGGCGCTCGCCGCCGCCGACATGGCGTTCATCCCCGCGCGCGACGTTCGCGATCCTCGACCGAGCCGGCCACGGCGTCGGCACCGACCAGCCCATCCTTTTCCAGGCGCTCGTGCGTGAGTGGCTCGACTGGATCGAGTCAGGCGGAGGGTGAACGGGGCCGTCGGTCCGCCCAGATGCCCGTCCGATCAGGGAGCGTGAAGCGGTACTGGCAGGCCCTCCCGAACCTCGAGGACGGCTCGGTCCCCGAGGGCGCTGGCGAGGCGCACCTCCGCTGTCCGACCTCGACCGACGGACTCGCAGATCGCATTCGGCCCTCCAGCCGTGCTGCGATGCTCGACAACAATGACCACCACCGCGAAGTCCGATTCGACCGCTTCGGCCGTGTAGTCGGCCCCGCACGGCTCGTCGCGCCCCTTGACTGCACCAACGAATCTGACCTCCAGCGTGCGCGAGTCCGCCGATCCGACGGCCTCATCGATCGAGATCCCGATAGGAGGGTCCTCCGCGTTCCACGGCGGAGGCACCACCGTCACGCTGTCGTCCACGGCAACCCGCCCGACTCGAGCGGCTGTCCCCTCGATCGCGAACACCCAGATTGGCGTCTCGGCGGGGCCGCGGGTCGTCTCTACGACACTGCTGGCGAGACTCGCGCCGGTGACCATGATCGGCTGGCACTCCGGGCACGTTCCGGCGCCCGCGGCCACCAGGTCGTCGAGCGCCTCCGCCGGCGACAGCACGTTGACCGCCACCTTCGAACCGTCGAGCCATCGAACTTCCCCGCGTCCGGGTGACTCGTCCGACAGAGGGACAGCGGGCTCGACGCGACCCGTCACCAACGCCACCTTGTAGTCGCTGCCAATTTCTTCTTCGAATTCGCCGATCAGCGTGGTCAGCTCGCCCACGAAGGAGATCGAAGCGCCGCCGCTGTCCCCCACCGCTTGGGCCCAGCGGTCGAGGGCATCCTGGGCCTGGGCGTGGATCCGATCGGCCGCCGCACGCTCCGTTGGGTCGGAGCCTGGACCAAGGGGTGCCCCGGTGCAGCCCGCGAGGACGGCGACGAGCGGGAGCCAGACCGCGAACCCGGCCTTGCGGTGTTGCGCCGAGGGCTCTCCCACAGCGGTCATGCCGGGCCCATTATCGACGGTCCTGAGGCCCGCTTGACAGAGTCCTCATACAACCGTATGGTTGTATTATGCAGATCGCGCCACCCGACTTCGACCGCCTCTTCGGGGCCCTGTCCGATGCCACCCGGCGTGACATCGTGCGCCGGGCCATCGACGGCGGCGAGGGCGTCGCGGAGCTGGCCGGCCACTACTCGATGAGTTTCGCGGCCGTGCAGAAGCACGTCGCGATCCTCGAGCGAGCCGGCCTCATCACCAAGGAGCGGGTCGGACGACGGAAGGTCGTTCGAACCAACCTGGAAGCCCTCCGGGTTGCCAGGCGCCTGCTCGACCAGTACGAGCAGCTGTGGCGCGATCGCGTCGAGCGCATGACCACGTTGCTCGCCGAATCCGGGAAGGAGACCGACAGATGACCGTCACCGCCGTCCACAAGGACCCTGCCGCTCGAACGATGATCCTGAAGGCCGAATTCGACGCCTCGCCGGAGCGCGTCTGGCAGCTGTGGGCCGACCCGCGCCAGCTCGAGCGCTGGTGGGGACCGCCGACCTATCCGGCGACCGTCACCAATCACGATCTCAGCGTCGGCGGCCGCGTCGAGTACTACATGACCGGCCCCGAGGGCGACCAGCCGAAGGCCTACTGGATCGTCCTCGAGGCGGAGCCGCCGCACCGGCTCGTCTACCTCGATGGCTTCGCCAACGACGACTGGTCGCCGAACGACGAGCTCCCCGGAACGACCGGGCGCGTCAGCATCGAGGACATCGGCGGCGGCAGGACCCGCATGACCATCGAGAGCGAGTTTCCGACCGTCGAGGCGATGGAGCAGCTGCTGGCGATGGGCATGGAAGAGGGCCTCAAGGGGGCCGTCGGCCAGATCGACGCGATCCTCGCCGAGGACCGCGCCGGCGCGCGGCCATAGGCTGGTCCCAAAGCCTGCAGGAGGTGCGTCCCATGCCCACACCGACAACGGGCGCGATCGAGCCGACGACCCACACGCTGGACGTCCCGGGCGCGACCCTGACGTATGACGTCCGTCGCTACCCGGCGAGTACGGAACCGCCGCTGTTCCTGATCGGCTCACCGATGGGGGCCGGTGGCTTCCCCACCCTCGCCAGCCACTTCACCGACCGCACCGTCATCACGTATGACGTTCGCGGGAGCGAGCGCAGCATCGCCCACGATCCGGCCCAGCCAATCACGCCGGAGGTCCGGGCGGACGATGTCCACCGGATCATCGAGGCGGTTGGCGGACCGGTCGACCTCTTCGCCAGCAGCGGCGGTGCGGTCGTCGCCCTCGCGCTGGTCGCGAAGCACCCGCACGACGTGCGGACCGCGGTCGCCCACGAGCCGCCCCTGGCATCGCTCGTCCCGGACCGCGAGCACGCCCTGGCGCTGAACCAGGCCATGAATGCCACCTACCGGGCGAAGGGCTGGGGAGCCGGGATGGCGCACTTCATGCAGGTCGTCATGCACGAGGGCCCGCTCACCGCCGAAGACGTCGCCAAGGCGCCCCCCGACCCTGCCATGTTCGGGCTGCCGACCGACGACGACGGCGGCAGAAACGATCTCATGCTGGCCCATAACGTCCTGTGGCTCACCAGCTACGAGCCCGACTTCGAGGCGATCAGGCGGGGGCCGACGCGAGTCGTGATCGGCGTTGGAGCGACGTCCAACGGCCACCTGGCGCAACGTGGCGGCGAGGCTGCGGCGGAGCGCCTCGGGATCAGGCCGACCATCTTCCCGGGCGGCCACGACGGCTTCATGGGCGGCGAGTACGGCGGGATAGGCCAGCCGACCGAGTTCGCCGCGACGCTCCGCGAGGTTCTCAGCTCGGGGTCGTGACGGGCAAGCCGGCGCTGGCCCAGTCGGTCATGCCGCCAACCAGCGAGGTGACCGATCGGAAGCCGGCGGCGAGCAGGATGTCTCGCCCTTGCGCGCTCCGATTGCCCGATCGGCAGACGACGACGATCGTCTGGTCCCGCGGCAGCTCGCCCTTCCGCCCGTCCAACTCCCCGAGCGAGATCAGTGTCGCGCCCGGGATGACGCCGGCCGCCCACTCGGACGGCTCACGCACGTCGAGGACCAGCGCGCCAGCTTGCCGCAACTCTTCGGCTCGGGCGAGTGAGACCTCGAGCGGAAGCGTACCGATCGTTTCGGCGGTGGGGGTGGGCGATGGGGATGTGGTGCCGCATCCCACCAGGAGCAGGGCGGTGGCGACCACAAAGGCGAGGCGGCGCATGGCGGTCTCCGAGCATTGGCTGAGGTGTCTCATCGTGGGGCTGCCATGATCGCCCGATAGGGTCGAAGGTCACCTGCGCTACAGCCGACGCGCCTCGTCGACGTGCGCGCCGTCCTCCACAAGCTCGCTGCAGGGCGGGCAGTACCAGCGAGCCTCGAGCGGCGTGCCGCAGAGGGCATGGCGGAGCGGCTCGGCAGCATCGGAGCGACGCGCCCCCCAGTCGGCCAGCAGCCGGAGCACCCCCGCCAGGTCACGGCCAGCGGCAGTCAGCGAGTACTCGAGGCGTGGCGGGCGCTCCTGGTAGGGCCGTCCGAGGACCACGCCCTCGCGCTCGAGGCGTCGAAGCCGGTCGGCGAGGATGTTCGGGGCGATTCCGGCGATTGACTCCTGGAGCTCGTTGAACCGCCGCGGCGCGTCGAGCAGGGCCTCGACGACGAGCAGGCTCCAGCGGTCCCCCACCCGTTCGAGGGCGAGCTCGAGCGGCGACGGTGGTTGGTCCGATCGGGCGGGCATCCCGGTCATCGTACGCGACTCGGGGGCTTGCCAGGCTCCTTGGCTCGTTGTAACTTGCAAGTTGCAAGTCACACCCCGAGTGTCGAGCCACAGCCAGGAGATCGCCAGCATGTCCGCCATCCAGGAGCTCCAGACCGCCCTGTCCGACGTCGCCGAGCGCGTCGGCCCTTCGATCGTCGGCATCGGGTCGCGCCAGCGCGGTTCCGGTGTCGTCGTCGGCGACGGTCGGATCCTCACCAACGCCCACAACATCCGCGGCGACGAGGTCACCGTGACCTTCTCGGATGGGCGGTCAACCCGTGGCAGGGTCGCCGGGGTCGACGTCGACGGCGACCTGGCGGTCGTGACCGTCGACTCGAACGGCGCGAGCGCGCTCAAATGGGCTGACGGGGTGGCGGCCGTCGGGACGGTCGTCTTTGGGGCGGCGGCGACCCCGGGCGGCGGGACACGGGTCACCCTCGGTACGGTGTCGGCCGTCGCCCGGGCATTCCGGGGACCGGGCGGCCGGAAGATCGCCGGCAGCATCGAGCACACCGCTCCCCTCGCGCCCGGCTCGTCGGGTGGCGCCCTCCTCGACGCCGAGGGCCGCCTGCTGGGGCTCAACACGAATCGTCTCGGCGAGGGCTTCTACCTCGCGATCCCCGCCGACGCGGCGCTGCGGGAGCGGGTGGCGGCGTTGGGTCGTGGCGAAGCTCCGCCCCGGCGGCGGCTTGGGGTGGCGGTTGCCCCCGCGCACGTCGCGCGCCGGCTGCGGCGCTCCGTTGGACTGCCGGAGCGGGACGGCACCCTCGTTCGCGGCGTCGAGGACGGCAGCGACGCGGACCGGGCCGGCATCCGCGAAGGCGACCTCATCGTCGCCGTCGCCGGGAAGCCCATTTCGAACCCCGACGAGCTCGTCGAAGCGCTGGCGTCGGCGGAGACGCCGTTCGAAGTGACGGTCGTCCGCGGGCTCGACGAGCGGACGGTCGTCGTCGGATCCGGCGTGGCGACCGGCGAGGCCTGATGTCGATGGTCGCGGAGCGAATGCCGGCGATGCCTCCCGGGGGCTTCGACGCGCCCGAACCGGGCGAAGACGACGTCGCGGTCCTCGATGCCTACTCGGCCGCCGTCAGCTCCGTCGCCGAGACCCTCATCCCGTCGGTCGCGAGCCTGCGCGTCACCCGCCAGGGTGGCTGGGGTTCGGGTGCGGGCTCCGGGGTGGCGTTCACGCCCGACGGGTTTCTTGTCACCTCGGCCCATGTCGTTGCCACCAGCGCTCGCGGGACGGCGGCGTTCGTGGACGGCTCGGAGCGCGAGTTTCGAGTGGTGGGCCGCGATCCGCTCTCCGACCTTGCCGTCCTCCGCGCCGACGGCGACCTGGTGCCCGCGCGCCTCGGTGATGCCGCCCGGCTCAAGGTCGGCCAGCTCGTCGTGGCGATCGGGAATCCCCTCGGCTTCGCGGGCTCGGTCACGGCCGGGGTCGTGAGCGCGCGCGGGCGCTCGCTTGCGGCCGGCAACGGCCGCGCCAGCCGGCTCGTGGAGAACGTCATCCAGACCGACGCGGCGCTCAATCCCGGCAACTCCGGCGGCGCCCTCGCGGATTCGCGGGGACGAGTGGTGGGCATCAACACCGCGGTCGCGGGGATCGGCCTCGGCCTGGCCGTCCCGATCGACGCCACGACCCGGGCGATCCTCGCCTCGCTGATGCGCGACGGCCGGGTGCGCCGAGCGTATCTCGGCGTCGCTGGTGGCAGCCGGCCGCTGCCGCTGCCGCTCGCCCGCGATCTCGGGCGCGGGCGAGCCCTCGAAGTGGTCCAGCTCCTGCAGCCGAGCCCGGCCGCAACGGCCGGCGGCAAGCCCGGCGACCTCATCGTCCAGCTCGACGACCATCCGATCGAGGGCGTCGCGGATCTACAGCGTCTCCTGGTCGGTGACCTCGTCGGCCGCGCCTGCCGCCTTCGCGTCGCCCGGGGTCAGCGCCTGCTGGACTTCCCGCTGATTCCGACTGAGCTGGTCTAGTTCGATTCGGGCCAAAGGGCCCGGCCCGAACCGGCCTGACGGCGGTCCCCCGCCGGCGTCCGCCGCCATCACCCTCGAGTCATGCTCAATCCCTTCTCCCTGTCGATCGAGACGATCGACCGAATGCTCAACTTCGAGCTCGCCGACCATCCGACGTATGCGGGCCTGGAGATCCAGGCCTTCGACGACGACGTTCATGGCACGGGCGTCGCGGTCCTCGCCAACCGGCGCCGTGATGGCCGCGTCGACGTCTACCGCCAGCCGGGCCTGCGACTCGATCCGGGCGGCTACGGCATCGGCGCCGGCCTCGGCGAGTGGCGGGAATCGACGATCGCGCCGGCGCGGCTGGACGTCACAGCATTTGGCGTCATGGCCGACGTGGCGTTCGGCGACGCCGAAGGCCGGCGCATCGAGGTCCGGGTGGACGACACCGATGAGCGCCGCCGCGCCCCAGGCGCGTTGCTCGCGCCGTTCGGGGCAGCGATCGAACAGCCGACCTCGATGCTCCTCGTCTGGATGCCCCAGTTCGACCTCGTGCGAACGGGCGGGCGGGAGCCGGAGATCCTCATCGAGGGGCGGCCCGCCGCGACCGGTCGTCTGCCGGGTGCCAGGTTCCACGGCCGGCGCCTGATCAAGTACGCGGCCGACCTGGTCGCCGTACGGTTGAACGAGAACCACGATGGGCCGCTCGATGCCGCCGGGGAGGGTGGCCCCGGTGTTGCCGTCGCCAACGGCGGCCACGAGGCGCGCCTCCGTCTCGATCCGGCGCTGCCGGATCTGCGCCAGCTTCCCAACGGGCAAGAGCTTGCTGGTGCGTGGCGCCTGGACATCGACGACGCGCCGTCGATCGTGTCCGGAACGTGGCGGGCGCGGCGCGATGGTGAGGACGTTCAGCTGGCAATGGACTCGACCTCGAAGTGGAACCCAGGGCCGCTGCCCCTGCTGATGCGCCTCGTGACGACGATCGTGCCGGCGTTCCGTTCGTGGCCGCTGACGTATCGCTGGCGGGCGAGCGTCGTTCTCGGACCAGCGCCGACCATGACGTCTCGCTGGGAACGCACGACCAGCGCCCGCGACGAGTCGTACGGTCGAGTCATGGGAGTGTCATCTCGCTGACCCAAAGTGCCGACGATGAGGCGTCTGCAGGTCCTCGCGGTGGTTCCGCTGCTGTGCCTGCCCATCGCCGCGTGCGGGACGACGGCGTCACCGAGTCCCTCGCCCCCGCCGCCGACCGCGGCGCCGACGGCGACCCCCACCGCTGAGCCGACCGACACGGCGCCGCCGCCGGTCAGCCAGCGATTCGAGTTCGGCGCCGAGGCCGTCGTCGACCCGGCGCTCGCCGGGTTCGAGGCAGAGAAGTACATCAACCCCGGCGCCGTCATCGAGGTCGACGGAACGCTGCACATGTTCGCCAACACCTTCAGCCAGTGGCCGGGTCGAGTTCGAGTGCCGCATCTCACCTCCGACGATGGCGTCACCTGGACGCGCGACGAGGCCACCGCCGCACTCGACTCCGAGGACTTCGAGATGGCCGACCCCGGCATCGACGTCTCGACCGGCTACCTCGACGACGACGGGACGTGGGTGCTGATCTTCGAGACGGTGTCCTCGACCAGCCCGTGGCAGGTGTGGCGCATGACCGCTGCCGCCCCCGGGGGCCCCTGGACGGTCGACGAGGAACCGATCGTGCCGGTCGGCCCGGACGGGGCCTTCGACAGCGCCGGCGTCACCTGGCCGTCCGTCGTCCGCGTCGGCGACCAGTGGGCGCTCTACGACACCGGGCTGAGCGGTTCGGGTCGCGGCACCGGCGTCATCGGCGTCGCGTTCTCCGACGACGGGATCACCTGGACCAAGGACGAGGCACCCGTGCTCGAGGCGACTGAATCGTGGGAGTTCAGCGCCCTCGACCGGCCGCGCGTCGCCTCGACACCCTCGGGCCTCGTCATGGTCTACTCCGGCCTGGATCTCAAGACCCGGGGCCTGGCGACCTCGACCGACGGTCGAACCTGGACCAAGCTGCCGGGCCCCAACATCGAACTGTCCGACTTCCCGCTGACCGGCGGTGCCTGGGACGCCGCCCTGCTCCATCGAAACGGCGAGCTGGAGTACTTCCTCGAGATCGGCAATCAGCCGGGAACCAAGATCTTTCGCGCCACGCTCGAGTGGCCGTAATCCGACGCGGTCCCGCCACCTGACGGCGCCAGGCACGCGCTACCCTCGGCCCGGCACATGGACGCCCTGCATTCGATCCTCGGCTACGTCACCGGCGCGGCGGTCGTGGCCGGCATGGTCTGGTCGGTCGCCTGGGGGCTGGGCCTGGAACGGCTGCCAGCCAAGGCGTGGTTCGACCGGTTCGCGTACGTCGTGCTCGCGATCGTCGTCGCAGAGGTCGTGACGGGCGCCATGTGGCAATCGTCGGGCGGCGAGCCGGCGCCGAGCCATGCCCTCCTCGCCGGCGTGTCGGTCGCGGCAATCCCGCTGCTGCGAACCCTCGGCGCGTCGATGGGCGGCCTGGGTCGAGCCGAGCCATGGCTGTGGCTGGTGACCTACGCCGTTGTCGGCGGCGCGCTGATCGGCCTGTTCCTGACCGGTTGAGCGTGGGCGACGACCCGCCGACGGACGCCGGGTCGCCGACGGGCGCCGCCGGGCGCCCATTCGACGGTCACGAGCTCGACTTCTGGGTCGGCGACTGGGACGTCTCGTGGGCCGGTGGATCGGGCACCAATCGGCTCGCCTGGATCCTCGGGGGCCACGTGCTCCACGAGCAGTTCGAGGGTGGCGACGCCGACTCGAGGCTGGTCGGGCAGTCGTGGTCGGTGTTCGATCCGGAGCGGGCGCTGTGGCGCCAGACCTGGGTCGACGACTCGGGCGGCTACCTCGACCTCGTCGGGGAGCGTGTCGACGGGAACTTCGGGTTCGTCCGGCTCGCCCCGGAGCGCGGGGCGGCTGCGCGGCAGCGGATGGTCTTCCGTGACCTCGAAGCCGACCGGTTCCGGTGGACCTGGGAGCTCAGCCTGGACGGCGGCGCGACCTGGACGACCCGCTGGGAGATCGACTACCGGCGTCGCTGAATCTCGCGCTCGCTGTCGAATCGTGGGACGCTCGATCGACGCATTTCTGGAGGCCGCCGTACCCTGCCCCTCCCTGAATCACGGAGCGTCCCACCATGTCCCTGACACCCACCCTCAACACCCTGTTCGACTCGCTCGCCAGCCAGGTTCGCGGCCGGGTCATCCGGCCCGACGACCCCGACTACGACCCGGCCCGCAAGGTCGCCGCCGGTCATGTCGATCGCCGCCCGGCCGCGATCGTCCGCGTCGCCGGTGCCGACGACATCGCCACGGTCATCGCCGTCGCTCGCGAGAGCAGCCTGCCCCTCGCGGTCCTGAGTGGCGGCCACTCTGGCGAGGGGCATGGCGTCGTCGACGACGGGATCGTCATCGACCTGCGCGACATGAAAGCCATGGAGATCGACGTCGCCGGGCGGACCGGCTGGTTCGAAACCGGTCTCACGGCGGGTGAGGTCACGCGGGCGCTGGCCGAGCATGGCCTGGCCGTCGGCTTCGGCGACACGGGCTCGGTCGGCATCGGTGGGATCACCCTCGGCGGCGGGGCCGGCTATCTCGTCCGCAAGCACGGGCTGACGATCGACTCACTGCTCGCCGCGGAGATCGTCACGGCCGACGGGCAGCTGCGGCTGGTCGACGCCGAGCACGAGCCCGACCTGTTCTGGGCGATTCGCGGCGGCGGCGGCAACTTCGGCGTCGCGACGCGCTTCCGGTTCCGCCTCGTGGAGCTGCCGTCGTTCGTGGGCGGGATGCTCGTCCTGCCGGCCTCCGCCGAGGTGGTCCAGGGCTTCATGGCCGCCGCCGAGGCGGCGCCCGAGGAGCTCAGCGCGATCGTCAACGTCATGCCCTGCCCGCCACTGCCATTCGTGGCGCCGGAGCATCACGGCACGACCGTGATCTTTGCGTTCCTCGGCTTCGCCGGCGAGACCGAGGCCGGACAGCGGGCGCTGGCGCCCTTCCGGGCCTTGACGACACCCCACGCCGACCTGACCCGGCCGATGGCCTACCCGGAGATGTACCCGCCCGAGGAGGGCGAGGGTCCCGGCTTCGCCGTCACCGGTCGATCGCTGTTCATCGACCACGTGGACCGCGCGGCCGCTGAGACGATCGTCGCCGCGATGGACCGGCTCGACGCGCCCCTGCGGGCCGTCCAGCTGCGGGTCGTCGACGGGGCTGCCGCCCGGGTCCCGGCCGACGCGACCGCCTACGCCCATCGTTCGAACCGGATCATGGCCATCGTGGTCGCGTCGTACGCCTCGCTCGAGGAGCGGCCGTCGCGGCAGGCCTGGGTCGAAGGCGTCGCTGGCGCGATCGACCAGGGGTTGACGGGCATCTACGTCAACTTCCTGTCGGGCGAGGGTCCCGAGCGGATCCGGGCCGCCTACCCGGGGGCGACGTTCGACCGGCTCGCCGCGATCAAGGCGCGCTACGACCCCGCCAACCTGTTCCGGAGCAACGAGAACATCCCGCCTGCGAGGCCCTCGCGACCGAGCCGGGATTCTGTCAAGCGACCGTGCCACGGGCACAAGGCACCGCCGCCCGGCCTGCGGCGCGCACGGCGCTGACGAACTGAGCACGAGCGAGCATCGGCCCGATCGCCGGATCGTGTCATGCGCCCATCTCATGTGCAGGTGGCAGAAAGCCTCGGACGAGTACCCGTGGGGTGGGCATTAGACATAAACGTGGTCAAGCGCCTGGGCGAGCACGGCGCGCGGGACGATTCAGCCATCGACACCGGTACGGCGTGCGGTAGAGTCACGTCGCGCGCCGGCCGGAAGCGCGGCGCACGGACTGGAGGTCGTGGCAGCGGTGGCCTACTCGCTCGAGGACAAGCTCGTGGTCGGAATCACGACCCGGGCGCTGTTCGATCTCGAGGAGGAGAACCGCGTCTTCGAGCGCCAGGGGCTGGCCGCCTACCGCGAGTACCAGCAGGCGCGCGAGGACGAGCCGCTGGCGCCCGGCACGGCCTTCTCGGTTATCCGGGGCTTGCTGGACATCAACCGTCGCGCGGGTCGCAACCTCGTCGAGGTCGTCCTGGTCTCGCGCAACGATGCCGAATCCGCGGTCCGCGTCTTCAACTCGATCGCCCACCACCGCCTGCCGATCGAGCGCGGCGTCTTCCGTGGCGGCCGCGATCCGTGGCCGTATCTCGCCGCGTTCCACTGCTCACTGTTCCTGTCGGCCGAGTCGAAGTCCGTCGTCGAGGCCCTGTCAGCCGGTGTGCCGGCGGCGCTCGTGCTGCCGCCGCCCGAGCGAGTCGAGCCCGAGGCGGGCGAGGAGGAGGCCGAGGTCCGGTTCGCGTTCGATGGCGACGCCGTCCTGTTCGGCGACGAATCCGAGGCGGTCTACCAGGCCTACGGCCTCGACGAGTTCCAGCGTCACGAGGCGGAGCACGTCGCCGTGCCGCTGCGGCCGGGTCCGTTCGAGCCGTTCCTGCGGGCGCTGCACCGGCTCCAGGCCGCCTTCCCGGAGGGTGAGGCGCCCGTTCGAACGGCCCTCGTGACCTCGCGCAACGCCCAGGCCCACATGCGGGTCATCAACACGCTCCGCGACTGGGGCGTTCGAATCGACGAGTCGTTCTTCCTCGGCGGCGCGGACAAGACCCAGGTCCTGCGGATCTTCCGCCCGCACATCTTCTTCGACGACCAGATGACCCACCTCGAGCGGGCTCGGTCGGTCGCGCCGTCGGCCCACGTTCCGGGCCGGGCGACGCAGCTCGAGGCGTTCGGCGACACGATCGAGCAGGAGGTCAGGATGCCGCCGCTCGCGGTCGTGCCGCCGTTCCATGTGGCACAGCCAGCGCGGCCGCGGCAACGGGCAGCGCGAACCGCGCGCCGCGTCGTGTCCGAGGCGGACGACGCCGCCGACACAGCCGGGCCGGGCGACGCGGGCGGCGAGCGGCGGGCACGGAGCGACGCCGCGGAGGCCCTCCGCTAGTCGATCCTCGCGGCCCATCGATCGGGCCGATGGAGACGCCCAATCCGGGCCGGCCGACCCTACCCCGGCGACCGCGGACCCGAAACGATCGTCGCGAGACGGGAACGGTCAGGGCGGCCGCCTCGCCCTCTCCCGGGAGTCGCGCTCGGCGCGGTCGGTTCAGATGACCAAGCTCCTCGTCGCTGCATTCCTGCTTGCTCATGGCGCCATCCACGCCGCGTTCATCGGTCCCCGGCCGCCGGCGACCGCCGGCGGACCAGCATGGCCGTTCGAGCTTGCCCGCTCGTGGCTGCTCACGCCCGCCGGGTTCGACGCCGACATCACTCGTGCCCTGGGCCTGGCCCTCACGGCCGCGACCCTCGGCGGCTTCGCGCTCGCGGCGCTGGCCGTCGTCGGCGTCCTGCCGATCGGCGTCTGGTTCCCAACGCTGTTCCTCGGAACGGTGGCCTCAATCGCCCTGCTGGTCCTGTTCTTCCATCCGTGGCTCGCGCTCGGCCTCGTCATCGACCTCGGCCTGCTGTGGCTGGCGCTCGCCGCAGACTGGACACCGGCCTCGATCCTGCCCTGACGGGCCGGCCAGGCCCGTCCGGCCCTCCACCGCCGGCGCTACCCTTCTGGACATGCAGATCCATGCCCTCCTGCTCGCCGACAGCGCCCAGGCCGTGGACGGCAAGCTGTACGTCCTCGGTGGGGCATGGCGGGTCCTGCGCTTCCCGACCTTCCCGGCCCAGATCATGGTCGGCATCGCGGTTGCGATCGACGTCGACTGGAACGAGACGAACCAGCGGCACCATCTCGACCTGCATTTCGAGGACGCCGACGGCAATGCGATGGACCCCAAGATCGGCGCCGACTTCGAGGCTGGCCGGCCGCCGGGCGCGGTGCCGGGTTCGGAGCTCCGAATCGTGTTCGCGGTCAACGGCCCGGTTGCCATCCCGGCGGCGGGGGCGTACGCGGCGGTGGCCAGCGTCGGCGGGGTGGAACTGGCGCGCTCGCGCGGCGAGGCGGGCCAGGCGCGACGGGGGCGCTGAGGACCCCTTCGGCCCCGGGCAGCCCGGACCGGAC
>VEOW01000006.1 GCA_012026785.1 Chloroflexota bacterium | reverse complement strand
CGCCGGCGCGGAGTTCGTGGCGATCCATCGCAACCTGTGGTGGATGACGCCGAAGGGCCACACGCTCGATTCGGGCGCGTTGATCGTGGGCCTCGAGGCGGCGCTCGGGCGGCGGGCCGTGGTCTGCGGCAAGCCCTCGCCGTTCGTCTTCCGGCAGGCCGTCGCCGAGCTCGCGGCCGAGCTCGCGGTCCGCGGTGAATCGCGTCTCCGGCGGCGGGATGTGGCGATGGTCGGTGATGACCCGAAGGCCGACATCGCCGCCGCCCGTCGCGTCGGCCTGCGGACGATCCTCGTCCTGACCGGCAAGGTCGACGCCGCCGCGGCTGCCGCTGCCAGGGTCACGCCTGACGCCGTCGCCCCGTCGCTGCCCGAGGTCGTCTCGAACCTGCCGACCTGACCGTCCGAAGCGGGCCGGACGGCGATCGCCATCATCAGGCTCGGCGGTAGACTGGCGGCAATGATCCGCGCGGGCAGCGCCCCGCCCGCGCGCCCGTCTCCAGCAATCGGAGCGTTGACGATGACGACCGAAGCCAAGCCGCGTCTCAAGATCACCTACGCGACCCTGCGCGCCGACAACGAGGAGCTGCACCAGCTCTACGAGGCCGGCGTCGCGGCGTCCCGGGCGACCCTCGGCGGGCACCATCAGAACTTCGTGAACGGCCAGTGGGTCGACGGCTCGGAGGGGACCTTCGAGGCCCGTTCGCCGATCGACCGCGAGCTGCTCGTCGGGACGTTCGCCAAGGGCGGGCGCGATGACGTCAAGCGGGCGATCGCCGCCGCGCGCGCCGCGGCACCGGCCTGGCGCCGCACGCCCTGGCGGGAGCGCCTCGCGATCCTCCGCCGCGCCGCGGAGCTGATCTCCGAGCGGCAGATGCGGTACGCCGCGGACATGGCCTTCGAGTGCGGCAAGAACCGCCTCGAGGCCCTCGGCGAGGTGGAGGAGGCGGCCGACCTCATCCGCTACTACAGCCAGACGATGGAGGACAACGCCGGCTACGACCACCCGATGGACAATCTCGGGGACGCCACCGTGCACACGCGCTCGATCCTCCGGCCCGTCGGCGTGTTCGCCGTGATCAGCCCCTTCAACTTCCCCATGGCCCTCGCCGCGGGGCCATCGTCGGCTGCGCTCATGGCCGGCAACACGGTCGTCTTCAAGCCGGCCTCCGCGACCCCACTGTCGGGCGTGAATCTCATCCACGCCTACGAGGACGCGGGCGTGCCGCCGGGTGTCGTCAACCTCGTCATGGGTCCAGGCGACACCGGCGGCGACGAGCTCCAGTCGAACCCCGGCATCGACGGCATCGTCTTCACCGGCTCCTACGAGGTCGGGTTCAAGCTGTTCAAGACGTTCTCGACGCTCTACCCGCGACCGTGCATCGTCGAGATGGGTGGCAAGAACCCGGCCATCGTCACCCGGAGCGCCGACCTCGAGGAGGCGGCCGAGGGCATCATGCGCAGCGCCTTCGGGTTCGGCGGCCAGAAGTGCTCGGCGAATTCGCGCGTCTACGTCGAGAAGCCGGTCCATGACGAGCTGGTCCGGATGCTCGTCGAGAAGACCGAGAAGATCACGATTGGCAACCCGATCCCGCGGGAGAACTGGCTCGGCCCGATCATCGACCAGGTGGCCGTCGACCGGCACCAGCGGGCCGTCGCCGAGGCCCGCCGGGACGGGAAGGTCTTCATCGGCGGCGAACGCCTTTCAGACGGCGAGCTCGAGCGGGGGTTCTACGTCGAACCGACCGTCGTCGGCGGCCTGCCGGGCTCGCATCGGCTGTTCCAGGACGAGCTGTTCGCGCCGTTCACGGCGGTTCACGCGGTCGAGTCGCTCGACGAGGCCCTCCGCCTCGCCAACGACTCGGTCTACGGCCTGACCGCGGGCGTCTACAGCGAGGACGAGGCTGAGGTCGCACGCTTCCTCGACGAGATCGAGGCGGGCGTGCTGTACGTCAACCGTCGAGCCGGCGCGACGACCGGCGCCTGGCCGGGCGTGCAGGCGTTCGGTGGCTGGAAGGGCTCCGGCTCGACCGGCAAGGCCGGCCTGTCGCGCTACTACGTCGCCCAGTTCATGCGCGAGCAGAGCCACACCGTCGTCGACTGAGTGGGGATGAACCGCGGCCGAGGCCGGCCGTCCGGTAGGATGCCGGCCATGTGGCCCGCCCGGGGGACCATCCTGCTGCTGCTCGCTGCCGTCGCCGTCGGGGGCTGCAGCCAGATCGTCTCGACCGCCGGTTCCGGGGCGCCGCCGAGTGCTGCGCCGGGAACCTCCGTCGCGGGCCCGTCGGGCGGCGCCAGCCTGACACCCGGCAGCGAGGCGCCGGGGGCGGACGGGCCCTCGGGCACCCCCGCCGTCACGCCGCCGCCTGCCGCCGGCGGCGATCTCGCACCGGGGACTGCGGTCGAGGTCCTGGCGACCGAGCTCAATCTCCGCAAGAACCCAACCACGGGCGCGGACCGGGTCTCGCTCCTCAAGCGGGGCGACGTGCTGGTGATCTCGCCGCTCGACAACCTCAACTACGGCTGGGGGCCGGTCCGGGCGAAGGGCTACGACTGGTACCCGGTGGTGCAGGTCTCGACCGCCGACGGCAAGCTGCCCCGGCTGCCGGAGCATCCTGTCATGCCGCTCGACGGCGCGCCGGTCTCCGGCTGGGTCGCGGGCGGCGAGGGCTCGACGCCTTACATTCGAGCGCTTCCGGCGCGCTGCCCGGCCGTCGCCGACCTCGCCAGCGTCAGCGGGATGCTGCCGGCCGAACGGCTGGCCTGCTTCGGCTCGAACCCGATCGTCCTCGAGGGCACCTTCGGCTGCTTCGGCTGCGGGGTCTTCGTGCCCGGGACGTTCTCGCCGCCGTGGCTCGCGACCCCGGTCGAGCTCGACTTCCTGTCGGTCGACCCGAGCGTCACCTTCGGGCCACTCGCGCTTCGGTTCGCGCCGGACGGCCCCGAGCGCCCGGCGCTCGGCTCGATCATCCGGGTCACGGTCCACCTGGACGATTCGCGCGCCGCGTCGTGCAGCATCGTCGAAGGCGAGGGCGGCGACGCGGTCACCGTGCCCGCGATGACGGCGACGGGCTTCTGCCGCGAGCGCCTCGTCGTCGACTCGTACGAGATCCTCGGGACGGATCCCCGCTTCCCGTCGAGCTGAAGCCGCGCCCCGCCTCGCGCCGCCGGCTGCCCGGGCCGCAGCTTGCCGCATTACCAGCTGAGTTGAACGCTTCAGCCGGTTCCGGCGCCCTGGGGGTCGGAATCAGCGGCTGGGCGACGGGATCGCGACAGCGGTGGCCGCCGAGTCGTCCCGCGGCATGCTCGCGCCGGGACAAGTCCTCGGCGACGAGGGTCGCCAAGCTCCCGGTACCCGGCTGATACGGGCGAGGGCGTTCAATTCAGTTGAGATGTGGCCCAGGTGCCGCCGATGTTGCGCCGGTCGGAGGCCGGCGACCCCTCTACTGCGGGTTCTGCTCGGGGCCCTCGAGGTTCCGCCGCTGTGGGCATTGGAGATGAACGCGCGCGACTGGGCCCGGCGAGCGGCGACGGGATCCGGCGGCACGCTAGACTCGACCCGTCCCACTATGCAGTCTGCATAAGCCTTATGCGTTGAGGTAGCTCGGTGGCCCAATCTGTCTCGTCCACGCCCGCCGACCGCAGCCGTCGAGCGATCTCGGATCGGCCACTCCCGGACCTGGTCACCGAGATCCCCGGCCCGAAGGCGCGAGCCCACGTCGCGTTCGACGAGGAGTGGACCTCGCCGAGCCTGCCGCGGGCGTACCCGATCGTCCCCGTGCGGGGCCAGGGCATGGCGATCGAGGACATCGACGGCAACCTGTTCCTTGACTTCGCGGCCGGCATCGCCGTCAACTCGACCGGCCATGGTGACCCGCGAATCGTCGGCGCCATCAAGGAGCAGGCAGCGGACCTGATCCACTACTCGGCCTCGGATTTCTACCTGCCGATCTACGCCGAGACGGCCCGCGAGATCGCCCGGATCGCGCCGATCTCCGGGAAGCTTCGGACCTACCTCGGCAACTCCGGCGCCGAGGTCGTCGAGGCGGCCATGAAGCTCGCCCGTCATGCGACCGGCCGGCCGTACCTCGTGGCCTTCCTCGGTGCCTTCCACGGTCGAACCTATGGCGCCGTGACCCTGACGGCCTCGAAGGCCAAGTACCACGCCGGGTTCGACCCCCTGCTGCCCGGCGTGTTCCATGCGCCCTTCGGGCGCGTCGAGGATCTCCGCTGGTTCGACGAGGTCCTGTTCGCCCGGCTCGTCCCGGCAAACGAGGTCGCCGCGGTGTTCGTCGAGCCGATCCAGGGCGAGGGCGGGTACCTCGTTCCCGAGGACGGGTTCCTCGAGGGGCTGCGCGAGCTGTGCTCGAAGCACGGCATCCTGCTCGTGGCCGACGAGATCCAGTCGGGCGCCGGTCGAACCGGGAAGATGTGGGCGGTCGAGCACTGGGGTGTCGAGCCGGACATCCTGGTGACGGCCAAGGGCATCGCGTCGGGCATGCCGCTGGGCGCGATGGTCGCGCGGGCCGAGCTCATGGAGTCGTGGAGCATCGGTGCCCATGGCTCGACGTATGGCGGCAACCCGGTCGCCTGCGCCGCTGCGCTGGCGACGATCGCCCTGCTCGAGGGCGGGCTGGTCGACAACGCCGCCGCCCGTGGCGACCAGGCGCTGGCCGGACTGGCCGAGCTCCGGCGCGAGCATCCCGGGATCGTCCACGACGTCCGCGGCAAGGGCCTCATGATCGGCGTCGAGTTCGACGCCCCGGAGCGCGCGGAGGCCGTCCAGTGGGAGGCCTTCCAGCGCGGCCTCCTGGTGCTCGAATGCGGCGCCAAGACCGTCAGGATGTGCCCGCCACTCATCGTCAGCGAGGCCGAGATGGCGACCGCCCTGCGGATCTTCGGCGAGGCCGTCGCGGCGGCAGCAGGCCAGCCCGCATCCAGCTAGCGATCTCCGGCGGTTCCGCCGCGGCCGCACTGCGGGGCTCGAGTGTTCGCGGACTCGGTCCGCAGGTGGTATCGGTCCGGCTATGCCCCGACGGGCTCCGGGCCTGGCCCCGCGGGATGAAGGGCTTCAGTGAGAATGCGGGCTTCCGCGAGGATCAGGCTCGCGCGGAGGCTTCGGCCGATTCGTTGGGCTCGGCGAAGGCTGCTGGCGGCGGCGTCGTGCTGCCCAAGCGCGATCAGACAGCGAGCGCGGCCGAGGTGGGAGTGGGCCTCTTCTGCAGGGGCCCCGAACGCCCGCCAGCCGGCGGCCGCGGCGGTGTGAAGCTCCAGCGCGGCCGAGGGCTCATCCCGCGCCTCGGCGAGGACGGCTCGGCCCGCCAGCAGGCAGAGGCGCGCGCGCCGGTACGTCGGCGCCCCGCGCGATGGGATGAGCGCCTTGGCGGTCACGATCACCCCGGCTTCGCGGCAGACGCGGGCTGCTTGCGGCAGTTCGTGGACCCGCTGCGAGGGGTCGCGCCCTCGCGTGACCCGTTCGAGCTCGGCGATCAGGGCGGCCGCTTCCGCAGGGTCACCCGCTGCCTGGCGCAGGGCAGCCGCAGCGGCCAGCGCAGGCCCCAGGTCCTGCGGGTCACGCAGCTCCCTCGCCCGGACGAGGTACTCCCGCTCGAGCTCCCGTGCCTCGCGGGTGCGGCCCCGTTCCGCGAGGATCCGGGCCTTGACGGTCTGCGCCATCGTGATGACCCGAGCGGGCTGGCCTTGGCCCGCCTGCTCGATCAACGCGTCTGCTGAGATCAAGGCGTCGTCCCACGCCCCACCGTCGAACTGCTGCCACAGGGACTCGGCGAGGATCGTCGTCTCGAGCGAGATCAGGCCTCGGCTCGATGCGAAGGCTGCGGCAGCGCGTTTCTCGGCGAGTGCCGCAGCTGGGCCCTCGGTGACCCAGATCGTGGCTGCCAGGTTCGAGTGGGCCGTTCCGGTCTCCTTCGAGAGGCCAGTCTCGATACCGATCCGAACGGCCTCGCGGATGTCGTCGATTCCGGCCTCGTCACCCGACTCGAACCGGGCGATCCCGAGGTGGTGCAGCGGCTGGACCTTGAGCGCGAGGACGCCCAGGCGATCGGCGAGCGCCAGGGCCCGGCGCGCCCAGTCGCCGCACGCTCCCGCGCGTCCGGCATGAAGCTCGTGGGTCGCCATCCGCGAGTACGCGGATACGAGCGCCGGCCCGGGTGGCAGGCCCTCGAGCGCATGGATGGCCTCCATCGTCACGCGACGCCGCTGTGCCTCCGGGCGCCCCAGCGCCCACAGCGTTGCCGACAGGGCGACCAAAGCCTCGCCGGCACCGAGGAGATCGCCGCGAGCCCGTAGCTCGGCGACGGCCCGCCCCAGCAGCTCCTCCGCCGCCGAGAGGCTACCGGTGAGCTCCGCGACCTCGCCGAGGCGGCTGAGCAGCCGCCCATGGGCCGGGTCATCGTCCTCGGTCAGCTCCAGCGCCCGGCGATAGAACGACCGGGCCTGGGACATGTCGACCATCCGGGCGGCCTCGCCGGCGAGCATCAGGTTTGTCCGGGCGAGCGGCAACAGCCCCCGGACGTCGTCCTCCAGGCCGAGCCCCTGGGCGAGTTCCAGTCCCTGCATGAAGTGGTGGGCGATCAGCTCGGCGTGGGTGGCAGCCCGATCCCCGGCCAGCTGCTGGATCCACTCCCCAACGGCGCGATGCTTCCCGATGCGATCGCGCCGCGGGATCTGCCAGTACGCCACGTCCCGAACGAGGACGTGCAGGAACATGTACTCGCTCTGTCGCGCGACCGACGAAGGCCGCCTCCGACGGGCCACGTCGTGGGCGACGAGGCGCAACAGGCTGGCCTCCACGTCCTTCTCGTCGGCGCCGGCCATCGTCGCGACCGCGCCGGGCCAGAACACCTCGCCGACCACCGCGGCATCGGACGCGACCGCTTTCAACTCCGGCGGGAGCGCGGCGAGGTGGGCGGCAATCACGGCATGCAGCGATTCGGGGACCGCAGGGACCGCCACCGATCCTGGCCCCAGGATCCGAGCGAGCTCGTGGGCGAACAGCGGGTTGCCACCTGCCCGCCTGATCGTCTCCCGCTCCGGTGCGCGGCCGAGCAACGCAGCCAGTAGCTCCTCGGTCTCGCCCGGGCTCAACGGCTCGAGCGCGAGGGCCGTTGCATTTCGCTTGCCGCCGGCCCAGCCGGGATGCGTCTCGAGCAGCTCCAGCCGCGCGGTGCAGACGATCATCAGCGGTACGCCTGTTGCCCGGCCCACCACGTGATCGACGAACTCGAGGAATGCCGCGTCGGCCCAGTGGATGTCTTCGAATGCGACGACGACGGGACCCTGACCGGCCAGTGCTTCGAGGAAGTGTCGCCAGGCGGCAAACGCCTGGTCCCGGTCACCTGATGCCGGCGAGGCTTCGATCCCGACCAGCGCCCGGAGGCTTCGCTCGAGCCAGGCCTGTCGAGAATCGTCGGATTCGAGGTCTCGAACCACGCCGGCGATCTTCCCGGCCGTCACATCGGAGCCGTCCGATTCGAGGATGCCGGCGCGGGTCTTCACGATCTCCCCGAGGGCCCAGTACGTCACGCCGTCGCCGTAGGGCAGGCAGCTGCCCTCGAACCAGGCCGGCGGGTCCGCCGAGGCGGCCAGGTTCGAGCGGAGCTCGCGCAGCAGGCGGGTCTTGCCGCCGCCCGGTTCGGCCATGATCGTGACGAGCTGCACCGAGCGATCGTCCGCGGTGCGTTCGAAGAGCCGTTCGAGCAGCGCGAGCTCGTCGGTCCGGCCGACGAATGGCGCCTCGGACGGGCCCTCGGGTGGCGCCTCGCGGCGACCGAGCGGGATCCACGTCCCTGCGCCGTTCGGGTCGTAGTCGATGGCCGACTCGGTCACTCGATGCGTCGCCCGGCCGACGATGATCGAGCCGAGCTCGGCCGCAAGCTGCAGTCGCGACGCAGTGCCCAGGACCTCGCCGGTCACGGACACCCGATCCTCGTCGATCGTCACGAGCGCCGTGCCGGTCTCGATTCCGCCGCGGAGCGATATCGGACCCTCACCGGGAACGGTCAGCAGCTCCAGGGCCGTCCGGACGGCTCGGACAGGGTCGTCGTCGTGCGCCCGGGGCGCCCCGAAGATGCCGAGCAGCCCGTTCGCAAACAGCGGCTCGGCGGTCCCGCCATGGCGCTCGACGATCGCTCGAACACGATCGATCGTCGGACCGACGCTGCGCGCCAGGTCCTCGGGATCCAGCGGAGTGGCCGAGGTGACCTCGAGCACGGCGAGCGTGACGGTCTTGCGCTCCTGGCGCACCGGCAACGCCTGCGGCTCGGAAGCCCGTGGCGCGACGAGGGCCGGGTCCTGGTCGAGGATCCGGCGTTCCAGGCCCTGGAGCTCGCTGCCCGGGTCGATGCCGAGCTCCTCCGCGAGCAACCGGCGGCCCTCGTGATAGACGCGCAGCGCCTCGGACTGCCGGCCGGCCCGGTACAGGGCGAGCATCAGCCGCGCGCGCAGGCCCTCGCTCAGGGGATGTCGTTCCAGCAGCAGCGTCAGCTCCGGGATCACCTCGGCGTGGCGGCCCAACTGGAGCTCGGCCTCCGCTCGCTCCTCGAGCGCCCCGAGGCGCAGCGCCTCCAAGTGTGCGATCTCTGGTGCGGCGAAGCGTTCCACAGGCAGGTCGGCCAGGGCGTCGCCGCGCCACAGGACCAGTGCCTCTGTCAGCTGCCGAGTCCGCTCCCGGGGATCGCGCACGTTTCGCGCTTCGGCCAGGGCGGCGATGAACCGATCTCGATCCAGCTCCCCGGGCTCGACGACGAGCCGATAGCCTCCGTGCTCTGTCCGGATCCGGGTCGGACCGAGACTTCGCCGGAGCATCGAGATGTGCCCCTGGAGTGCCTTGTCGGCCGTTGCCGGCGGTTCTTCGCCCCAGAGCGACTCGATCAGCCGATCCGTCCCGAGGCGCTCGTTGGGGTGGAGCAGCATGACGGCGAGGACGATCCGCGGTTGGGCGCGGACGGGCGCGACGTCGCGGCCTTCAGCCAGCACCTCGAGACGGCCCAGGATCCGAAAGTCCAACCGCGTCGCCCCCTCCAGAAGCGCCTGCCGAGGCCGGATTACCCGGATGTGACCGCCGCGTTACCGCAGCGGGGCACTGTGCCGAACATGGCCAGGGACGCGGGCCTGCGCTCGCTCAGCCTACGTGAGACGAGGGTCGCTCGGCTCGTCGCCCAGGGGCTGTCCGACGAGCAGGTTGCCGAGCATCTTGGGATCGGGGTGATGGACGTGAGCACCGAGATGGCGGAGGTCCTGCGCAAGCTCGGCCTTCGATCGCGGACGGAGCTGGCGTTCTTCGCCGCCGAGCGCGACGACAAGGGAGAGCGTGGCCGTCAGGGATCCTGAGCCGGCCCCGGTCTGTTGAAGAGGAGGACTTGATCCATGGGCAGGCTGCAAGCAGCGGTGGGGCGGAAGGTCGTCGGAACCATGAGCGGACGGGCGTCGATCGCGCTGGTCATCGCCGGCCACGTGGCGGCCTGCGGCGGCACCTCGCCGAACGGAACGCAGGGCCCAGCGGCCACCAGCGGCCCGGGTCCTGGCGCGACGGCGACACAGGCCGTCGACCCGACCGAGGACACGGGTGGCGGCGGCGGCAACGGGGGCGGCGGGAACTTCGACGCTGAGACCGTCGCGAACGCGCTCGTCCCTCCGAACTCGAAGGAAGTCACCCGGACCACGACCGACGACTACTGGTTCGTGATGTACGAGTCGACCGACTCGATCGACTCGCTCAAGTCGTTCTACGAGGGCGCCATCGCCAGGACCGGCCTGAAGATCATCTCGACGACCACGGTCAACGACGGTGTTTCGTGGGCGATTGCCAACGATGACAGCGGGTCGTTCGGAGGCGCCGTGCAGATCTTCCCGAGCGGCGACGGCAAGACGGCGGTCCAGGTAGCGGTCGGCAGGAGCTGATGCCGAGCCGCCATTTCGAAGGCCCCCGGCGTCGGGCGTTCCTGCGGCGCCTCATCGCGGCGGGCCTCGCCGCGATCCTGCCCTTCGGGGCGAGCCTCGGAAACCTGGCGGGAGCAGGTGGGGCGACGGGCGGGGCGTACCACCCGGCAGCCCGCTCGTTCGCGGACCTACCCGATGACCCGGCGAAGGCGGCCATCGCCCTCGCGAACGCCGTCCTCGGCGATGACCTCGAGGCGGCCGGCGCGGCGACGATCGAGCTGCTGCGTCGGACAGGCATGCCGGTCGTCTCCGCACAGGGGCCGGTCGTCGCGCTGCCGGACGAGTACGTCCTGGTCGACGCGGCCATTTACGCCGAGCTCATCCCGCTCCTGACCGCGTCAGTGCGGCGAGGGGATTCGCTCAGTCCCGAGCAGTTCGCTGGGTACCTGAACGACCTGGGGGCGTTCCCCGGCGAGCTGCCGGCGAGCGTGCTCCTCGGCGGCCTTGGGACCTGGGGCAAGGATCCCGACAGTGGGCCGCAGGAGCGGACGGCCGCGGCGGCCATCCGGGCGCTCAGCGCGAGCCGCGGCGAGGTGCTCTTCATGGAGGCCGATCCCGAGCAGGTCCATCTCGACATGCTCCAGCTGCTGCTCGTGCTGGGCACGCTGAGCTTCGTCGGCCGGATCGAGCCGGCGAACGCCGACGGCCTGGCAGCCGCCGTTCTCCGCGACGGTGTCGTCTTGAGCGACTTCGAGCGACTTGGCGGGGTGGGCCGCGTCGCGGCTGCCGGCAGTCCCTGCGAGCGGCTCGAGAAGGCCCTGAAGGGGCCGAGCCAGCCCGGCTACGACATCGCCTGGAACCAGTCGAAGAAGGGCGCCAAGAAGGCCGCCGGCAACCTCTTCAACCAGTGGCGGAAGAGCAACCCCACCGGCACGGTCCAGCGCATGCTCGACAGGGCCGAGGCGCTGAAGGAGGGTTCGAAGGCCGGCGAGGTCTGGTCGAACGGCGCGCAGATCCTGAACATCCTGCTCCTCTACCTCGGGGCCACGCTGGAGGTCAACGCCAAGCCGCCGGGCCTGCACGTCATGACCGAGGGCGGCATCCCGCAGCTCGAGGTCGAGGCCAAGGCGGACTTCAGCTCGACGCTCGCGCAGGGCCAGCTGCCGTGCTACGCGCTCGCCGGGATCGAGGTCCCGCCGAACAAGCCACTCGCCGGCTACAAGATCCACTGGTCGATCAGCCAACCGGTCGTTGGAGCCGGCACCGGCAAGCTGCTGCGCGTCGCCACCAACTACGGCGGCTATTTCATGAGTGGTGGCAACCAGGCCCAGATCACCGGCGGCGACGGCAAGGCCAAGGTCCTCTTCGACGTCGTCCACGAACGGACGCCCGGGCAGGGCGAGCTCAAGCACGACAAGGTCGTCGTGCGGGCCACTCTCGACAAGGACGACTTCCCGTTCAAGCTGTCGGACCTCATGGGCCTTAAGAACCCGGCGGGCTTCGCCTTCGAGAAGTCATGGGAGCTCGTCGTCTCGGCCGTGAAGCGCAAGGCCCTGCCCTCGACCCCGGTCGCGATCGACGTCGCCTATCACGATACGGAGTCGTACTTCATCAAGGGGCGTCGAACGATCATCGCCTTCTACTACACGATGCCGATCGACCTCGACCTGTACACGTGTGACGGCATCGAGGGACCGTGGCACGGGACGATCAAGTTCCATGGCGACCGCGACTGGTTCGGCGACCCAGCAAACCAGGTTTTTGGCAACCGCTTCCCGCCGACCGTCGATCAGTCGTGGATGGTCGAATTCCCGATGCACATGGGGCCGCCGCCGACGCTGGCCGGGGCGATCCAGGAGGGTCGAGCCGTCCTCATCGGGGACCTGGGCGGGATCGTCGAGATGGACGGCGGCTGGCGGCTCCTCAGCCGGTCGAACGGCTCGGTGGTCGGCCGGATGATCCTGACGGGCAGTGAGGGAACGCTCGATTCACTCGCGATCTTCGACGGCTTCGATGCGTCATACCCGATCCGCGTTGGTGCGCCACAGTGCCCGCCCGACAACCTGTACTTCCCGTGACGAGCATCGTGCTCCGCTCGATCACCGGCCTTGTCGCGGTGGCCGGCCTCCTCGCCGCATGCTCGCCGGCGCCAGCGCCGAGTGGTGGTCCCGGTCCGGTGGCGCCAACGGCGACCCCGGGTGCCACGCCCGGGCCGTCGGACCTCGGGGCGACCTTCGATCCGTCCCTCGGTGGACCACCGGTCGCGTTCGATGGCCTGTATGTCAGCGATCAGGTCAGCGTCGCCGGGGACGACACCGTCGCGGTCGTCCGCAGTGCCCTCCAGTGCAGTGCCCTGGAGCACCTCATCGGCGCCGGCGAATGGGCGATCACGGCCAGGGAGGTGGAGACGATCGGTATCGGCGCGGACGCCGCCCCGGTCATGGTCCTCACGCTGGAGAACGGCGGTGAGACCGCCTTGGCGTGGCTCGCCGGCGGGGACACCTGCACGGCGCGAATCTCGCGGACCACGGTGACGCCGTTGCGGATCTCGGGCGCGGCGACGTTCGACGGCCAGGCGGAGCTGGACCAGCCGACCTGCGTCACGAGCGGCAAGGCCGTGACGCTGGCCGTCTCGTATCGGACCCCGAGTGGTCCGAACGTGGCGGTGAGCCTGTCGGTGCCGGTGCGCATCGGCCTCGCCCGCCTCGACCCGGACGAGCTCACGTTCCGCGTCGCACGCAGCCCGATGTCGCTGCCCCAGCTCGCGGCAAGCCTCCTTGATTCGTTTCGCGACTCCGACACGTCGATGTTCCCAGAGGCATACGTCGCAACGGATGCCTCGCGGCTGACGCTCGACGTCAGGTCCCTCAACCCGCTCTCCGGGACGCTGCACTTGGCGGACCTCGATGGTGACCGAGGCACGATGTCGCTCGATGCCGAGGTCGCCTGCCATCTCCCGGGCGGCGCGCTCGATCGGGCCGCAGCCGCGGCAGCCGGCCCGGCGCCAACCGCCACGCCGGCGACGGGCGCGACGCCAGGCCCCACCCTGGCCCCGATCGCGGGCGTCGAGCCCGGGACGATCGTCGCCACCGGCGGAGCCGTCGCCGGAACGTACCGGGTGGCGGCCTCGGGCCTGGACTGCTACTTCGACGTCGACGCCGGCGCGTGGACGATCGAGACGCTCGGCGATGCGGACGCGACGTTCTTCCTGTATGCCTTCATGGGGCAGGGCGGAGGATCCACCGGCCGGGCGTCGATGGGGCTCATCGTCGGCGACGGCTCGAACGGCCGGATTGCCTTGTTCGACACGTCCATCTCCCCGCCTGTCGGCTCGGTCCAGGTGGGCGTGACGCTCGCTGGTTCTCAGCTGACAATCGTCGCTCAGGGTCGCAATCCCAACGGCGTGACGCTGACGGCCAACCTCGCCTGTCAGGCGTCCTGAACCCCGGACGCCACCGATCCGCCTGGACGCCACCGATCCGCCTGCCGGCAGCGCGTTACCGATACCGGTCCCCGCGGACGCTTCGGCATTTCGGACCCGGGGCGATGCGAATGCGGCTCTCGATCCCGTCGCGGTGCCGGCTCGACTGGTGCGGGGACGCGTCCTGTGGGCCGTGTCCGGCCTCGGGACGGTCATCGATTGGCTGCGGTGGCCGAACGGCTTCCTGCTGCTCGTCGGCCTCCCTGGCCTCGTCTTGATGGCAACGGAGCTGCGGGCTCGTCGCCCGGCTGCGGTGCGAATCGCCGCCTGACGGTCGGGACCGTCCCGGGGCTCCATAGTGGGCCAACCACGCCCGACGTGTCCCGCGATACTGTGCCCGTGTCCGACACCAAGGTCGCCTCGATGCGTGATGCCGTCACGGAGTTCGTCCGCGACGGCGACACGGTCGCGATCGAGGGCTTCACCCACCTCATCTCGTTTGCCGCCGGCCACGAGATCATCCGCCAGGGTCGGCGCGACTTGACCCTTGCCCGCATGACGCCCGATCTCATCTACGACCAGATGGTCGCCGCCGGCGTGGCCCGCAAGCTCGTCTTCTCGTGGCTTGGCAACCCTGGGGTTGGCGGGCTCGGTGGGATTCGACGAAGGATCGAGGCCGCGCCCAGCGCCGTCGACGGCGCCGACGGCCTGCTGCCGCGGCTGGAGGTCGAGGAGTACAGCCACTTCGGGATGGTCGCCCGCTACACGGCCGGCGCCGCGAACCTGCCGTTCATGCCGCTGCGGAGCTACTTCGAGCCCGACCTGCCGGCGGCCAACCCGCGGATCCGGGAGATCGAGTCACCGTACGGCGACGGGAAGGTCTATGCCGTCCCGCCGCTCAAGCCCGACGTCACGATCGTCCACGCCCAGCGGGCCGACCGCGACGGCAACACCCAGGTCTGGGGGCTCCTCGGCTGCCAGAAGGAGGCAGCCTTCGCCGCCGACCGGGTCATCGTCGTCGTCGAGGAGCTCGTTGACGAGACTGTCGTTCGAGCCGACCCGAACCGGACGATCATCCCGGGCCTCATCGTCGACGCCGTCGTCGTCGAGCCATTCGGAGCCCATCCGTCGTACGTCCAGGGGGCCTACGACCGCGACAACCGCTTCTATCTCGAATGGGAACCGATCACCAAGGACGAGGACGCCCTGCAAGCCTGGCTCCGCGAATGGGTCTTCGAGCTCGATGGCCGGGCTGCGTACCTCGAGAAGCTCGGTCCCGAGCGGCTCGCGGCCCTGCGGCCCTCGGGCCCGGCCCCGTCGGGCGCGGTCGACTACGGGGCCTACCGATGACCGACGCGGCGTTCTCCAGGAACGAGATGATGATCGTGGCCGCGGCCCGCGAGCTGGCCGGCCAACGGGTCTGCTTCGTCGGCGTCGGACTGCCGAACATCGCGGTCAACCTGGCGAAGCGGACGATCGCGCCGGACATGGAGCTCGTCTACGAAGCCGGCGTGTTCGGTGCCCGGCCGGCCCGGCTGCCGCTCAGCATCGGCGACCCCACGATCGTGACCGGAGCGACCTCGGTCGTGAGCATGTACGAGCTGTTCAGCCTCTACCTCCAGGGCGGGCTGATCGACGTCGGCTTCCTGGGCGCGGCCCAGATCGACCGCTTCGGCAACATCAACACCACCGTCATCGGCGACTACGGGGCGCCGGCGCCGCGCCTGCCCGGCAGCGGCGGGGCCTGCGAGATCGCGATCACCGCCCGCCAGGTGTTCGTGATCATGCGCCAGTCGAAGCGGAGCTTCGTCGAGCGGATCGACTTCCGGACCTCGCCCGGCAACCTCGGCGGCGCGGAGCAGGCCGAGCGGATCCGACGCGAGGGCGGCTGGCTCGGGCGTGGCCCCTCGGTCGTCGTCACCGACCTCGGGATCTGGCATTTCGACGAGACCGGCGAGATGCGGCTCGACAGCCTGCATCCCGGCGCAACGCTCGGCGACGTTCGAGCCAGCGGCGGCTGGGAGCCGAAGGTCGCCCCGGAGATCGGCACGACGGCGGCGCCGACGGACCTCGAGCTGCGTCTGATCCGCGAGGAGCTGGATCCGGGTGGCGCCTACACCCGCTGACCGGCGACGAGGGGGTCGGCTCGGCCGGTCGCCTCAGGCCGTCGTGCGGCCTCGAACCACCAGCACCGGGCAGGGCGCCCGCCGAACGACGAAGTCGGAGACGCTGCCGAGCAGCATCCGCCCGACGCCACTCCGACCATGGCTGCCGACGACGATCATGTCGACCTGCTCGCCGGTCGCTGCCTCGACGATCGCCTCGCCCGGATCGCCCTCCCAGACGAGGAAGTTCACGCGCACCCCGTCGTGCCGGCCACGAGCGACGAGGGCCTGGGCGGCCTGCAGCCGGGCCTCGCGGAGGCGGTCGATCCGGGTCCCGCGGAGCCCGGTCACGGGATCGGTCGCCGTGTCGATGACGCTCACCACGACCAGCTCGGCGTTGAGGCTTCGAGCCAGGTCGAGCGCCTGGACTGACGCGGCATCGGACGCCACCGACAGGTCGGTCGCCAGGAGGATGCGACGGATGCTGCCGCGAGGCTCAGGGGTCGCCACGACGTCGGCCATTCGTTCGGCAACCATCTCAGGCGTGGTCCGGGGCGAGTTGGCGATCCATGCGGTGATGCTCGCGACCTGGCCCGAGCGTTCAAAGTGACAAGGGGCACGAATAGCGGGGCCATGGCGCCCGGGCCATTGCGGACTCTCGTCCCGCGGTAGGCTCTTGACACATGAGCGCTGAGGCCTCGACTCCGCCCGGGCAGCGCGAGGTTGCTCGCCGATTCCCGGTTTTCGCGCTGCTCGATGCCCTGGACGCATGGTTGCGGCTGCCGGACGCCGAGCGACGGGTGGCGCTTGTCGACGCGGTCCGCTCGATGGTCGCCGCGACCGGCGCTCGAGGCGCCTACCTCGAGGTCGCGGCCTATCCGATGGCGCCCTTCACGGCCGGCTACGGCAGCCTGGAGGCCGGGGCACCCGAAGGTGTATCGGCCGACATCACGGCCTACGAGCTGACGGCCGACGAGGGGCGGGTCCAGCTGGCGCGAGTCTGGATCGACGCCGGGTCGGAGGCAGCGGCGCTCGTGGTGCGGATGGTCGAGCTGGCACTCTCGGCGGCCTGGTCGCGGGCCGAGGTCGGCCGCGCCAATCGGCGCCTCGGGGTGCTCGACGAGGCGACCCGGGCGATCTCCGCCGAGCTTGACCTCGATCGGGTCCTGCAGCTCATCGTGGACCAGGTTCGGCTGCTCGTCGGGGCACAGTACGCGGCCCTCGGGATCGTCGAAGCGCGCGGCATGATCGAGCGCTTCATCACCAGCGGCATCACCGCCGAGGCGCGAGCCCGGATCGGCGCGCCGCCCCGCGGTCGCGGCGTGCTGGGCACGATCATCCGTGAAGGTCTCTCGCTCCGCATTCCCGACATCGGCCGGCACCCCGAGAGCTATGGCTTTCCGCCCGAGCACCCGCCGATGCGCTCGTTCCTCGGCGTTCCGGTCCGGATCGGCGCACAGCCCATCGGCAACTTCTACCTGACCGAGAAGCAGGGCGCGTCGGAGTTCAGCGCGGCCGACCAGGAGCTGGTCGAGATGTTCGCCCGCCACGCCGGGATCGCCATCCAGAACGCGCGCCTCCACCAGCAGGTCCAGGAGCTCGCGATCGTCGACGAACGACTTCGGATCAGCCGCGATCTCCATGACGGGATCATCCAAGCCATCTACGCCGTCGCCCTCTCGCTGGAGGACGTGCCGGAGCTCGTCGACGAAGACCGAGCCGATGCCATCGCGCGGGTGGACCGGGCCATCGATCGGTTGAACACGACGATCACCGACATCCGGACCTTCATCGTTGGCCTCGGGCCCGGCATCGGCACGTCGGTCGGCGATGCGCTCGCCGCTATCGCGACCGAGGTCACCGCGGGCACCCGCCTCGAGCTCCGGGTCGACGTCAGCGGCGCCGACGAGGTCGACGGCCGACTTTCGCCGCAGGCGACCCACGAGCTCATCCAGATCGCGCGCGAGGCACTCAGCAACGTCGCTCGCCACAGCGGCGCCGATCGGGCGACGCTGTCGCTCCATGCCGACGGTGACGTGGCGGTCCTCCGCGTCGCTGACGAGGGCCGAGGCTTCGACGCGTTGCTGCGGCCCGGCGCCGGGCACTTCGGCCTGGCGAACCTGCACGACCGGGCCGCGGCGGTGGGTGGCGACCTGCAGATCGACAGCGAGCGAGGTCGGGGCACGCGTATCATCGTCCGGCTGCCATTGACGCCATCGGAGAGCCCAACCCAGTGACCGAACCGCGTCCCGAGGCCCGTGCCCGCGAAGCCGGTCCCGCCTCGACTCCACGTGTCCTGCGGCTGCTCGTCGTCGACGACCATGAGGTCGTCCGGCAGGGCCTGGTCGCGCTGCTCGATCGCCGGGAGGGCTTCCAGGTCGTCGCCGAGGCCGGCACCGCGGCGGAGGCCGTCGAGCAGGCCCGCCGGTTCGAACCGGACATCGTCGTCATGGACGTCCGGCTGCCGGATGGCTCCGGCATCGAGGCCTGCCGGGAGATCCGGGCGGACCTGCCGACGACCCGGGTCGTGATGCTCACCTCCTACCCGGACGAGGAGGCCGTGCTGTCGGCGATCGTGGCCGGTGCGTCGGGCTATCTCCTGAAGCAGGTCCGGGCGCGCGACCTCGTGGCGGCGCTGGAATCGGTCGGCCGTGGCGAGTCGCTCCTCGATCCGGCAGTCACCGAGAAGGTCCTCGAACGCGTCCGCCGGATCGCCACCGGCGCCTACACCGACGAGCTGGCTCAGCTGACCTCGCAGGAGCAGAAGATCCTGCTCCTCGTGGCCGAGGGCAAGACGAACAAGGAGATCGCGTCGGAGGTCTTCCTCTCCGACAAGACGGTCAAGAACTACGTCAGCTCGATCCTGTCCAAGCTGAACCTGGAGCGCCGCGCCCAGGCCGCGGCGTTCGTCGCCAAGCACCGGCTCGACCGCAGCAGCGACTGACGGGCTCCGTCGCTGGCACGATGAGCGCCCCGGGGACGTGCCGAAAGCGGGCCGTCCGGCACTGGCTTCGAGGTCGCCGCTGACCGACGATTCACGGTCGAATCCACCGGTGGCCACCGTCTTCGCTGGGGAGATTGACCGGGCCGCCGGAGATGGGCGCCGGGCTGGAGGATCGAACCCGGCGGATCGACATGAAGTCGCGTTGGGTGCCTCCCTGCCTCGGTTGGCTGCGGGGAGCGGTATTGGCGTCCACGGTTCTGCTGGCCGGCTGCGTGGCCGGATTGCCCGGCTGGTCATCGCCCTCGCCGCCGCCCCCGGAGACGATGCCGGTCGAGACCTTGCCGCCCACCACGGCCGAAACCGTCGGACCGGATGCAACCCGTCCACCACTCGACGTCATGGACACGATCCTCCGGGTCGAGGGCACCGTCAGCCTGACGACGCCGCGCTTCAAGGTCGATGACAGCTGGTCCATCAACTGGACCAATGACGGACGCACGCTCTTCAGCGTCCAGGTCATCCCCGCGAAGACCGACGCCTTCGGGGACCTCGTCGTCTCGACCGTCAAGCCCGGCAAGGGCCAGGCCGCGATGTACGTGCCCGGGACCTACGTCCTGCGCATCATCGGCTCCCACCACTGGAAGGTGACCGTGCGCGACCTCGCGACGAGGCCGAGCGTCGTGCTGCCGGCGCGGCTGACCGGCTCCGGTTTCGGATCCAGCCCGATGTTCGTCGCCGATGGGCCGTGGCTGCTCGAGTGGTCGCAGGCTCGCGATGCCAGGTTCATCGTCGAGCGGCTGGACCTCGCCGAGAACGTGACGTACGGGCTCGTGCACCAGACGGAGGCGCCGCGCGGCTGTGTCGTCAGCCCGGCCGTGGGCGAGCAGGTCCTGCGGGTGGTCGCAGAGGGCGGCTGGGAGCTGCGGATCTCCGGCTGGGACGGTGGCGAGGTGGTATGCCCGCTATAGCGCGGGGATCACCACCGTCGGCCCGTCGCGGCAGGCCATCTGGACCGATCGGCGGGCCCCCTCGATTCCTATGCTTCGAGCCATGAGAATCGTCACCCCCGCCGAGGCCGTGGCCGGCATCAAGTCACGGGACCAGCTCTACCTGCAATGCGCGGCCGCCACGCCGTCGGTGCTCCTGGACGCGCTCGTGGAGCGCGCGCCGGAGCTCGAGGACGTGAGCGTCGTCCATCTCCACTGCGAGGGCCCCGGACCGCACCTGCGGCCCGAGATGGCACCCCACTTCCGGCACCGGGCGCTGTTCATCGGCCCCAACGCCCGGGCCGCCGTGAACGAGGGCCGGGCCGACTTCGTGCCGGTCTTCCTGTCCGACGTGCCCCGGCTCTTCGAGACCGGCATGCTGCCGCTCGACTACGTGTTCGTGAACGCGACCCCGCCCGACGCCCACGGCTTCTGCTCGCTGGGGACCAGCGTCGAGGCGATGCACGCCGCGATCCGGGCTGCGAAGACCGTCGTCGTCCAGTTCAACCGCAGCATGCCCCGGACTCTCGGTGACAGCTTCATCGACATCGATGACATCGACCTCGCCATCGAGTGCGACGTGCCACCGTACGAGATCGGGATGCCCGCGATCGGCGATGTGGAACGCGCGATCGGCCAGTTCGTGGCCGACCTGATCCCAGACGGCGCGACGATCCAGATGGGCATCGGCGCGATCCCGACCGCCGTCGGCGCCGCCCTCCGCGGCAAGAAGGACCTTGGCGTCCATACCGAGATGATGACCGACACGATCGTCGACCTCGTTGAGGAAGGGGTCATCACCGGTCGCCGGAAGGAGCGCCAGCGCGGCAAGATCGTCGCGACCTTCATGATGGGCACGAAGCGGCTGTACGAGTTCGTCCACGACAACCCGATGGTCGAGATGCGGCCGACCGACTTCACCAACGACACTCACGTCATCCGCTCGTTCAGCCGGATGGCCGCGATCAACTCCGCGATCGAGGTCGACCTGACCGGCCAGATCGTGGCCGACTCCATCGGTCACCGGATGTACTCGGGCGTCGGTGGCCAGATGGACTTCGTCCGGGGAGCCTCGCTGGCGACCGAGGGCCAAGCATTCATCGCGCTTCCGGCGACGGCCGCCGACGGCACGATGTCGCGGATCGTCCCGAGCCTGAAGGAGGGTGCCGGCGTCGTCACGACGCGGGCCCATGCCCGGACGATCGTGACCGAGTATGGCGTCGCGCAGCTGTGGGGCCGCTCGCTCCAGGAGCGGACGCGGGCCCTGATCGCGGTCGCGGCGCCCCAGTTCAGGGACGAGCTCGGGAGCGAGGCCGCGCGCCTGCACCTGCTCTAGCGGTCCGCCGAATCAGCAGGCCCCCGGGCCGGCGAGCGCTGCCGGTTCCCGGGGGCCTGAGGGAAGGAAGGACCTCGAAGTTCTGGGTGGGTGTCGGGCGTCCCCTCCGGCACCCACCTCGTGCCGGATGGTCGGACTTTCGAGAGGGTCCGGGACAGGGCCGAAGGTCCCGAGTTTTCCGGGACCCACCGGTCGAGGTCCCACCCACCGGCGGGACGTCCGTCGAGGCGGATGGGGCCGCATGGCGCAAGCGTCCGACGTTGCCGCGGCCGTAGCGTTGCCCCAGGAGGTGCGCTGCTGACCATGTCCGACGATCCCGTCGCGCCCGCTCGGCCGGGCGGGCCTGCCGATCCGTGGCATCTCGACACGACCGTCCTGGACGAGCTGAGTCCGACGGTTCGGGCCACCCTCGAGTCGATCGCCCGCAGGGCCGAGTACGGACCTGGCGAGCTCGTCATGCGCGACGCGGCCCCCACGCCGTTCCTGGGCATCCTCGAAGCGGGCCGGGTCGGGCTGCGCCTCCACGTTCCGGAGCGGGGCCCCCAGACGATCGTCACGATCGAGCGCGGGGAGCTGCTCGGCTGGTCCGCGGTCGTGCCACCGTACCGGGCGACGTCGGAGGCTGTGGCGCTCGAGCCGACGCGCATCCTGGTCCTCGATGCCGAGCCGCTCCGCGAGCTGATGGTGCGCGACCGTGACGTGGCGGCGGAGCTGCTGCCGATGGGCCTCGCCTGCGTCTCGCAGCGCCTCGTCATCAGCTGGCAGCAGCTCCTCGACCTGTTCGCCCGGGGCAGCCCGCAACCATGGTGACCGACGGCCGATTCCTGCCCCGCGAGCGGCTTGACGACCTCGTGGCCGTCCTTCGAACCGATGGCCGGCAGGTCATCGGCCCGGTCCTCGAGGACGGCGCCATCCGGATGGCCGAGATCGAGAGCGCGTCCGACCTCCCGATCGGCTGGTCGACCTCGAGCATCCCGGGCGCCGTTCGGCTCCAGCGCGGGACGCCCGCGGAGGCCAGGGCGGAGCGGGCCTTCGACCACGCCGTCTCGTGGAGCGGGATCAAGCCGTGGACCTATCCGGCGAAGGTCGAGGCCATCACCTCGGAGCGGGACCCTGACGGGAGCCTGCGCGTTCGCGTCGAAGCGGCGACGGGCCCACCGCTCGCGGTCATCGGAGCCCGGGCCTGCGACCTCGCCGCGCTGGCGGTGCATGATCGCGTCCTCCAGGGCGGGCCGGCGATCGACCCGGACTACGCCGCGCGCCGCGCCGACCTGCTCATCGTCGCCGTCGAGTGCGCGGTCGCCGCGTCGACCTGCTTCTGCACCACGATGGGAACGGGGCCGGAGGTGACGAGCGGCGCCGACCTCGTCCTCGATGAGCTGGACGAGGGGTTCGTCGTCAGGGCCGACTCGATCGCCGGCGAGCAGATCGTCGAGACGCTCGCCCTTGCGCCCGCCGCGCCGGCCCAGGTTCGCCGGGCGAGGGACCAGGTCGCCGCGACTCGGCGCTCGATGTCGAAGGCCGTCCAGCCCGCGGGCCCGGCCTTCGAGCCCGAGGGGCTCCGTGACCGGCTGCTGGCCAACCTCGACCATCCGCGCTGGGCCGAGATCGCAGAGCGTTGCCTGGCCTGCGCGAACTGCACGATGGTCTGTCCGACCTGCTTCTGCTCCGGGCTGCAGGTCAGCTCCGACCTGGACGGGCGGACCTCGAGCGCCGCGCGACAGTGGGACAGCTGCTTCACGGCCGGCTTTGCCCAGGTCGCCGGCGGCAGCTTCCGGCCACGGCACCAGGATCGCTACCGGCAGTGGCTCAGCCACAAGTTCGCCACCTGGTGGGACCAGTTCGGCAGCTCCGGCTGCGGCGGCTGCGGCCGCTGCATCGCCTGGTGCCCGGTCGGGATCGACGTCCGCGAGGAGCTGTCGGTCATCGCCGCCCCGGTCGCCGAGCCGTCGGGCGCTCAGCCGGTTGCGGTGCCGCCTCCACCGCGCCACGACGGCCCGGACCGGATCGGGCTGGCCTACGTCACCTGCCTGGTCGCCGAGGTTCGTCCCGAGACCGCCGACACGACCACGCTGCGCATCGCGACCGACGACCCGCTGCTGCTCGGCACCCGTCCGGGGCAGTTCGTGATGGTCGCGGTGCCGGCGTTCGCCATCCCGCCGATCTCGATCTCGCGGATCAACCCGGACAGCCTGGAGCTGACCATTCGCGCAGCCGGTCCGGCGACCTCGTTCCTGACGCGCCTGAGCCCGGGCGCCGAGCTTGCCCTGCGCGGGCCGCTTGGCCGCCCGTGGCCGCTCGAGGACGCCGTCGGGCGCGACGTCGTCATCGTCGCCGGCGGCATCGGCCTGGCGCCACTGCGGGGTCTCATCGATGCCCTGCTGGCCGAGCGCGAGCGGTACGGGGCGATCCGGTTGTACGTCGGCGCCCGGACGCCCGCGGATCGGCTGTACGTCGAGGAGCTCGACGCGCTCGCCGCTCGTGACGACCTGCTCGTCCGGGTCACCGTCGACCGCGCCGGGCCGGAGTGGCTGGGCCGGGTCGGGATCGTGACGCAACTGTTCCGCAGCGTGACCGGGACCGGTGAGAACGTGACGGCCTTCGTCTGCGGCCCGGAGCGGATGATGTCGGCCGTCGTCGAGGTGTTGTCCGACCTGAAGGTCGCGCCGGAGCGTCTGTGGCTGACCCTCGAGCGCCACATGCAGTGCGGCGTCGGGCTGTGCGGACACTGCCAGCTCGGGTCGCGCTTCGTGTGTCGCGACGGCCCCGTGTTCTCGGTGGCCGAGCTCGGCGCCGACCTCCACCGGGAGGGCCTGTGATGGCGACTGCCGGACCGGTGACGACGGGCCGCTGGGGCCGCGCCGAGATGACGGCCCGGCCACGGGTCGGGGGCGTCAAGTTCGCGTCGTGCGACGGCTGCCAGCTCACGATCCTCGATCTCGAGGACGAGCTGCTGGCGCTGACCGAGCGCTTCGAGTTCGTCGAGTTCGCCGAGGCCACCTCGCGCCGGTCGTCAGGGCCATTCGACGTCCTGTTCGTGGAGGGCTCGATCTCGACGCCGGAGCAGGCCGTGGAGATCGCGCGCCTCAGGGCGGCCACGAAGACGCTCGTGACGATCGGCGCGTGCGCCACGGCCGGCGGGATCCAGGCGCTGCGGACCGCTGCGGAACACGAGGCCTTCCGATCCGCCGTATACCCGGCACCGGCCTTCGTGGATTCCCTGGCGGTCGCGTCGCCGGTGTCGGCCCACGTCACCGTTGATGCCGAGCTGCGTGGCTGCCCGATCGGGCCGGAGCAGCTGGTCGAGTTCCTGACCGCGCTCGCCACGGGTCGGAGGCCGCAGCTGCCGGACCAGGCGGTCTGCGTTGAGTGCAAGCGGCGCAACGTGACGTGCGTCGTCGTGGCCCGCGGGCTGCCCTGCCTGGGCCCGGTGACGATGGATGGCTGCGGCGCCATCTGCCCGCGGTTCGGGCGCGGCTGCTACGGCTGCTTTGGACCTCGAGAGGGCGCCAACGTCGATTCGCTGGCCCGCTGGTTCGCGGAAGGGCAGCCCGGTCCGACGCCCCGGGATCCGGCGGCGGTCGGGCGTCTCTTCGCCGGCTTCACCGGCGCGGCCGGGCCATTCCGGGCTGTGACCGACCGCCTCGGGGGGCGACCGCCTCGCACCCTGAAGCCGGCCGTGGCCCGGCCGCCCGAGCTCGTCCCCGAGAGCCCGCCAACATGGCAGACCGGGCCGACGATGGGGGAGGCTGACGATGCACGAGATTGACGGCGGCGGCTTCGGCGGCCTGGGGGCCGAGACGCTCGCGCCTGCCGCCTCGCGCCGGGCTGGCAAGGACCTTCGCTTCCAGGTCCAGAACCTGACCCGCGTCGAGGGCGAGGGCTCACTGCACCTCCTGGTCAAGGACGGGGCGGTGGCCGAGGCCCGGCTCCAGATCTTCGAGGCCCCGCGCTACTTCGAGGCCCTCGTCGCCGGCCGGACGCCCGACGAGGTCCTCGACATCGTTGCCCGGATCTGCGGCATCTGCCCGGTCGCCTACCAGATGAGCGCCGTCCACGCCTTCGAGCGGCTGTTCGGCGTCGAGGTCGAGCCGGCCACTCGAGCGCTGCGCCGCCTCCTGTATTGCGCGGAGTGGATCGAGAGCCACGCCCTGCACGTGTACCTGCTCCACGCCCCCGACTTCCTGGGCTACGCCAGCGCGGTCGAGATGGCCCGTGACCACCGCGCGCTCGTGACCGACGGGCTGCGCCTGAAGCAGGTCGGCAACCGGCTGCTGTCGATCCTCGGCGGACGACCGATCCACCCCGTGAGCGTCCGCGTCGGGGGCTGGAGCCGGGCGCCGCGACGGGACGAGCTTCGTGCCTTCCGACCCGAGCTCGAAGAAGCACTTCGCCTCGCGGTCGCGACGGTCGAGGTGGCGCTGTCCCTGGAGCCGCCGGCTTTCGAGCGCGAACCCCGCCTGGTCGCCCTCCACCATCCCGGCGAGTACGGCATGAACGACGGCCGGATCGTCTCGAGCGACGGCCTCGCGCTCTCGCCCGCGGCCTGGGGCGACGCGTTCCACGAGGTCCAGGTGCCGTGGTCGAACGCCCTCCAGGCCCGCGGCCCTGATGGGCTGCCGTACCTGCTCGGCCCGGCTGCCCGCGTCGTCCTCGACCACGAGCAGCTGCATCCGCTGGCCAGGGCCGCCCTCGATCGGAGCGGCGCGCTCGAGTCGATCCGCCGGAATCCCTATCGCAGCATCGTCGCCCGGGCCATCGAGCTGGTCCACGCCGCGGCGGAGGCGATCGAGATCGTCGACGCCTACCAGTCGCCGAGCGCCCCGGCCGTGCCATGGACGCCAAAGCCGGGCGTGGCGGCGTGGGCGACGGAGGCGCCGCGCGGGCTGCTGTTCCATCGCTACGAGATCGGCGGCGACGGGCTCGTTGCCGCGGCCCAGATCGTGCCGCCGACGTCCCAGAACCAGGCCGCCATCGAGGCGGACATCGCGGCGTTCGCGCCGCGCGTCCTGGAGCTGCCGATGGAGGACGCGACGCACGCCCTCGAACAGCTCATCCGCTCGTATGACCCGTGCATCTCGTGCGCAACGCACTTCCTGGATCTGTCCGTGGAGCGGGAGGGGCCGTCATGACCGCATCGCCGCGTAGCCTTCGGCTGCTCGTGTGTGGCAACGCCGACCGGGGGGACGATGGCGCGGCACTCCGGGCGGTCGCCCACTTCCTGCCGCGCCTGTGCCCGGCGGTCCTCGAACGACTCGAGGTCCGGCGGTGCCTCCAGCTCGACGCGATGGACCTGATCGACGTCCCGCCCACCGAGGCCGTCGTCATCCTCGACACGGTCGTCGGCGTGCCGGCTGGCCGGATCGTGACGATGCCGCTCGATGCGCTCGCCAGCCGGAGCTGCCGGGTCGCGCCGCGGTCGTCCCACGCCCTGCCGATCGACCAGGTCCTCGGCGTCGCCGAAGCGGTCCGTGGCTCCCTGCCGGCGGGCGTATTCGTGGGCATCGGCGGCAAGTGGTTCGGCTTCGGGGAGCTGCTGTCGCGCGCCGTCCGCGAGGCGATCCCTGACCTCGAGCGGGCAGCCGAGCAGGAGATCGTTCGGCTCGTGACCCCGACGACCGTCTGACGCTGACCGGAGAAGCCGGCCGGGCGTCCGGTCGAACGCGGGCCATCCGGCCCCCGGCTTCGGGCCGCTCGTCCCTTCGACCAACGGGGGCATGGGGCCCACCATCGAGCCATGACGTCCCAGACCGAAACTCGTCCCGCTGAGACCCCCACGCCCGTGACCGACACGCCGGCGTCGCCGCCGCGCTACCCGGGCATCCCGGCCATCGTCGACGGCTCGGAGGCCGTCGCTCACGTCGAGAGCCGCCTGGCCGAGGTCGCCTGCGTCTACCCGATCACGCCCTCGACGACGATGGCCGCCGTCTACCAGGCCGCGGTCGCCGACGGCCGCACGGACCTGTGGGGCACGCCGCTGCGCTTCATCGAGCCCGAATCGGAGCACTCCTCGGCGTCGGCGGCCGAGGGGGCCGCGCTCGCCGGCGCGCGCGTCACCAACTTCACCGCCGGGCAGGGCCTCGTCCTGATGAAGGAGGTCCTGTTCGTCATCAGCGGCAAGCGGCTGCCGGTCGTCTTCCACGTTGGAGCGCGGGCCCTCACCAGCCAGGCCCTCAACATCCATGCCGGGCATGACGACGTGATGGCCGTCGCCGACTGCGGCTGGGGCGTGCTGTTCGCTCGCAACGCCCAGGAGGCAGCCGACCTGGCCGCGATCGCGCGTCGCACCGCCGAGGCCACGGACACGCCGTTCCTCGTCGCCCAGGACGGCTTCCTGACGACCCACACCCTCGAGAACGTCAGGCTACCGGAGGACGACCTGCTGCGCGAGTTCGTCGGCGATCCCCGCCAGCACATCCGCGACCTGTTCGACCCGGCCGAGGCGCTCATGACCGGCGTCGTCCAGAACCAGGACAGCTACATGAAGGGCAAGATCGGCCAGCGCGCCTACACCGACCGGATCCCGGCGGTCCTGGAGGATGCGATGGCCGAGTGGAGCAGCCTGACCGGGCGCGAGATCGCGCCGGTCAACGCCTATCGCACCGACGACGCCCGCGAGATCCTCGTCGCCATGGGCACGATCGCCGACACCGCGATCGCGGTCGTGGATCACCTCCGGGCCCAGGGCCGGCCGGTCGGCTGCATCGCCGTGACCGCGTTCCGGCCGTTCCCGGCCCGAGCCCTCGTCACGGCGCTGCGGCATGCGCGGGCGATCGGCGTCGTCGAGCGGACGGACGAGCCACTGGCCGCGGCCAATCCCCTGACCCGTGAGCTCCGGGCGGCGATCTACGAGGCGGCCGCCGAGGGCGAGCTCGTGCCTCGCGTCCAGTCGTTCGTCGCCGGCCTCGGCTCGCGCGACGTGGCCGCGGGCGATCTCGTGGCGGTCTTCGATCAGCTGGCCCACCGCCGCCGAACGCCCGACGCCATCCGCGTCCTCGGCATCCGCCATCCCCTCGCGCTCGAGGCCGAGTCGATCGATCTCCGACCGGCCGGCGCCTACTCGCTGCGTGGCCACTCCATCGGCGGCTTCGGCAGCGTCACCACGAACAAGCTCGTGGCGACGTTGGTCGGCGAGCTGTTCGACAAGCAGGTCCAGGCCTACCCGCGCTATGGGTCGGAGAAGAAGGGCCTGCCGACCACCTACTACCTGACGATCGCCGACGCCCCCATCCGGTTGCACGCCGAGCTCGATCGTGTCGACTTCGTGCCCCTCCACGACGTCTCGGCCTTCAACCTCGGCGACCCGCTGTCGGGCCTCGTCGACGGTGGGGACCTGTTCATCCAGTCGCCGCTCGACGACCCGGCTGCGATCTGGGCCTCGATCCCGACGGCCGCCCGGGCCGAGCTGCTGGCTCGGCGCATCCGGGTGACCGCCCTCGATACGGCCGAGCTGGCGCGCCGGCACGCACCCCGACCCGATCTGGAGCTGCGGATGCAGGGCGTCGCGCTCGTCGGCGTCTTCCTCCGGGTCGCGCCGTTCGCTGCCAGGGCCGGACTCGACCGGGACGGCCTCCTCGAGTCCGTGCGTGGGCAGCTGACGCGGTTCTTCGGCAAGCGCGGCAGTGCCGTCGTGGACGCCAACCTGGCGGTCATCGCCGAAGCCTGGGACGGTCTCATCGACGTCACCGCGGCGATCAGCGGCGCCGGGGCCGATGCCCTTCTCGTGAGCCAGGGAGCGCTCCTATGAGCGCCACCTCCAAGAGCGATGGCCGCAACTCGCTCGTGGCCCATTACATGGCTGTGGACCCGATCGTCATCCGTGCCGACGCGACCCTGACCGAGGCGGCCGAGCTGATGGATCGCCACCACGTCCACGGCCTGCCGGTCGTCGACCACGCCGGCTCGCTGGTCGGCGTCCTGTCGCAGACGGACCTGAACCGGGCCCGCTCCACAGAGTACCTGTGGGCGAACTGGCCGGGCCTGGCCGTGCGGCACCTCATGACGACGCCCGCGATCACGGTCCATCGCTCCACGCCGCTCGTGATCGCCGCACGGAAGATGGAGCGTCACCACATCCACCGGCTCGTCGTGGTCGACGACGGCGACGAGACGGTCCCGATCGGGCTGCTCTCGATGACCGACCTGATCCACGCGCTCGCCGAGGAGACGGCGCGTCCCAACCCTGCCCAGCCGCGACCGGAGCCTGCGTCATGACCGACCTGTTGATCAAGGAACCCGGCGAGCTCAAGGAGGCGCACGACGTGCGCCTGACGACGGCCGCCCCGCCGCTGCTCGACATGGATGCCTATGTCGAGGAGTTCGGCCGGACCGTCGTGCCGGCCTACCGCCGCGGGATCGCCGACCGCGAGCTGCCGGCCGACGCGGGCCTTGCCCGGAGCGTGATCCCGCCCGGGACCGCCGCGACCCGCGACTTCAGCCACCTCGCCCTCCGGATCCCGGAGCTCGTCGCCGAGAAGTGCGTCGGTTGCATGGCCTGCGTCAGCGCCTGCCCGGACACCGCGATCCTGGGCGTGGTCGTGCCGGAGTCGCAGCTCGAGATGCGGATCACGGACTTCGCCGCGACGCAGGACCAGCCGACCGTGGCGGCCGTGACGGCTCGCTCGCACTTCATGGACACCCAGAAGTACGCCGAAGTCCCGGCCCGCAAGGGCATCGAGCGCGGGAAGTTCGGGATCTTCGTCGATCCCGGCCACTGCAAGGGTTGCGCCGAGTGCGTCGACGTCTGCTCGGAGCTCGGCCACGACGCGCTGTTCATGACCGACAAGCTGCCGGAGGAGCCCCCGCCGGTCGAGGGTGTGGCGCCCGAGTCGACGCTCGATCGCTTCCGCCGCGACATGGCGTTCTTCCGGTCGCTGCCGCCGACGCCGATCGAGTACCGCAACGAAAAGGCCCTCGCAGACCTCATGCTCGGCGAGCATGCCCACGGCTACGTCGGCGGCGCGGGCTCGTGCGCCGGCTGCGGCGAGGCGACGGCGATCCGGATGCTGGTCGCCGCGACGCGTCAGGTCCACGGCCCCGAGTCGATGGGCATCGTCGCCGCGACCGGCTGCAACACCGTCTTCGGCAGCACCTATCCCTTCAACCCGTACCGCGTGCCGTGGACGAATTCGCTGTTCGAGAACGCCCCCGCGGTCGCCCTCGGGGTCCGGGCTCGCTGGAACGCGGCCGGCCACCCGGATCGAAAGCTGTGGGTCCTCGGCGGCGACGGCGCCATGTACGACATCGGCTTCCAGGCCCTGTCTCGAATGGTCGCCTCGGGCGAGGACATCAAGGTCATGGTCCTCGACACGCAGGTCTATTCGAACACCGGCGGGCAGGCCTCGACCTCGACCTTCGGGGGCCAGGTCACGAAGCTCTCGGCGTTCGGGAAGGCCCTCCACGGTCGACCCGAGCGGCGCAAGGAGCTGGGCCGGATCCTGATGGCTCACGGCGAGGTCTACGTCGCCCAGACGACGCCGGCCCATCTGAATCACTTCTATCGCGCGGTCATGGAGGCCAACGAATACCCCGGTCCGGCCGTCCTCGTCGTCTACACGGCCTGCATGCCCGAGCATGGCATCGGCGATGACGCGGCGACCCGGCAGGCCAAGCTGGCGGTCGAGTCGCGGGCCTTCCCGCTCTTCACCTACGACCCCCGCCGCGGCGAGTCGTTCGCCGAGCGGCTGTCGCTCCAGGGCAACCCGGCGATCAAGGACGACTGGTCCAAGAACCCTGACGGCTCCGTCCTCGACTTCCTGTCATTTGCCCGGACCGAGGGCCGCTTCTCCGGCCATTTCGCCGCGCCCGAGCCGACCCCCGAGATCGTGGGCACGCAGGAGGATCGCCTCGCCAACTGGCGCGGTCTGCAGGAGCTCGCCGGGATCCGGTAGGCGCCAGCGCCGCGCCTCAGCTCCGGTCGCCGCCGTCTCCCGGCCACGCAGCGCCCGTCGCAATTGGCGGCGGTGGGCAGGGCCCGGCCGCGGACGGCAGGAACGGATTCGCCCGGTCGCCTAGAGCTGACCCAGGAGCGTTGGCAGCGGGAGCGGGGGGAGGGTTGGCAGGGCGAGCAGGGGCTCCTCGGTGGGCGCAGGTGTCGGCGCAGGTGTCGGCGCAGGAGTCGGGGCGGGCGTGGGGGCTGGCGTCGGCGCCGGTGTCCTGGTTGGTGCCGGCGTGGGATCGGGTTGCGGGGCCAGGGGCTGCGATGGACCCTGCGTGCTGGCCACCTCGACGACAGCCGGTCCGCTGACCGGCGCGATGGTCGGTCCGGTCGCCGGCGGAATCGCCGGTCCGCTCACCGGCCCGTCGGTCGAAGCGGGACCAACGGGTCCTGGTGATCCACCTGCGACCGGCGCCAGGGATGAGGGCGCCTCAGTCGGGCTGGGGCTCGAACCAGCCACGGCGAACGGCGACGAGGCGGGCAACGGGCTGGCGACTCCTGGGGCGCCCGGTTCTGGACGGACCTTCGGAGCATCGTCGCCCGCCCCGGACAGGTCGAGGCCGCCGGTGATCAGCAGGGCCGCCAGCACGACGAACACGCCGGCCGCGCCGGCGAGACCGACGATCAGGGCGTTCGTGCCAACGCCGTTCCTGGGCATGTCCGAGGAACAGCCTGCCGATCCGGACTAACCAGTCGATCTCCGACGGGTTCGACGACGTCGCAAGCACCTTGCGTCCGGCCGGACCCCGTCGGAAGGCCGGCGCGGCGATATTGGGCGAGAATCGGGCAATGGCAGCGACGACGAGCCGCGCGGCGAGCGACGCCGCGACACCGGGACGGCGACCCGGACCACTGTCGGAGGACGAGCTTCGGCTGATCGATGCCTGGTGGCGGGCGGCGAACTACCTCAGCGTCGGCCAGATCTACCTCCTGGACAACCCACTTCTGCGCGAGCCCCTGAGGCCTGAGGACGTCAAGCCGCGCCTCCTCGGCCACTGGGGCACGACGCCGGGGCTGAACCTCGTCTACGCCCACATGAACCGCGTCATCAAGGCCCGCGACCTCGATGCGATCTACATCACCGGGCCGGGTCACGGCGGGCCCGGCCTGGTCGCCAACGCCTACCTCGAGGGCACCTGGTCGGAGGTCTACCCGAAGGTCGGGCGGGACGAGGCCGGGCTCCAGCAGCTCTTCCGCCAGTTCTCCTTCCCCGGCGGCATCCCGAGCCACGTTGCGGCCGAGGTCCCGGGCAGCATCCACGAGGGCGGCGAGCTCGGCTACTCGCTGGCCCATGCCTACGGCGCGGCGTTCGACAACCCTGATCTCGTCGTCTGCTGCGTCGTCGGCGACGGCGAGGCCGAGACCGGGCCACTGGCCACGAGCTGGCACTCCAACAAGTTCCTCGATCCCGCGCGCGACGGCGCCGTTCTGCCGATCCTCCACCTCAACGGCTGGAAGATCGCCAACCCGACGGTCCTCGCCCGGATCCCCGACGACGAGCTGGTCAAGCTGTTCGAGGGCTACGGCCATCGCGTCCACATCGTGGCCGGTGACGACCCCGGGAAGGTCCACCAGGCGCTGGCGTCGACCCTCGACACCGCGCTCGACGAGATCGCCAACATCCAGGCGGCGGCCCGCGCCAAGCCGGCGACGGCGCCCGACCGACCCCGCTGGCCGATGATCGTCCTTCGAACCCCAAAGGGCTGGACCGGTCCTGAGATCGTCGACGGGGTCCAGGTCGAAGGCACCTTCCGGTCCCACCAGGTCCCGGTTTCGAACGCCCGGGGGGACGACGAGCACCGCCAGATCCTCGAGGACTGGCTGCGAAGCTACCGTCCGGAGGAGCTGTTCGACGACCGCGGCCGGCTGGTTCCGGAGCTGGCCGAGCTCGCCCCCCACGGCGCCCGCCGGATGAGTGCCAACCCCCATGCCAACGGCGGCCTGCTGCTGCGCGACCTCGTCCTCCCCGACTTCCGCGACTACGCGGTCGAGGTGGCCAAGCCCGGCACGACCAGCAGCGAGGCGACCCGCGTCCTCGGCGGCTTCCTGCGGGACACGATGGCGGCCAATGGCTCGACCTTCCGGATCTTCGGGCCGGACGAGACGGCCTCGAACCGGCTCGATGCGGTCTTCGAGGCCACGGACAAGACCTGGAACGCCGAGATCACCCCGATCGACGTCCAGCTGGCGCCCGACGGCCGGGTCATGGAGGTCCTGTCCGAGCATCTCTGCCAGGGCTGGCTGGAGGGCTACCTGCTGACCGGCCGGCACGGGCTGTTCAACTGCTACGAGGCCTTCATCCACATCGTCGACTCGATGTTCAACCAGCACGCCAAGTGGCTGAAGGTGACCCGCGACCTCGACTGGCGGCGCCCGATCGCCTCGCTCAACTACCTGCTGTCGAGCCACGTCTGGCGCCAGGACCACAACGGCTTCAGCCACCAGGACCCGGGCTTCATCGACCATGTCGTCAACAAGAAGGCCGAGGTCATCCGGGTCTACCTGCCGCCCGATGCGAACACGCTGCTGAGCGTCGCCGACCACTGCCTTCGAAGCCGCAACTACGTCAACGTCATCGTCGCCGGCAAGCAGAGCGCCCTGAACTGGCTCTCGATGGACGATGCGATCGTGCACGCCACGCGCGGCGCCGGCATCTGGGGCTTCGCCTCCAACGACGACGGCGGCGAGCCGGACGTCGTCCTCGGCTGCGCCGGCGACATCCCAACGCTCGAGACGCTGGCCGCGGTCGACCTGCTGCGCCAGCACCTGCCGGACCTGAAGGTCCGCGTCGTCAACGTTGTCGACCTGATGCGGCTGCAGGACAGCCGCGAGCATCCCCACGGCATGACACACGCCGAATTCGATGCCCTCTTCACGACCGACCGGCCGATCGTCTTCGCCTACCACGGCTACCCATGGCTGATCCATCGCCTCACCTACCGCCGCACGAACCACGACAACCTCCATGTCCGGGGCTACAAGGAGGAGGGCACGACGACGACGCCGTTCGACATGGTCATGCTCAACGACCTCGACCGGTATCACCTCGTCATGGACGTCATCGATCGCGTGCCGGAGCTCGCCGACCGGGCCGGCCACGTCCGCCAGCTGATGGTCGATTCGCGCCTCCGCGCCCGGGCCTGGACGCGCGAGCATGGCGAGGACCTCCCGGAGGTCCGCGACTGGACCTGGCCGTACTGAGGTGCGGATCCTCGTCGTCAACGCCGGGTCGAGCAGCCTGAAGCTGCGGCTCCTGGGCGACGGCGACGCGGTCCTGGCGACGCGCGACCTCCCGCCACCGGAGCTCAGCTGGGGCGCCAGCGAGCCGCTCCGATCGGCGCTCGTCGAGCTCGGGCCGGTCGATGCCGTCGGCCACCGCGTCGTTCATGGCGGGACGGAGTTCGTCGAGCCGGTCGTCGTCGACGTCGCCGTCCTCGAGCGGATCCGGGCGCTGAGCGCGCTCGCGCCACTTCATCAGCCGGCGTCGATCGCAGGAATCGAGGCCGTCGCGGCGGCCATGCCGGGCACCCCGCAGGTGGCCTGCTTCGACACGGCCTTCCACGCCGGGCTGCAGGACGCGGCCGCGACCTACGCCCTGCCCGCGCAGTGGCGGGAACGGCGGCCGTTGCGCCGCTTCGGGTTCCACGGCCTGTCGCACGCCTATCTCGCCCGTCGGGCCGCCGAGCTCCTGGGCCGGACGGAGGCGGGGCTTCGGGTCGTGACCTGCCACCTCGGCGCGGGTGCCTCGTTGACGGCCGTCGCGGACGGCCGGTCGGTGGACACGACGATGGGCTTCACGCCGCTCGAGGGCCTCGTGATGGCGACCCGCTCCGGGGACGTCGATCCCGGGCTGCTGCTGTGGCTCCAGCAACACGCCGGATTCGCGCCCGAGACCGTGGCCGAGGGCCTGGAGCGCCGATCGGGCTTGCTCGGCCTCGCCGGCAGTGCCGACATGCGCGAGGTCCTCGCGGCGGCGGCGGCCGGCGCCGCGGCCGCGACGCTGGCGGTCGAGGTCTACCTGCACCGGCTGCGAAAGGGCATCGCCGCGATGACGGCCTCGCTTGGCGGCCTCGACGCGCTCGTCTTCAGCGGCGGGGTGGGGGAGCACGCCACGACCATCCGGGCGCGGACGGCTGCCGGCCTCGGGTTCCTCGGGGTCGCCGTCGACGACCGGCGCAACGAGGCGGACGACGGGGACCGCGAGATCGGGGCGCCGGGCGGGACCGTCGCGACGCTCGTCATCGAGAGCCGCGAGGACCTCGAGATCGCCCGCCAGGTTCGAGCCCTGCTCGGGAAGGGAAGCTGATGATCGCCAGGACGTGGCGCGGCTGGACCGCGCCCGAGGACGCCGACGCCTACGTGGACTACCTGAACGAGACCGGGATCCCCGCCTACCGCTCGACGCCCGGCAACCGCGGCGCATGGATCCTCCGGCGGACGGTCGACGATCGGGTCGAGTTCGTGACCCTCAGCTTCTGGGATTCGATGGCCGCCGTTCGAGCCTTCGCGGGCGAGGAACCCGATCGCGCGGTCTTCTACCCCGAGGACGACCGGTTCCTCGTCGAGCGCGAGCTGACCGTCCACCATTTCGAGCTGTTCGAGTAGGGCGCAAGGGGACCATCGGATCGGGCTCGCGAAGACGAAGGTCACCCGCGGCGGCGGGCGAGCGCTGGTGACGGGGCCGTAGACTGCACGGATCGTGGACTGGCTCGCGCAGTACTGGCCCGCGGTCCTTCTCATCGCCGTGCTGGGGGTTGCCGTGCTCGTTCGCCTGGCGTCCGGATGGCAGCGACGACGCCGGCCGCGGCACACCGGTGAGCGCACGATCCGCGTGGTCGGCGTCGGTGGGGCCGGCGGCACCGCCGTCGACGACATGATCGACGCCCGCGTCGGCGGGGTCGACTACATCGCGATCAATACCGACGGCCAGTTCCTCGAGGAGTCGATGGCCCGCCGCCGCATCCGGATCGGCGACCGCGTCACCGGCGGCCTCGGCGCCGGCGGAGATCCCGAGATGGGTCGGATCGCGGCCGAGGAGGATGCCGAGGCCATCCGCCTGGCGCTCGAGGGCTCCGCCCTCGTCTTCCTGGCCGCCGGCCTTGGTGGCGGCACGGGATCCGGCGCGGGCCCGGTGATCGCCGCTGCCGCGAAGGAGCTCGGCGCGCTCACGGTCGGCGTGGTTACCTTGCCATTCGAGTTCGAAGGTCCCGCCAGGCGGGCGATCGCGGATGCGGCCGTGGCCGAGATGCTCAAGAGCGTCGACACGCTGCTCGTCGTCGAGAACGAGCGGTCGACCGAGCTGGTGACCGACGAGACGTCGCTCCGCGACGCGTTTCGGACGGTCAACCAGGTGCTCGTCCAGGCCGTCCGAGGCGTCGCCGACATCATGACCGTGCCGGGCCTCGTGAACGTCGACTTCGCCGACGTCCAGTCGATCATGCGGGACGGGGGGCTGGGCCTTGCCGGCGTCGGGCAGGCGTCCGGCGAGGGCCGTGCCGTTGCCGCCGCGCAGGCCGCGATCGCCAGCCCGCTGCTGGCCCACCACATCGATGGCGCCCAGCGGATCCTCCTCAACGTCGCGGCCGCATCGCGGATGACGCTGCGCGAGGTGATCGAGGTGGCCGAGACCGTTGGGGCCGCCGCCGGGGCGCCCGCGCGGGTCGTCTTCGGGGCGACCTCCGACGATCGAATGAAGGACGCGCTGCGGGTGACGGTCATCGCCACGGGCTTCACCGACGGTCCGGGGTCGGGCTCGCTGGAGCGCCCTGACAGCGGCCGGCGTCGGGCCGCCAGGGATCAGGCCGGGACGGTCTCGACGGCCGCGGCCTCGTAGCCCGCCCGGAGCGCGGCCAGGTCGGCTTCGAGGATCTGGGGGCGCTTGGCGGACACGATCGCCTCGATCGCAGCGCCTGCCGATGCGAGCGACACGAGCGGCCGCCGCGCCAGCAGGGCGCCCAGCGCGACGACGCTGACCAGGCGATCGTCGCCGGCCTCCCGAGCCAGGGCCGTGCACGGCAGCTCGACGGCCTCCACGTCGTTCCGCCGCACCTCGGCCTCGATCAGGCTGCGATTGATCACCAGCAGGCCGCCGGCGGCGACGACGGGTTCGAACTTGGCGAGCGATGGCGGGTTGAGCGCGACCACCGCATCGGCCTGGTCGACGACCGGCGAGCCGATGGCTTCCTCGGCGACGATGACCGTGCACGACGCCGTCCCGCCACGCATCTCCGGTCCGTAGGAGGGGATCCACAGGACCTCGCGGCCCTCGGCCATCGCGGCCCGGGCGAGGACCGTCCCGGCAAACAGGATGCCCTGGCCGCCGAAGCCGGCAAAGATCGTCGAGCGCTCGGTCATCGGGGAGCCTCCTCGGCCCGGCCCGCCAGGCGGGTCGACAGCCCGGGATCGACCCCCGGCCCGATGCCCTTCGAACGATCCAGGATCACGCCCAGCGGGTAGGTCTCGGCGACCTCGGCCAGGTGGGCCATCGACTCGGGCGCCGTCATTCCCCAGCCGACCGGGCAGTTGGACAGGACCTCGACGAGGGTGAAGCCGCCACCGGCGCGCTGAATCTCGAACGCCCGCTTCAGCATCGCCTTGACCTTGCCAACCGAGGGCGGGTCAGCCACCGAGCCACGCGACACGTAGTCGACGCCACGCAGCAGGGCCAGCATCTCGCTGATCGGGATCGGATAGCCGGCGAGCTTGGGATCTCGTCCCAGCGGCGACGAGGTCGTCTTCTGGCCGAGGAGCGTCGTCGGCGCCATCTGGCCGCCGGTCATGCCATAGATGCCGTTGTTGACGAACACGGTCGTGATCCGCTCGCCGCGAGCCGCGGCGTGGATGATCTCGGCCGTGCCGATCGCGGCGAGGTCGCCGTCGCCCTGGTAGACCAGCACGAACGCGTCGGAGTTCGTCCGCCGGACGCCGGTCGCAACCGCGGGCGCGCGGCCGTGGGGCGACTCGATCCAGTCGACGGCGATGTAGTCGTAGGCGAAGACCGAGCAACCGACGGGGGCGACGGCGATGGTCTGCTGGGCCAGCTCGAGCTCGTCGAGCAGCTCGGCGATGAGGCGGTGAATGATCCCGTGCCCACAGCCGGGGCAGTAGTGGGTGCTCTTGTCGACCAGGGCCCGGGGTCGCTGGTAGAGGATTCGTGGCGGGGCCGGTGCGCCGGTTGCCTCGGTGGTCATCGCCACACCTCCGCGAGCGCCGGCAGGTCCTCGGCCGCAACGCCCTCGTCGAGCTGCTCGCCGTGACCGGTCGCGAGGGTCGGCTCGGTGGGCACCGGGCGCCGCCCTCGCTGCGGGCGGTGGCGGCCGTTGACCGGCTCGGTGATCGACCACAGCCGTCGCAGCTCGGTCACGACGTCCCCCGGCGACGGCAGCATGCCGCCGGTCCGGCCATGGAACGCGACCGGGGCGAGACCCTCGACGGCGATCCGGACGTCGTCGAGCATCTGCCCGGCGGAGAGCTCCACGACGAGCACGGCACGGACGTGGCGGGCGAGGCCGCGGAGGGCCAGGGTCGGGAAGGGCCACAGCGTGATCGGCCGAAGGAGGCCGGCGCGCAGCCCGGCGGCGCGGGCTCGGGCGATTGCCGTTCGGGCGACCCGGGCGGCTGTGCCATAGGCGACGACGAGGATCTCGGGATCGTCGAGCGACTCGCCGGCCCAGCGGACCTCGTGCTCCTCGATCGAGCGGTACTTCGCCTGGAGGTCGCGGTTGTGGGCCTCCAGGTCCTCGGGCCGGAGAATGAGCGACTTCACGACGCGGGGCGCACGCCCCCGGGCGGTATCGGCCTGCCAGGTCGAGGGTCGTCGCGGCGGCTCGCGATACTCCGGCACGACGGGCTCCATCGCCTGCCCGAGCGCCCCGTCGGCGAGGATCGCGACCGGCGTGCGGTACCGCTCGGCCAGCTCGAACGCGTCGGCGACGAGGGCCATCGCCTCGGCGATCGACGCGGGTGCGAGGACCGGCACGCGGTAGTCGCCGTGGCCGTGACCCTTGACCAGCTGCAGGTAGTCGCTCTGCGACGGCCCGATCGAGCCCAGGCCCGGGCCACCGCGCATGACGTCGACCAGGACCACCGGGACCTCGGAGCCGGCCATGTAGCTCATCGCCTCGGCCATCAACGAGATTCCGGGCGACGAGGAGCTGACGAGGACCCGCTTCCCGGTCGCCGCGGCGCCGAGGGCCATGTTGATGGCCCCGAGCTCGCTCTCGGCCTGGACGAACGCCCGGCCAAGCTCGGGCATGCGGCGGGCCATCCATTCGAGCAGCTCCGCCTGGGGGGTGATCGGGTAGCCGAAGTAGGCGTCGCAGCCGGCCTGGATCGCGGCCTCGGCGATCGCCTCGTTGCCCTTCCAGAGGACTCGCTCGGGCATCGTCGCCGGGGCCACTGCAGCCGTGGTCACGAGCGCGCCTCCTTTCTCGGGGCGAAGACGGTGAACACGGCGTCGGGGCAGACCCGGGCACACAGGACGCAGCTCGTACAGCCAGCCGGATCGACGAGGCGAACGGGGTGGTAGCCGAGCGCGTTCACGACCGCCTGGTCCAGCTCCAGGACGTGGTGCGGGCACGCGGTCACGCACAGCTCGCAGCCCTTGCAGCGGTCGGTCGCGATCGCCAGCGGGGTGAACGGGGTGTGCTCGACGGCCGTGACCCTGGGGGCGGGATCGGCGAGTCGAGTCGTCAAGCGGCGGACCTCCGAGGAGAGCGTGCCGCCGTCGGGGCTGCCGGGGGAGGGCCGGATGGCGCGACCCGACGGGCGCGCTGGCCCCCGATGGCGGGCCGCTGGGACCGCTTCTCGTCAGCGGGCGGCGAAGACCGGCTCCTGCTCCTCCAGGCCCAGGACGGCTCGGGCCTTCGCCTCGTCGTCGACGGTGAAGGCCATCTCGACGATCCCCGGCTTCTGGCCGACGCACATCGTCCCGGTGATCATGATCCCGGCGGCTGCCAGCCGCTCGGCGACGTCGGCGAGGCCGCCCGGTCGATCCTCGACCGGCACGACGAGGGGCTCGCCCTCGATGTACTGGTAGCCGAGTCCCTCGAGGACACGGCGCATGGCGACGGCGTCGTCGGGAGTGATGAAGGCGCAGCCGAGCCGCCCGGTGCCGAAGCACGAGACGTGCCGGATGTCGATGCCGCGAGCGGCCAGCGCTCGAGCGAGGTGGGCCAGCTCCCCGACCCGGTTCTCCAGCTGGATCACGAACTGCCGTGCCATCGGCCCCTCCGATCGCATGCACCACGACCGCAGCTACGCCGCCTGCAACCTGCAATCTGGTGCTCGCTGCAGTCGATCACCAGTGCCCGACGGCCCCAATCGAGACGACGGAGGTCCATGCTTCGAACACAATCTCGCGCTCCGCACCGCCCACGAGAGCGTGGAGGGCCGGATGGCGGGGCTGCGGCGGGCCCTCCGGCCCCCGTCCGCTGGACCCCGCGGCCCGCGCACCGAGGCGGCCCACGGCCGAGGATTGGGTCATGAGCGAACGTCCGTCCCCGATTCGGCACGCCCGGTGACCCGATGTGCATCGTCGCGCCGGCTCGCGTGATCGCCTGGCAGGGCACGCACGTCCTCGTCGACCACGAGGGGCGGCGGCGCCGGGCTTCGACGTTGCTCGTCGGCGATCTCCGGATCGGCGACTGGGTCCTCGTCGGCTCGGGTGCGGTTCTCCGCCGGCTGGAGGCGGACGAGGCGCTCGAGCTGCTCGACACGATTCATGTTGCGGAGGCCCTGACGGCCGACGCGTCCTCGACCCGCCAAGGAGGCCCCTCGTGATTCCCGCGCTTGCCCGACTCCGCATCCCCGAGACGGTCCGATGGGGCATCGCCCTCGCGTTCGTGACCGCCCTCGTCAGCGGCATCTCGATCTTCGTCAACGGGTTCGCCGTGAAACAGGTCCCGGATGCGGCCCTTTTCACGACGCTGAAGAACGGGCTCGCCGCCCTGCTGCTCGTTACGCTCGCGGGCGCGGCGATCCGGCCGGCCGAGATCCGCGGGATCCGCCCACGCTCGTGGGGCTGGCTCGTCGTCATCGGCGTCGTCGGTGGCAGCCTGCCGTTCCTGCTGTTCTTCGGCGGCCTCGCGATGGCGAGCGCACCCTCGGCCGCGTTCATCCACAAGACCCTGTTCGTCTGGGTTGCCCTGCTGGCCGTGCCGTTCCTCGGCGAGCGACTGGGCCGGCTGCAGCTCGTGGCCCTGGCGGTGCTGGGCGGCGGCCAGGCCATGCTCCTGTCGCCCGCTGGCATCTCGTGGGGTCTCGGCGAGACGATGATCGCGGCGGCGACCGTGCTGTGGGCGATCGAGACGATCCTCGCCAAGCGGGTCCTGCGAGACGTGCCCGCGCCCGTCGTCGGGGCTGCCAGGCTCGGGTTTGGCCTCGTCGTCCTCGCCGGCTTCCTCGCTCTGACCGGCAAGCTCGGCGCCCTGGCGCTCGTGAGCGCCGAGCAGTGGCGCTGGGTGCTCCTGACCGGCCTGCTGCTGTCGGGCTACGTGGCGTCGTGGTACGCCGCGCTGAGGCGCGCGCCGGCCAGCGCCGTCACCGCCATCCTCGTGCTCGGTGCGCCCGTCACCGCCCTGATCCAGGCGATCTCGAGCGGTGGGCTCCCCGTGCCACCCGCGCTTCTCGGGCATGCGCTGCTGCTTGCGGCCGGCGGGACCCTGGCGTGGCTGAGCGTCCGTCGACCGCGCCGGGCGCCCGTGGCCAGCTGATGCGACGATGGGCGTCCCGACGCTGACCCGCGCCGACCGGACGGCGATCGAGCCCGCACTCGATCCTTCACCGTCGGTCGAGTGGCGCCGTCCCATCCCGTCCGCGTCGGGACCGGTCCGCTTCGCCCGCTACGCCTTCGGGCCGAACCGACTCGGGTACTGCGGGCCGGACGAGGCCGGTGAGCTGTTCGCCCAGGCGACGGTCGGCCGCGAGGAGCCCCGGCTTCGAGCGCTGGCGCAGCAGTTCGAAGGCGCCTACCCGTATCTCGAGCTGATCTCGCGCTCGAGCGGCATCCCGGATCCCCTCGACGCCCGGGTCGTCGAGGCCTACTGGCTCGGGAGCCCGGTCCTCGAGCGGGTGCGGCCGCAGGATCTCGGGCCATCGCTGGAGCGGCGGTTCCGAAGCCGTCTCCGTGGCGACGCCTGGCGCTGGTTGGCCACGAAGCCAGATGCCGGCGCCGTCCCGGTCCACGCCTTCCACGTGCTCGACGTCTTCCCGCGCCTCGGGCTCCTCCGCTCCGGCGAGACCGACCGTGCGCTCGAGGTCATGGACTCGTGCCGGATCCGCTGGGGCCGGGTGCTCGAACGGGACGGCGACTGGCTGGTCGTGTCGGCCGTGCCGCTCGAGCTCGAGGGCGGCAAGCTGCGGCTCGGACCGGCACGCCCGGAGCGGATCCGCGGTTGGTCCGACGGCGCAGGCTTCGTCGAGGACGCCGGTCCGGGCGACGTCGTCTCGATCCACTGGGATTGGGCCTGCGAGCGGCTCGACGATCAGCGCCTGGCGTGGCTGCGCGATTCGACGACTCGCGAGCTCGAGCTGGCCAATCGGACGATCTAGCCAGACGGGTGTGACATACTCCCTGGGAGTATGCAGCACCACGGTCACCAGGGCGGCGCACCCCGCGCCACGCCCAGCGGGCCAATGCCCGGCGGCCACGACAAGCACGCCGGCCATTCGGTCGCGATGTTTCGAGATCGGTTCTGGCTGAGCCTGCTGCTGACCGTCCCGGTCGTTCTCCTCAGCCACGACGTTGCCGGCCTGGTCGGCTACGAGCTTCCGATGCTGCCCGGGCTCGAATTCGCGCCGGCCGTTCTCGGGACGGCCGTCTTCCTGTACGGCGGCCTCGTCTTCCTCCGCGGCGCCGTCGGCGAGCTCGGCGCTCGGCAACCGGGGATGATGACGCTGATCTCGCTGGCGATCGTGGTGGCGTTCCTGACGAGTTGGGCCGGCACCCTCGGCCTGTTCGAGGTCGAGATCTGGTGGGAGCTGGCCACGTTGATCACGATCATGCTTCTCGGCCACTGGCTGGAGATGCGCTCGATCGCGCAGGCCCGCGGGGCCCTCGCTGCGCTCGCCGAGCTCCTGCCCGACACGGCCGAGCGGGTGACCGATACCGGCACGGAGAGCGTGCCGCTCGACGCGCTCGGCGTTGGCGACATGGTGCTCGTTCGACCCGGCGGGCGGGTTCCCGTCGATGGCGAGGTCGTGGGCGGCACCGCCGACGTCGATGAATCGATGGTCACCGGCGAATCTCGCGCCGTGCCGAAGGGGCCGGGCGACCGGGGCGTGGCCGGCACGGTCGCCGTGGGCGGCTCGCTGCGCGTCCGGGTCACGGCCGTGGGCGCGGAGACGACGCTGTCGGGGATCATGCGCCTCGTCGCGGCGGCCCAGGCGTCGGCGTCGCGGGCCCAGGACCTCGCCGATCGCGCGGCCGCGCTGCTGTTCTACATCGCGGTCGGGGCCGGGCTGATCACGGTCACCGTGTGGTGGCTCCTCGGCGACCGCGAGGGCGCGCTGGTCCGGGCGGCGACGGTCCTCGTCATCGCCTGCCCGCACGCCCTGGGTTTGGCGATCCCGCTGGTCATCGCAATCTCCACCTCGCTCGGCGCGAGGAACGGGCTGCTGGTGAAGCGCCGGCTCGCCCTCGAGCGCGCCCGCGAGCTTGACGTCGTGATCTTCGACAAGACCGGCACCCTGACGAGGGGTCAGCCGGTTGTGGCCGAGGTCGCCGCGGAGGCCGAGGCCGCCGTGCTGGCCCTCGCCGCCGCCGTCGAATCGGACTCGGAACACCCGCTCGCCCGCGCCATCGTCGCGGCGGCTGCCGAGCGCGGCGTCGAGTCGCTGGCCGGCCATGACTTCGAATCGCTCGCCGGCAGGGGGGCGCGCGCGGTCGTCGACGGGCGGCCGATCGCCGTCGGGGGCCCGCGACTGCTGGACGAGCTGGGCCTCGCGGCCGTCCCACAGGCGGCCCGGTGGGCCGACGAGGGGCGAACCGTCCTCCACGTGATCGACGACGGGCGGATCGTCGGTGCCATCGCCCTGGAGGACGAGATCCGGCCCGAGTCGCGCGAGGCCGTCGAGCGCCTGCACGCGATGGGCCTCAATGTCGCGATGATCACCGGTGATGCCCAGTCGGTGGCCGATTCGGTTGCCAGGCGGCTGGGCATCGACGAGGTGGCCGCCCAGGTCCTGCCAGCCGACAAGGCCGAGGCCGTGCAGCGTTTCCAGGCCGGTGGGCGGCGGGTCGCGATGGTCGGCGACGGCGTGAACGCTGCGCCGGCGCTGGTCACGGCCGATGTCGGGATCGCGATCGGGGCCGGGACGGACGTGGCCGTCGAGTCAGCCGACATCGTCCTCGTTCGAAGCGATCCACGGGACGTCGTCGGGGCGATCGAGCTGTCGCGGGCGAGCTACCGGAAGATGATCCAGAACCTCGTCTGGGCGACCGGCTACAACATCGTCGCGATACCGATCGCGGCCGGCGTCCTGGTCGGTTGGGGCATCGACCTGCCGATGGCCGTCGGGGCGATCGCGATGAGCGCGTCGACGATCATCGTCGCGGCCAACGCCCAACTGCTGCGCGGACTTCGACTCCGTCCGGCCGACCCGTCTGCTCCGGAGCGGGCCTAGCGAACGACGACCGCGGCCTTCATCCCGGCCGGGTAGTGGCCGGGAATGTGACAGCCTGCCAGGAGCGATCCGGGGGCTTCGAAGGTGAAGGTGAACTCCCGCGTCTGGCCCGGTTTCACGGCGATGCCGTTGGGGCCGTCGTGCGGGACACCGCCGGCCTGGCTCACCTCCTGCTGGTGCTGTTCCTGGGCGGCCTCGTCACCGAAGAACAGCTCGTGGTCCAGGACACCGGCGTTGGTCACGACGAACGTCACCGGCACGCCGGCCGGGACGAGGAGCGGATCGGGCTCGATCCGGAGGGCGTCGGTCAGGCGGACCTCGATCCGGCTCGATGGCGTTCCGTCCGGCGCGACGGTCGGGGGTGCGCTGCTGCACGCGGCGAGAGCAAGGGCGGCGACGACGATGAGCGGCGCGAGTCGAACCTTCACGGGACCTCCGGCTGGGCGTGGGAGCGGCGATTCTCGCCTACTCGCCTCGAACCTGCAGGTGGACACTCCGTCTTCCCCCAAATGTCCGATTCACGAGCAGCGTGTCGGACATTCCGCCTCAAATGGCTGTTACGCGAGCAGGTGAGGGGAGATCCAGACGATTCGGGGTCCACGGCCCGCCCCGCTGTCCACCAGGCGGGCATTTGATGGAAGGCGCGCCGGAGGAAGCGCGAGCGAGCCACAGCGACCCGGGGACGAGCCCGGCGACGCGACCGCCGCTCGGCCGGTCGGGACCTTTGGCCTGTCCGGTCGTGCTCGGCGGGCCACCGGAACGGGCCGGCCGGCACTCATGCGCAGATGCGCATGGATCCATGCTGGCGCCATGGACGAGATCACGAAGCTTCAGGCCGAGGTCCTCAAGGTCCTCGCCAGCCCTCGCCGGCTCGAGATCCTGCATCGCCTCGCCGAAGGCCCGCTGGAGGTTGGGCGGATCGCGCAGGAGCTGGAGCGCAGCCAGCCGAACGTCTCGCAGCACCTCGCGGTGATGCGCGCTGCCGGCATCGTCGAGGCCGACCGCGACGGGCGGGAGATCCGCTATCGCCTCGCCGACCCGGACGTGCTCGTGGCCTGCAGCGTGATGCGCGGCGTGCTCGAGCGTCGCCTCGCCAGGCTCGCCCGAGCCGCCGACAGCGCCCGCATGCCGGACCTCCTGGTCCCCGTCAGCTGAACCACTTGATCCGACTCGAAGGGAGTCATCGAACCATGGACGAGCCCCTCAACCTGGTCCTCTTCTCGGGGACCGACGACAAGCTGCAGGCCGCCGCCGTCCTCGCGGCCGGCGCCGCCGCGCTGGGGAAGCCGGTCAACGTCTTCCTGCAGTACTGGGCCCTCGACGCTTTCCGTCGCGACCGGATCGATCGCGACCACGGGCTCGCGCCCGAGGCCGGCCCGGAGGGCCGAACGCACGTCGACGACCTCCGGAAAGCCGGCCAGGCCAGCTGGTCGGAGACCCTCCGCCAGGCGAAGGACCTGGGTTCGATCGACATCCAGGCCTGCTCGCTGTCGATGGACCTCTTGGGCATCAGCGAATCCGACCTCGACCCGCTCGTCGACGGCGTGGAGGGCGTGACCGCCTTCTACCTCAACGCCGGCGAGGGGCACATGGTCTTCATCTAGCACCGAAGGGAGCCACCACCGATGGCCGTTCTCGACATCGCCACCACCGTCGACGCGCGCGGGCTGTCGTGCCCGATGCCGATCGTCAAGACCGCCCAGGCCGTGAAGCCGCTGCCCTCGGGCGCCCTCGTCGAAGTCCTCGCGACCGACCCCGGCTCGACCAAGGACTTCGTCGCCTGGTGCCGCCAGACCGGCAACGAGCTGGTCGAGCAGTCCGTCGACGGGGCCGTCTACCGCTTCGTCATCCGCCGGAAGTGAGGCCCGCCATGACGCTGCCCGTCGAACCCACCAAGCCGTTCGCCCCGATCGCCGAGGCGATCGCCGACGTCGAGGGCGTCGATCCCGAGGTCGCCGCGGGCGAGGGGTCCGTTCCCGAAGCCTTCGTCCAGGCGTTGGCCGAGGAGCGCGACGAGGTCAAGCCCCGCGAGCTCGTGATCATCTGCTACAGCGGCGATCTCGAGAAGACCTGGGCCTCGCTGATCCTCGCCTCGACCGCTGCCGCGAGCGGCGTGCCGACCAAGATGTTCCTGACCTTCTGGGGCCTCCAGACGTTCGTCAAGGACGAGAAGCGCATCACCGGCAGGAACTGGATGCAGAGGATGCTGTCGTTCATGCAGCGCCCCGGCATCAGCCACCGGAAGCTCTCGAAGATGAACTTCCTGGGCATGGGCCCCTGGATGATGGGCAGGCTCGCCAAGCAGTACGGCGTCGCCAAGCCGAAGGAGCTGCTCGAGGCCGCGCAGGCCCTGGGCGTCGAGCTCATGCCGTGCCAGATGACGATGGACATGTTCGGCCTGACGAGGGACGACATGATCGATGGCATGGGCGAGCCCGTGGGCGCCGCGACCGTCGTCGAGCTGCTCTCGAACGGCGCCGCCCCGCTGTTCATCTGACCCCGTACCCGAACCTCCGAAGGGAGATCCCCATGACCGCCGAGACCGAGACCCGACCGACCATCACTCGAACCATCGACGCCCGCGGCAGCTTCTGCCCGGGCCCGCTGATGGAGCTCATCCGCGCGATCCGCGAGGGCGCTGTCGGCGACGTCATCGCCGTCCGCTCGTCCGACTCCGGATCGAAGATCGACATCCCGAAGTGGATCGAGAAGGCCGGCCACCGGCTCATTGCCGTGGACAACCGCGACGGCTTCGACGAGATCATCGTCGAGAAGGCGCGGTAGGACGATGAAGCGCGTCCTCGTCCTCGGCGGCGGCGTCGGCGGCACCCTGACGGCCAACCTCCTGGCCCGGCGCCTCCGCCGGCGCATCGATCGCGGCCAGGTCGACGTGACCCTCGTCGACGAGGCGGGCGCCCACGTCTACCAGCCAGGCTTCATGTACATCGCCATGGGTGGCGAGCGCGAGGAGAAGCTCAGCCGTCGTGAGCGGTCGCTGCTCGACAGCCGGATCAACCTCGTCATCGACAAGGCGGTCCGGATCGACGAAGGGGCGGGCACCGTCACCCTCGCCGGCGGCGCCATCGTGCCCTACGACTTCCTGGTCCTCGCGACCGGGGCCCGGATCCTGCCCGAGGTGATCGAGCACTTCGAGGCCGAAGCTCATCACTTCTACACCGCGGCGGCGGCGCGGAAGCTCCGCCGCGCTCTCGACGCGTTCAAGGGTGGCAAGGTCGTCGTGGGCATCGCCTCGATGCCCTACAAATGCCCACCGGCGCCGCTCGAGGTGGCGTTCCTCATCGAGTCGGAGCTGCGCGATCGCGGGCTCCGCGAGAAGAGCGAGGTCCACTTCTGCTCGCCGATCGGGCGGGCGTTCACGATCGAGTCGGTCTCCGAGATGGCGACCCCGATCCTCGAGGACAAGGGGATCGAGCTCCACACGTTCTTCAACGTCGAGGCGATCGACCCCGAGCGGAAGGTCGTCGAGAGCCTCGAGGGCGAGGAGCTGCCGTACGACCTGCTCGTCCTCGTGCCGCCGCACAAGGGCCAGCAGTTCCTCATCGACTCCGGTTTCGCACCGGCGCCGGGCGGCTGGCTGCCGACCGACCGCAACACGCTCCTCGTGGGCGGCCGGCCGAACGTTTGGGCGCTCGGCGACGCCACCGACCTGCCGCTCTCGAAGGCCGGTTCGACCGCCCATTTCGAGGCCCCCGTCGTCGTCGAAGGCATCGTCGCCGGGCTCGAGGGCCGCGTCCCGGCCGGCAAGCACGCGGCCTACGAGGGGCGCGTGATGTGCTTCTTCGAGGTGGGTGACGGCAAGGGCACGCTCCTGCGGTTCGACTACGACCATCCGCCGCAGCCGCCGAAGCCGAACGTCTTCTGGCACCTCGGCAAGATCGTCTTCAACAAGACGTACTTCCACACCGTCCCCAAGGGCCGCGTCTGACGACGGGCCCGCCACGTCAACCGTGCCGCACTGCCTCACCAGCCGGCGGCGCGATCGGCGTCCCGCCGTCGACGCCCCGGGTCCTCCCTTCCCCGGGGCGTCGTGGCACTCCGGAAGCTGGCTGCGGCCGCGTATGTCGACCGAATGGGGTATCTGGCGGGCGCGGGGCGCCTATGATCTCGGGCGCATGAGCAGCGGGCACGTCTTCAGGCGTTCGGCCGATCCGGGGTTGCCGGTCGCGGTTCGGGCAGAGGGTTCGACGATCTGGGATGCCGATGGCCGGCCGTACCTCGATGCCGCCGGTGGGGCGGTCGTCGTGGGCATCGGCCACGGACGAGCGGAGATCGCCCGGGTCATGGCGGAGCAGGCTGGGCGCCTGGCGTACGCGCACGGGACCGCCTTCACGAACGAGCCGCTGGAGCGGTACGCGGCGGCCCTCGCGCCGCGGCTACCGGTACGCGACCCGGCGAGCTATCCCGTCGCCGGGGGCTCGGAGGCGATGGAGACGGCACTCAAGCTCGCCCGGGCCTACCACGTGGCCCGTGGCCAGCCCGAGCGCTGGATCGTCATCGCACGCTGGGGGAGCTACCACGGCAACACCCTCGGCGCCCTCGACCTCTCGGGACGGAAGCCGCTGCGGCGGCCGTACGAGGCGTGGCTTGGTCGCTTCCGGCATGTCTCCGCGGCCTATCCGTACCGGGCTGGAGAGCCCCGGGCGAACGCCCTCGGCGATGCCGCCGAGCTGGCCGACGAGCTGGAGCAGATGATCGAGGCGGCCGGGCCCGAGACCGTCGCGGCCTTCGTCGCCGAGCCGATCGTGGGCGCCGCGCTCGGGGCGGTCGAGCCGCCGTCGGGCTACTGGCCGGCGATCGCCGAGGTCTGCCGGCGCCACGGCGTGCTGCTCGTGGCCGACGAGGTCATGACGGGCTTCGGTCGAACGGGGGCCTGGTTCGCGCTCGATCAGTGGGGCGTCAAGGCCGACATCGTCGTCGCGGCCAAGGGTGCGACCTCGGGCTACTGGCCCCTCGGGCTCGTGGCGGCGTCAGGGGCCGTCCGTGACGCGACACTGGAAGGCGGCGGCTTCGTCCACGGCTTCACCTACTCCCACCACGCGGTCGGCGCGGCGGTTGCCGGTGAGGTCCTGCGAATCCTCGACGACGAGGGCCTCGTCGAAGCCGCCCGGGTCAAGGGCGAGCGGCTGCTCGGCCTGCTGCGCGATCGAATCGGGGGCCATCCCGCGGTCGGCGAGATCCGCGGGCGAGGCCTGCTCGTTGGGGTGGAGCTCGTCGCCGATCGCGAGCACCGCGAGGCCTTCCCACGAACGGAGCGGGTCGTCGAGGCCGGCGTGCGCGAGGCGAAGGCGCGCGGCGTGCTGCTCTATTCCGGCACCGGCATGGCCGACGGGACGAACGGTGACGCGATCGTCCTCGGCCCGCCGTTCGTGATCACGGATGCCGAGCTGGAACGAGCGGCCTCGATCGTCGCGGATGCCCTCGAGGCGGTCGTCCCCGCGGGATCTCGCGTCTAGCGCGTCTCGGCGCTCACGCCTCAGCGGCGGCCGCGGGTCACGAGCACGATCCCGAGCGCGACCAGCAGCAGCGGCAGGATCAGCCCGGCGAGGTCAGGTAGGGCGAGCTGCGAGCCGCCCAGGGCGACCAGGATCACCCCGAGGAGCATCTGCCACCCGAGACCGCCGCCACCCGCGAGGCGGACGACGGCGATGAACACCAGCGCCACGCCGAAGGCCAGCGTGCCCAGCCCAGGTCCCGCGATCACGCCGAGGCCCTCCAGGAGCCCCGGGATCGCCGCGGCCGTCAGGAATGCCCCGGCATAGAGCGACAGGGTGCCGCGGTTGATGAGCCACAGCACGAGGAACGCCAGGCCGGCGGCCAGGACGACGACGTTGCCGAGGCTCCGGTACTCGGGCAGCACCCGGTCCAGCAGCAGCAGCCCGCCGAGGACCACGAGGAAGATGCCGATCCATGGCAGCCGCGGCCCGCGGTCGTCCTCGGTCGTCCACTGCCAGCCATACATCCGGACGCCCTCGGCGGTCTCGCCGACCGGGTGAGCCTCACCGCCGATGGGCTTGGGCTGATCGTTCATCTCCCGCGTCCCTCCGTTCGATGGTCGGGCTCAGGCGCCCTGGAGCGTCGCCTCGACCGAGAGCGCCACGTTGCCCTTGATCGCGCCCGAGATGGGGCAGTTCTCCTTGGCGTCCTCGGCCAGCCGTTCGAAGGTCGCCGAGTCGATGCCGGGCACGTTGCCGTCGACGGTGATGTGGGAGCTGGCAACCTTCCAGCCGGCCTCGGCCTGCTCGAAGGTCACCTCGGCCTTGACGTCAAGCTGGGTCGCCGGCGTGCCGTTCTTGGCGAGACGGGAGCTGAAGGCCATCGAGAAGCAGCTGGCGTGCGCGGCGGCGAGGAGCTCTTCGGGACTGGTCTTCCCACCGTGGGCGCTCGTCCGCGCCGCCCAGCTGACGGGCAGGCGCGAGATCACGCCACTCGACACGTAGGTGATGATTCCCGATCCGCTCTGCAGGTCGCCGTTCCAGACGACGGTCGCGTGCCGCTTCTCAGCCATGTCAAGCCTCCAGTCTCGAGGTCGTCTTCCTGACGCTGATTATCGATGCCTGCGGAGGGGAGCCGCTGAAAGTCCGCGAATAGCACTTCTCGCCTCTCGTGTGGGCCGCCGACAAGCCCGCGGCCGGGACAATCGGGTTCGTGCCCAGCCATGTCACTGCCGTCGAGCAACCGACGGATGCCGCTACCGCGCCGCAACCGACGGCGATCATCCTCGGGGCCCACATCGCCGCCCTCGGGACGCTGCGCCGACTGACCGACCAGGGCGTGCCATGCCAGGTCCTCGACGACACGACCGACATCATCACCCACTCGCGGTGGTATCGGCCGACGGCGCGGCGGCTCGCCGAGACCGATGACAGCGCCGCGCTCGCCGAGCATCTCGAAGGTCTGCCGGTCGAGCGGGCCGTCGTCATCCCGTGCAGTGACACCTGGACACTGGCGGTTTCGGGCCTGCCGGAACTGACCAGGGAGCGGTTCATGGCCAGCGTGCCCCCGCGCTCGACCGTCGAGCAGCTCGTCGACAAGCGGCGGTTCCGCGAGCTCGTGGACCGTGTCGGCCTGCCCCACCCCCGGACGGCCGTCATCCGCGAGCCCGCCGACCTCGATCAGGTCAGCGATCTCGAGCTGACCGATGGCTTCCTGAAGCCGATCGACTCGCAGCTGCACAACCGCCACTACGGCACGAAGGGCCACTTCGTGCATAGCCGCGGCGAGGCCGAGCGGATGGTTCGAGACGCCGCCGCGCGGGGCATCACGTTCCTGTTCCAGGAGTGGATCCCGGGCGGGCCGGCCCGGACGATCCTGCTCGATGGCTTCGTCGACGCCGGCGGCTCGATGCGGGGCATCCTGGCCCGGCGGCGCGTCCGGATGCACCCGCCGCGCATCGCCAACACGACCCACGACGTGACGATCCCGCTCGCCGAGGTCGAGCCCGCGGTCGAGCACACCCGCCGGCTGTTCGGGTCGATCCCGTATCGCGGGGTCTTCAACATCGAGTTCAAGGAGGACCCCCGCGACGGCGAGTTCCGGGTCATCGAGCTCAATCCGAGGCCGTTCTGGCTCATCGCCCATACCGCCGCGGCCGGCCTGGACCTGCCGCAGATGGTCTACCGCGATGCGCAAGGCCTCCCGGTTCCGGAGGTCACGGCCTACGCGGTCGGCCGGCATGGGATCTACGAGCTGCCGGAGATCCGGGCTCTCGTCAGCGCCTGGTCGGCGCTCCGGCGGCCGGACGGGCCCGTGATCGGGCCGTGGCTCCGAGGCGACCACATCCTCCTGTCCCGGCGCGATCCGATGCCGGCCGTCGCGGCGGTCTGGAATGCCGCCAGCCGTCGGGCTGCCACCGCGGTCGGGCGCGGCCGGCCGGCTCCCGGAGGGACGGTCGGCGAGCGAGCGACTTGACCGCCAGCGGGGGTTACTTGATGGCGAGCGGGTTGACCGGCGAGCCGACCGCCCCGGTGATCGGGAGCGGAGCACCGGAGAACAGGAACTCGTAGCGGCCGTCACGCGCACAATCCTCGGCCAACGCCTCGAGGTCGAAGATCTCGCCCATCAGCAGGCCCATGTGCACGATCAGGATGATGTGCAGCGGCTGAAACACGTCGGGCGTCTGGTTCGGCAGCACCTCGCGGCCCCAGGTGTCCCCGGCGACCGCGGCTAGCTCACGTTCGAAGATCCACGGGGTGGCGTCGAGCCCCAGCCCGGGAGCCGGACCGCCGGCGTAGTCGCCCCACGAGCCCGCGGCCCGGCAGGCGCCGACCTGGCCCGTTCGCACCAGGACGATGTCGCCGCGACGGACCTCCACGCCCTGCCGGGCCGCGCAGCGCTCGAGGTCGGCCGCGCTGATCGCCTCGCCCGGGTCTAGCCACGGCCGACCCTGGCTCCGCGGGACGTCGAGCAGCACGCCGCGACCGACGACCCGCTCCCTTGCCGCGGCGATGTCGTTCCGAATCGCCCCCCGGCTGCCGACGTCGGTGGCCGGGTAGCCGTTGTAGATCCGGCCGTCGAAGACGATGTGGCCGAGGGCATCCCACTGTGTCCCGGCCTGGAGCGGCATGATCAGGATGTCGTCGGTGCCCCTGATCCAGCGGTCACGGCCGCCGTAGAAGTCGCGAACGACGGTGCCGGTCACCGCAGCGTTGCCGTCGCGGATCATCAGGTGGATGGGGTTGAATCGCCCGAATCCGCCGGTCTGCGGCCCGTTCTCGTCCAGTGGGACCGCCAGTGAGAAGGTCCGCCCGTCGCGCGCGAGCCTGGCCGCCGCCGCCACGTCGTCGGGCGTGATGTGGTTCAGCGTTCCGAGCTCGTCATCGGGACCCCAGCGGCCCCAGTTGGAGCAGCGCTCCGCAAGCTCGCGGACGGCCTCGATGCCCGGCCTCGCGGCGGTCGGGGAGCTCACAGCTCGCGGCTCCGGACCGCGTCGTAGCGCGTCACCGGAGCGATCGCGTCGCGGTCGATGACCGCGTCGATGACCGTCGGTCGGTCGCTACGAAGGGCCGCCGCCAGGGCCCGCCGCGCGTCGGGCGCGTTCGTGACCCGGACACCGACCGCCCCGAACGCCCGGGCGACCGCTCCGTAGTCGACGTCGAGGAAGTCGTCGACCTCGGGCACGAGATGGTCGTACAGGAGCGTCTGGACGTGGGCCTCGAAGGCCAGCGTGCCGTTGTTGAGGATGATCGTGACGGTCGGCAGGCCGAGGCGGACGGCGGTCTCGATGTCCGCCACCTGGTAGCCGAAGCCGCCGTCGCCGATGACCGCGATCACCTGTCGCCCCGGGGCTGCCATCTTGGCGCCCATCGCCCCGGCGAAGGCCCAGCCGAGCGAGCCGTCGGCGCGGAAGAAGTGGCGTCCCGCACGCCGAAGCTCCAGCAAGCCGCCCGGCCATGCCGAGGCATAGCCGGTGTCGGCGCAGACGATGGCGTCATCGGCCATCAGCTCGTCGACCGCGCCCAGGAGCGCCTCGGGCCGCATCGGCCGGCCGTCCGTGCCGTCCTGGCTCGCCAGCTCGATGCGCCGCGCGTGCCACGCCGAGCGGTGCTCGGCGAGCTCGGCGAGATACGCATCGCGTTGCTCGCCACCGACCCGGCCTTGCGTCGATGTCGACCTGGCCCGATGGCCGTTGCGCGGGCGATGACCGTTCGAGCGGTGACGCCCGTTCGGGGAGGTCGAGGCGACCAATCGGTCAGCGGCCGCCACGGCCATGGCCAGGAAGGTCCGGGCGTCCGCCAGGACGGCTCGCTGGGTCGAGAAGTTCTGGCCCAGCACGTCGGGGTCGATCGCCACGTGGATCAGTTCGACGCCGGGCTTGATGAGCTTGTACGAGTTGGTCACCAGGCCGCCGAGGGCCGTGCCGACGGCGAGGACGAGGTCGGCGGCCGCAAGGGCTTCATTGGCGTAGCGGCGCGAGTAGCGCCCAACGGTCCCCAGCGCCAGCGGGTGCGTCTCCGGGATCGCGCCCTTCCCGGCGAGGCTGGTGACCACCGGGATCCGGAGGCGCTCCGCGAGAAGCTGCAGCTCGTCGTAGCCGCCCGACTGGTGGACCCCGTTCCCGACGAGCAGGATGGGGCGGCTGGCGCGTGCGACGGACTCGACGATCGCCGCCACGTCGGTCTCGGTTGGTGCCGGCCGGGTGAGCGGCAGCTCGAGCGGGCGGTCCGCGGCCTCGGGTTCCCGGTAGCCGGACAGCTCGTCCTCGTAGACGTCACCGGGGATCCCCAGGTAGACCGGCCCCGGCGTGCCGGCGAGCGAGCGGCGGGCAGCCTCGCGGATGAAGCGCGGCACCTGGCTCGCGGTCGCCGCCTCGACGCCCCACTTCGTCACGGACTGGAACAGCGGTGCCTGGTCCAGCTCCTGGTACTCGGACCGGAAGCGGTCGAGGCGCCGCATCGTCGAGGCCATGGCGATGACAGGGCTCGTCGACCAGAACGGCTCGGCGAGCGCGCCGGCGACGTTCGCGGCGCCGGGGCCGTAGGCGCCATACACGAACGTCGGCCGTCCCGTCACCCGGGCATAGCCGTCGGCCATGTAGACCGCCGCGGCCTCGGTTCGGGCCAGGACCTGTCGAATGCCGGCCGCCTGGAGGGCGATCCACAGGGTGTTGTCGCGGCCGGTCATGAGGAAGAGATGCTCGGCGCCGAGGGCCTTCAGCTCGGCCGCGGTCGCCTGGGCCGCAGTGGTCGTGGCAACGGTGGTCATCGGGTCCTTTCGATCGGCGGCGCATCGGGGTTTCCGCCGCTGCCACTGATCATTTGCGGGCGGGCATTGCAGTCCCGCCTTCGGCCGCGACCGGGACCTACCGGCGGACGAACTTCTGCACGCTCCGGTCGCCGCGATCGAGGCCGATCCAGGACTCCGACGCCTCGGCCACGTAGAGGCTGCCCCGCGAATCGACCGCGATCCCGTGGGGCGCGCAGAACAGGCCGGGTCCCGGCTCGTGGTGGACCTTGCCCCGGATCATCGGGTCGCGCGACGGTGCTTCCGGCAGGGCCAGCTCGACCCCGCCGATCGGGGCGTCGTCGACCACGACGTCGTCGCCCCAGCGGGCGAGCACCGTGCCGTCGCCGTCCAAGACCGTGACGCGGTGCGACAGCTCGGCGACGACCCACTCGCCGTTGGGGCCTTTGCGGACGCTCTGCGGCAGCCGCAGCCCGCCCCACTCGCCGATGTACTCGCCGTCGGGCGCGAAGAACTGGACGCGGTTGTTGTAGCGGTCGGCGACGTAGAGCGTGTCGCCGTCGGCGTGATCGATGAACACGCTGTGGACCGTGTTGAACTGGCCCGGCTCCCTACCCGGCGAGCCCCACGAGAAGCGATGCCGTCCCTCGCCATCGAAGCAGTGGATCTGGGCGTTGCCGTAGCCGTCGCTGACGTAGCTGTCGCCGTTCGAGGCGACCGCGGCGTGGGTCGGCCGGTTGAACGGCGCCCCGCTGAAGGCCGGCGCGGTCTGGTGCGGGCTGCCGAGCGTCAGGACCCGCCGGCCTTCGGGCGTGAACTTGCGGATCGAATGGTCCTTGCTGTCGGCGGTGTAGACGAAGCCGTCGACGCCCACCGTCAGCCCGTGCGGGAACGTGAAGTAGTGCTCGCCACCGATCTCGCCCCAGGCATCGAGGAAGTTGCCGTCACGGTCGAAGATCATCACCGGGTGCCGGCCCCGGTTGAAGACGAAGACGTTGTCGTCGGCATCGACCGCCACGTCGGCGACCTCGACGAACGTCCAGCCCTTCGGCCGCTTGAAGAAGCCCTCGACGACCTCGTAGCGAATCGGTCCCGGCTCGGCCGATCGCGAGGCCGTCTGGGACGGGGTCTCGATGCTCACCGCCCGACGCTACGTCGGTCGGCGCTGCAAAGGCCTTGCAGCGAGATCGCTCCGCGAACGCTCGTGGCGAAGGTTCTGGGCAACGTGCTCGTCTCCTTGCCGATTTGCCAATTGAGTTGAACGACTTGAGGGCCAAGCTCCGGGTGTGACCGGCGCTCACCCTCGGCGGCCCGGCATGGCCTCGTCGTTCACGCTCGAACGGGGCCTCGGCGCGGCTGCGATACGGCGCAGACCACGCCGCAGCCGTCGAAACGGCGGCCCGCCGTTCAGCTCAGTTGGTAACTCGCCACGTTGTCACGAGCGCGCCCCGGTGCGCCACCCAGGAGGGCACGGAGCTCGAGGGCGAGCGGTCGATGGCGGGCTTGCCGGGGCAGGGCGACCCCGGTGGCATCGGCGAACGCGCGGTGCGCGTCCAGCGCCGCGGCGAACGCGGCCACGAAGCCGGGCTCTGCCAGGGGTTCGAACCCCGGCTCCCACCACAAGCCAACAACGCGCAGTGTCCTCGAGCGTCGCTCGATTCGGGGCTCGATTCGGCCGATCAGCCGGTCGCCATAGAGGATCGGCAGGACGTAGTAGCCCCAGCGGCGCTTGGGCGCCGGGACGTAGACCTCCCAGACGTAGTCGAATTCGAACAGCCGGCGCAGCAGGTCGCGGTCCCAGCACAGCGGGTCCAGCGGCGCGAGGAAGGCGACGCCCGGCTCGGTGCCGCCGGGCGGGGATCCGGCGGCGAGCTCGGCTTCGGCCTGGTCGAGAACGGGCAGGTCCTCGGCGACGACGAACCGCTCGCCGCGCAAGCCCTCGACCTGGACGGCGACCAGCCGGCCCGCGTCGATGAGGGCGTTGCGGCGCGCCGTCCGATCGGCGGCGTAGCCAGTGCCACCAACCCAGAGCTCCTGGTTGCCCGACGCCCCGAGCAGCCCGTGGCCCCGGTATCGGGCGAGCAGCCGGTGGCGCTGCTGCTGCTCCTCCGGACGCTGATCGGCCAGGATCTCGGGCGGGAACAGCCGCTCCGCGAGGTCGTAGACCCGGAGGTTGCCCTCGCGCCGGGCGATGCCCAGGATACCCACCTCGGCCAGCGCCTCGAGGATCGCTCGAACCTGGTTCGTCGGCCGCCAGTACCAGTCGATCGCCTCGCGCGGGCCGACGTCCCGCGGGAGCAGCGGGCCGCGCTCCCGTATCCGGTCGAGCAGCTCCTCGACGAGTGGCGCGTGCTCGTCGAAGGCACCGTCCTCGTGGCGCCGCTGCATCCGGTCCCAGACGTAGCGGTAGAGCGGCAGCTCGGCGACCGGGACGATGTTGAGGCTCTTGTTGTATGTCTCGTAGAGCCGCCGGTCCTGGTACAGCCAGTGGTCCGTCCAGGCGCGGCGATAGCCCTGGATCCTGGCGAGCAGGACGAGGTCGTGGTTCCGCCCGGCAACCTCGAGCGGGTCGAACTGCAGGGAGCCCAGGCGGTCCACGACCCGCAGCACGCTCTCGGGCTCCGGTGGTAGCGATCGCGGTGGCGCGAGCAGGTGGCGGAGGGCCAGGAATCGGCGGGCAGCCGGCGCCGAGATGAATCTCGTCCCTCCGCTGCCCGTCGCCATCGCGCGACAGGCTACGGCAGCGGGCGG
>VEOW01000162.1 GCA_012026785.1 Chloroflexota bacterium | reverse complement strand
CGACCTTGACGATGTCCGCGCCGAGGTCGCCGAGCAGCATCGTGCAGTACGGCCCGGCGAGAACGGTGGAGCAGTCGATGACGCGGATCCCGGCGAGCGGCCCGGCAGGTGGCATCAGGCCGGGATGGTACGCGGCGGGGTGGGACGGCGGCACCCGCCGCGGCGAGTCAGCCGGGCGGCAGGTCCCAGGAGCGGGCGTCCAGCTCCCCCTCGCGGACCCAGTCCACCAGGTCGCGATTGACGACGACGGTGCCCGCCGGCTCGCGGATGACGTCGTGGCCGGCGCGGTACAGGATCGCCGCGTCGGTCAGCGGGACCATCGGGTCGCGGGTCCGGAGCGCGGCCAGCGGATCCTGGCCGGCGGAGCTGTGGAGGCGACCGACGATGAGATAGCGCCCCGAGCGCATCACGAGCCCGTGGCGCTCGGTCGGAATGCGACGCGCGCGGTCGCCGCGCGGCCCACCGGCGTGGACGACCGCCAGCTCGTGACGCCCGACGAGGATCTCCGGGACGACCATCGAGCCGCCCTCCGGCAACCGCTCCGCGAGCGCATCGACCAGCACGAACTCGTCGTGCGTGTTCAGCATGTCGGTGAGGCGCGAGGCGTCGAGGCGGACGCGCCCGGACAGCCGCTCGCTCGTGGAGTAGGCGACGAAGTCGACCTCGGGCAGGTCGCCGGCATCCTCGAACGGTCGGTCGGCGCCGGGCCACGAGACGGGGCGCGGCGGGGGCTGTCGCAGGACCAGTCGGAGCCGGGCTCCGATCGAGCCGATCACCCCCGCAGGATGCGCCGATGCACCGCCGATCGTCCGTCCGCCGATGGTACGGGTGGGGGCCGGACCCCCGACCAGACAGGGTGACGCCCCGTCCGGGCGGGCGAACGGGGCGTCGGTCGATATTCGAAATGGGTGCGTGGCGGACCCGACCGGATTCGAACCGGCGATCTCCAGCGTGACAGGCTGGCATGTTGGGCCGCTACACCACGGGTCCGTGCGGCCGCCGCAGGATACCAAATCGGGCCGGAACGGCCCTCCGGCGAGGCGCGGTATCCTCGCCCGGCCCGATGCGAATGATCGATCTCCGCTCCGACACCGTCACCCGGCCGACGCCCGAGATGCGGCGCGCGATGGCCGAGGCCGAGGTCGGCGACGACGTCTTCCGCGACGATCCCACGGTCATCGCCCTCGAGGAGCGAGCCGCCGAGTTGCTCGGCAAGGAGGCCGGGCTGTTCGTTCCGTCTGGCTCGATGGGCAACCTCGTCTCGCTGATGGCCCATCTCGGGCGCGGGCAGGAGGTCATCGCCGGGCGGCAGAGTCATCCCGTGCTCCACGAGGCCGGCTCTCACGCCGTCGTCGCCGGGGCGTCGGTTCGAACCCTCGACGAGCTGCCCGACGGGACCCTCGACCCCGACGAGGTCCGGGAAGCGTTCCGGGACCCGACCGACGAGCACGAGCCGATCACCGGCCTGGTGGCGATCGAGAATGCCAACGCGGCGACGATGAATCGGCCGCTGACCCCGGCGTACACCGCCGAGATCGCGGCCGTTGCCCATGCCGGCCACGGCACCGCGCCCGGGGTCCCGCTCCACGTCGACGGCGCCCGGCTCTGGAATGCCGTCGTGGGGCTCGGCGTGAGCGCGCGCGAGCTGGCCGGACCCGCCGACAGCGTGACCTTCTGCCTGTCGAAGGGCCTCGCCTGCCCCGTCGGCAGCGTCGTCGTCGGAAGCCGGGAGTTCATCTGGCGGGCGCGACGCGCGCGAAAGCTGGTCGGGGGCGGGATGCGCCAGGTCGGCATCCTCGCCGCGGCCGGGCTCGTTGCCCTGCGCGATGGGCCGGCCGGGATGATCGAGCGGCTCGCCGAGGACCACGCCAACGCCCGCCGCCTGGCCGAGGCGATCGCCGACATGGATGGCGTGGAATCGCCGGGCGACATCGCTCAACCGGAGCCCGGTCCGCTTGACCCATCCCGAGTCGTCACGAACTTCGTCCTGTTCCGGGTCCGCCGCGATCGGGAGGCGTTCATCGAGGCGCTCTGGCGGCGGGGCGTGCTCGTGGTGGCCTTCCCGCACGGCCAGGTCCGGGCCGTCACGCACTACGGGATCGAGCGCGACGACATCGAAGCCGCGATCGCCGCCGTCTCCGAGGCGCTCGCGGAGACGAGCCTCGCCCCGGTCGTCGCCTGAGTGACGGATCGACACTTCGCCGGGGTCGAGCTCACCCGGCCGAGCCCGGCACCCGACGCCGATCCCCTCGACGGGG
>VEOW01000167.1 GCA_012026785.1 Chloroflexota bacterium | reverse complement strand
GGCCGGGAGGGGGCGGGAGCGGGTCGTCACCGGAGGCCCCGGCGTTAGCGAGCCAGGAGGGCCCGGACGAGGGTGCGCGGCGTGGGGGCCTGGCCGTACATCAGGACGCCGGAGCGGTAGAGGCGGGCAGCGATCCAGAGCGCGACCGGCACCGTCAGGGCGAGGAGCACGATCGCGACGAGGACCTCGAGCGGCCCAGCCGCCCCGATCCCGAAGCGGGTCATCATCAGGTACGGGCTGAAGAGCGGGATGTAGGACATCACGATGACGAGCGGCGAGTCGATCGGGATGAGCCCCGTCCCCGCGTAGGTGGCCACGAGGTACCCCGCGACCGACACGAGCGTCAGCGGCGCGACGATCTGGTTGATGTCCTCCTGGCGGCTCACCAGGGCGGCGGCGCCGGCGTAGAGCGTCGCGTACAGCCCGAACCCGAGCACGAACATCACGAGGAACACCCCGAGCAGGCCGAGCGAAAGGCCCTCGGGCAGTGAGATCGAGCCCGGATCGCCGCCCAGGATGATCGAGGCGATCTGCCCCTGGAAGATGATCGCGGCGCCCGTGGCGACCGCGACGAGGAGGAACTGGGCGAGGCCCAGCGCGCCGACACCGATGACCTTGCCGGCGAGGAGCTGGAACGGCGTGGCCGCGGCCAGCACGACCTCCATGACCCGCGAGTTCTTCTCCTCGGCGACGCTGAAGGCGATCCATTGGCCGTACAGGATGATCGCCATGAACAGCGTGACCGAGAGCCCGAACGCGACGAAGAACGCCGACGCGGCCTCGATCGAGGACTCGGGCCCGGGCTTGGCGTTCGGGTCGGCCGGCAGGACCTCGAACTCCGGCGGATTGAACAGCCGGGCCTGGTCGATCGGCGGGATGCCGGCGCGGGTGAGGCGGTCCTGGATCGTGATGCTGATCGCGGCCTGCCGGATGAGCTGCGTCCGGCGCGCGATGGCGCCGTCCTTCGAGTAGAGCTCGAACGTCAGGTCGCCCTCGGCCGAGCGCCCGAGAGCGAGGGCGGCCACCGACGAGCCGTCGACGACGTGGGCCCGAGAGGCGGCCAGGTCGCCGGAGGCCACGACGTTGAAGCGCGGCGCGGCGTCGTTCTTCGAGTCGATCGGGATCGGCGAGACGTCGGCGGTGTTGAGGATCGTGTTGAGGGCCGTGACGACATCGACGCTCGGCGCGGCATCGCCGACGACGACCTCGCCCCGGTCGCCGGTGCCCTCGCGGTCGATGAGGGCGAAGATCGTCGGCAGCAGCGCCAGCCCGACGCCGGCCACGACGAGCAGCACCGTCGTGAACTTGAAGGTTCGGGTCCGGAGGCGCCACATGAACTCGCGCCGTGCGACGGCCCGGATGTTGGGGATCGTCCGCTGGGCGTAGCCGCTCGCGCCGCCGGTCGGCCCGCTCACGCCACGCCTCCCGCGACGGGGGTCGGAGCGGCCGGGGTCTCCGCCAGGTGCTGCTCCTCGGACGGCTTCTTGCCGACGCGCTCGATGAAGATCTGCTCGATCGACGGCTCGGCGATCACGAACTGAGTGACCCTCTGGCCCCGATCGAGGGCCAGCCGGAGGATCGAGTCCGGGTCGACCGTCCGGGCGACCTCGAGCTCGACGAAGTCATGGCCGGGCCGGACGACCGTCACCCCGGCAAGGTCCGTCAGCCAATCGAGCGCCCCGTCGACCGGCGCCCGGCCGTCGTCGCCGTCGACCGCCAGCCTGACGACCCGCCGCCCGGTCGAACGCTTGACGTCGCGGATCGGACCGGCCACCACGACCTTGCCGCGATCGATCAGGGCCACCGCCTCGCAGAGCTCCTCGACCATCTCCATCTGGTGGGTCGAGAAGACGAGGGTGGTGCCCCGGCCGTTCATCTCGGCGAACGCCTCCTTGAGGAGCGCGACATTGACCGGGTCGAGCCCGACGAATGGCTCGTCCATGATCAGGACCTCGGGCTGGTGGAGGATCGCGGCGATCAGCTGAACCTTCTGCTGGTTGCCCTTCGACAGCTCCTCGGCCTTCCGCGAGGCGTAGTCGGGGATCCGGAAGCGCGCGAGCCACTCGCGGGCCCGGGCGGCCGCGACGTCGCGGGGAATGCCATAGAGGGTGCCGAAGAAGCTCAGCTGCTCGAGGACCTCGAGGCGCGGATACAGGCCCCGCTCCTCGGGCAGGTAGCCCCAGGTGTGGCGCGGGACCTCGGTCGTCGGCACGCCCTTCCAGGTCGCCGACCCCGAGTCCGGCCGCAGGATGTCCAGGACGATCCGCATCGTCGTCGTCTTGCCGGCGCCGTTCGCGCCGAGGAAGCCGAAGACCTCGCCCTGCTGAACGTCGAACGAGATGCCGTCGAGGGCGGTGACGCTGCCGAACCGCTTGACGAGGTTGTCGAGGACGAGAGCCATATCGAGCGGAGGGTACTCGGGCGGCGGGGGGCGGGGTCGGGC
>VEOW01000095.1 GCA_012026785.1 Chloroflexota bacterium | reverse complement strand
GCCGCGACCGAGCCGGTTCCACCCGACGCCTGCTACCTCTACAACTTCGACGATCCGCGGCGGCCGCGCCTGCTGACGCTCCCGGCCGGCCGTGGCGCGAAGCTCCGCGACCGGATGGCGCAGCTGAGCCGCGAGCTGCGGGTCGCGATCCCTGCCGCTCTCGAGACGGAGCAATTTCGAAATCGCAAGGAGGCGCTCGAAGACGACCTCAAGGGCCGCCGGGAGCGGGCTCTGAAGGCCTTCGAACGGCGGGCGTTGACGGTCGGCGTGGGCCTGATCCGGACGCCCCTCGGCGTGGGACTCGCCCCGGTCCATGACGGCAAGACCCTCGATTCGGCGGAGATCGAGGCCCTGCCCGAGGCCGAACGGGTGCGCCTGCGCGAGGCGGCGTCGAGCCTCGGTGGCCAGCTGGCCGAGCTCCTCGAGCGCGACGTGCCGCGCTGGGAGCGCGAGCACCGCGATGCCCTGCGGCAGCTCGTCCGGGAGACGACACGCCATGCCGCCGGACACCTGATCGACGAGGTGCGAGCCGACTTCGAGGACCTGCCGGCGGTCATCGACCACCTGGCTCGCGTCGCCGACGACGTGGTCGAGAACGCCCTCGAGCTCATGTCAGCCCCAGAGCCGTCGCCGATGGCGGGGCTGCCCGGGGCGCCGGACAGCGACCTCGGGCCGTCGTTCAAGCGCTACCGGGTCAACCTGATCGTGGACAACTCGACAACGACGGGCGCACCGGTCGTGTTCGAGGACAACCCGACTGAGCCGAACCTGGTCGGACGGATCGAGCACAGCGCCTACTTCGGGACGCTGACCACCGACTTCACGCTCATCCGGTCCGGAGCGATCCACCGCTCGAATGGTGGCTATCTCGTACTCGATGCCCGCAAGCTGCTGTCGCAGCCATTCGCCTGGGACGAGCTCAAGCGCTGCCTGCGCAACGCCCGGATCCGGATCGAGCCGCTCGGGGAGCGACTTGGCCTTGTCAGCACGGTCTCGCTCGAACCGGAGCCGATGCCGATCGCAGTCAAGGTCGTCCTGACCGGCGACCGGCTGGCCTACTACCTGCTGAGCGCGCTCGACCCCGACTTCCTGGAGCTGTTCAAGGTCCAGGCCGACTTCGACGACGAGGTCGGCCGGACGCGCGACGAGGAACAGCGCTTCGTGCGGCTGTTCGGGACGGTCGCCCAGCGCGAAGGCCTGCGGCCGCTGGATCGGGCGGCCGCCGCGGGTCTGGTCGAATACGCCGCTCGCCTCGCCGGCGACGGCGAGCGGCTGTCGATCCACATGCGCAGCCTGACCGACGTCCTGCGCGAGGCCGACTTCCGGGCCGCCGCAGCGGGTCGTGACCGGCTGACGCGCGAGGACGTCGATGGCGCCATCGGGGCCCGGCGGCACCGAGCGTCGCGAGTTCGCGAGCGGATCCTCGACGAGATCGGCCGCGGCCGGATCCTGCTGGCGGTCGAGGGTGCCGCGGGCGGCCAGGTCAACGGCCTGACCGTCGGCCAGCTCGGCGAGACGAGCATGGGCTGGCCGACCCGGATCACCGCCCGGGTCGGGCTCGGGGGCGGCGAGATCGTCGACATCGAGCGCAAGGTCGAGCTGGGCGGGCCCATCCATTCGAAGGGCGTCCTCATCCTCGAGGGCTTCATCAACGGCCGCTTCGGGCGGGAGGCCCCGCTGGCCCTCGAGGCGACGCTGGTGTTCGAGCAGTCGTACGGCTCGGTCGAGGGCGACAGCGCCTCGCTGGCCGAGACGTGCGCTCTGCTCTCGGCGATCGCCGAGGTCCCGGTGGGACAGGCCTGGGCGGTCACCGGTTCGATCAACCAGCTCGGCGAGGTCCAGCCGGTCGGTGGGGTGAACGAGAAGATCGAGGGCTTCTTCGATGCCTGCCTGGCGCGCGGCGCCGGAGGGCGGCACGGCGTGATCCTGCCGGCCGCCAACGTCGCCGACCTGATGCTGCGCGAGGACGTCGCCGCGGCCGTGCGGGCCGGCTCGTTCGCGGTCGTGGCGGTGACGACGATCGACGACGCGCTGGAGATCCTGGCTGGGATGCCAGCCGGCGAGCGCGGTGCCGATGGCGCCTACCCGGCCTCCTCCGTGAATGGCAGGGTCGCGGCGGGCCTGCAGGCCCTCGCCGAGCGGGCACGCTCGTTTGCCGCGCCGGCGATGCTGGCCGCTGGTGCCACGAACGGGCGCCGAGCCGCCGCCCGGCGCCGCAGGACGAGCGCCGGCCGCTGAGCGATCCTTGCACCTCGTCAGAAGGAGGAGTTGCTGATGCCAACCGTGGTCTATCGCGATCTCGTCGCCGAGGCGCCGATCCCCGCCCGGGGCATCCTGAGCCAGACGCTGTCCGACGAGGGTGGTGTCGAGCTCGTCATGTTCGCCTTCGCCGCAGGGGAGCGCCTCTCGGAGCACACCTCGGCCCGGCCGGCGATCATGCATTTCCTGTCCGGCGAGGCCGACGTAACCGTCGACGACGAGGCCGTCGATGCCGGACCCGGGACGTGGGTCCGGATGGGCGCCGGGACTCGGCACAGCGTCCTTGCCAGGACGGGCCTCGTGATGGCCCTGTACCTGCTCCCGCGAACCTGACAGGACTCAATCCGCCGGCACGGGCACTAGTGGGGCTGGCGAGCGGGTCGAGGCTTCGTCCGCGCCGGGGAAGGCTCAGTGGTGGGTTCCGCCGAGCCGGCATGCCGCTCGGTCCAGCCGGGCCAGAGGCGGCGGGCGGTGTGGAGGTGCAGGCGACCGCCGAGGTGCATCGAGCGCCAGACGCCTCGATACCCTGGCAGAACCCCGAGCGCCACGACGATGTGACCGGCGATGACGATCGTGAACGCGATCGTGGTGATTCGATGGACGGCGGCCGCGATCGCGAAGACCGGCCCCACCTTGACCAGCACCATGGCGACGCCGCTGGCGACGAGCCCGACCAGCAGCAGGACGATCGCGACGTTGGCGATGCGCTGGCCGGGATCGAAGTGGCCCTCATGCCGTCGGAAGCGCCCGGTGATGACCGCCGCTGGCAATCCGGCCAGCCAGCGCAGGTCGCCGGGATCGCGCCGGAACGTCTCACGGATGAATGCGACGACGCCCCGCAGGAGGAACGGCAACGGCAGCAGCGCAACGACGACCAGGAGCCAGCCGAGCCAGACGTGCAGCTGCGCGTCCGGGATCCCGGTCAGCCTGGCGACCGGCGAGGCGTCCCCCTCGCGCCCGGCCAGCAGCCACCAGCCGGACGCGAGAAGGAGCAGCGTCACCACGTAGATTGCAGCGTGGTAGCGCCTCGCCGAACGCGGATAGCGTTCGATGGTCATCGGTCGGGCTCAGTAGTCGAGGCCCGTCGACCCCGGCGCGGGACCTCCGGGCGAGGCTTCGGACCCGGCTCCCGACGAGCCGACCGTCACCGTGATCTGCTGGGACGGCCCGGCCAGCGAGTGGTCGGGGTTCGCCAGCGCCACGGTCAGCGTGTGCTCGCCCGAGCTGAGCGGGCGCGGCACCTCGGCCGACGTCCCGTAGACGATGTCGTAGTCGGACGCGCCAGGCTCCACGTCGTAGTAGATGTGGGCGTGGTGGTTGCCCGTGCTCGGGTCACCGAGTGGCACGCTCGCGTCGAGCTGGACCTCGAACGGGATCGATACCTCGGTGCCGTTGCCCGGCGAGGCGAACCCGATCGATGCGTCGCCACCGGCGCCACCACCGGCGCCCCCGCCACCGCCGGAATCCGATCCGGTCGTGCACGCGACGGCGAAGAAGGCGACCACGATGCTGGCCAGCAAGCCCCTGGCCATGGGCCTTGAACGATGCAACATTCCACTCCTTTCTGGGACAACGTGGATTGGTTGCACAGTCAACTACGAGGGCAGCACGCCAATGGATCTCGAGCCGGAAAAGGGGGGTCAGGGCGAGGACCGGCCGGTGAGATGCGCGCCCACGAGGTCGAAGACCGTCGTTGACGAGGGAACGCGGGAGATGCGCCCGCAGCGCGACGGGGTGCCCTGAGCGGCCGATCCTACGCCGATGTCGTTCTCCGCGCCTTGCTGGGCGGCCTCTCAGCCGCCGACCGTGCATCCCATGCGCGATTCTTCGCCTGGACCGCGGCCGGCTACGGCTTGGCCGACGGAGCGTGCGCGGTGCGAGCGATTCGTCGGCTGAAACACCCCGCAAGGGGCCACGGGCTCCGCCTCGCCGCCGCTGCTGGGGCTTCAGCCCAAGAATCGTGCGTCAGCGGCGGGGTGGTCGGCTGAGGGGGCGCACGACAGGGAGTGAGGCGGCTGAGGGGTAGCAGGACAGGGAGTGAGGCGGCCGAGAGCGGCAACGCTCAGTGCGCGTCGGGCTCCTGCATCGGCAGGTACCACGCCGCGATCGTGAACAGCAGCGCACCGAAGGCCAGCACGCCGACGACGATCGCCCACTCGACGATCGTCGGCACGTACCAATGGCTCTGCAGGAACGACGGGCCCGCCTGGGCCACGCCCACGGGCAAGCCCGGCGGCAGCTCGATGTTCGGGTAGGACAGGCCGTTGAGGATCAGGTTGAGCCGGTGCACGAAGATCCCGACGATCGCGATGGCCGCTGCGACGCCGACCCATCGAGGATCGCGCCGCAGCGGCCGAATCGCGAGGAGGAGAAATGGAAGGGCGAGGCCGCCCACGACCTCGGCGATGAACAACGGCATGTAGGGCCCCGAGAGCATTCGACCCGCGGCCGCCGCCTCGGGGGCGCCCGGGTAGAGGGCCGTCAGGTACTCGGCCATGAGCAGGAACGCCTCGACCGCGATGAACACCGCCAACAGGCCACCGAGCATCGCGACGAGGTCGTTCTGGAAGTGGACCCGGCCCAGGCGCCGCAGCACCAGCGCGATCAGGATGACCAGGCCCAGCCCGGACACGAGCGCCGAGGCGATGAACATCGGCGCCATGATCGACGTGTACCAGAAGCCGCGGCTGATCTGGAGCCCGAAGATCCAGGCCGTGATCGTGTGGAGCATGACCGCCGCCGGCAGGGCGATCCAGGCCATGGCCGACTTCACGCGCTCCTCGCGGGCCATCGTTCGGGGCGAGGTCCCGGTCCCGAGCGCGAGCCACGAGCCGCGCCTCGCGAGGTCGGCCCGGGCGTACAGCCAGACGTAGAACGCCGACATCGCCAGGTAGACCATGACAATGGTGATATCCCAGATCATCGGTGAGGTCGGGTTGGGGTTGAGCACGATGTTGAGGATCCGCTCCGGACGGCCGAGGTCGGGCAGGATGAAGGTCGCGGCGAGGATGACCGCCACGGTCGCCTCGAGGACGGCCAGGCGGGTGATCGGCTTGAAGGCCTTGACCCCGAACAGTCGCCCGGCCGAGGCGACGATGAGCCCACCGGCCGAGAGGCCGACGAAGAACATGAAGAACAGGATGTACTGGCCCCACATCACGGTGTTGCGCATGCCGGTGACGATGAGGCCGGTCGAGAACTGGTAGACGAAGGCGGCGGCGCCGATCCCCATCAGCGCCAGCAGCAGCGCCAGCCACGCGACCAGCGGTGCCCGGCCGTGCCGGACGGCGGCGCGCGAGGCCAGGCTTGGCCTGCCCGCGGCAGGGCTGGTAACCGCGCTCACAGCGGCGTCCTCCGCCGCGGCGGCAGGTAGCGGACGGAGGGCTTGGTGCCGGCCTCCTCGAGCAGCTCGTAGCCCTCGCGCTCGCGGATCAGTGTCGCGACTCGACCGCCCGCGTCGTTGAGATCGCCGAAGATTCGAGCCCCCGCCGGACACGACCAGACACACGACGGGACCTGGTCCTCGGCGAGGCGCTGGACGCACATCGTGCACTTCTCGACGGTGCCCAGCGGGCGAGCCTGGACCATCCCCGTCTCATGGGGGGTTGGCCGGCTCGGAACACCCCAGTTGAAGTTTCGAACCCCATACGGGCAGGCGATCATGCAGTAGCGGCAGCCGATGCAGCGATCGGTGTCCTGCATGACCAGGCCGTCGGAGCGGTGGTAGGTCGCGCCGACCGGGCAGACCTTGACGCACGGTGCGTTCTCGCAGTGCTGGCAGGCCAGCGGCAGCCAGGCCATCTCGAGCCCCACGCCGCGAACGTCCTCGGGCTGGTCGAGGCCGTCGCCCTCGGTCAGGATGCGGTTCCACCACATCCCGAGCGGCACGTCGTTCTCGCTCTTGCAGATGATCGCGCACGACCAGCAGCCGATGCAGCGCTCCTGGTCGACGACCATCCCCCAGTGCGGCTTGTCGGAGCGCGGCCCGATCTCGCCCCAGGCCCGCGACGCGGGCGAGAGGGCCTCGACCGGGGAGACCTTCGGGTCGGCCATCAGGCGTCACCCGCCGCCGAGCCGGGGGCGTTCGAACCGGCGGCGTTCGAACCGTCCGCCCGTTCGACCTGGCAGCGGCAGTCCTTCCAGCCGGTCGAGGGACACCACATGTTGCCGACGAAGTGGACCTCGTGGATCGGGTTCACCTCCGACGAGGTCAGCTCGTTGACGCCCTTGCCGCTCCGGAATTGGCGCGGCCACCAGCCCTCGTAGAGCGTCACCGAGCCGTCCTGCTCGGCCGGCGTGACGTGGGCCCAGGCGACGATCTCGCCGCGGGTGTTCCAGACGCGGATCGGGTCGCCGGTCTCGATGTCTCGCGCCGCGGCGTCAGCCGGCGACATGAAGACCTCCGGGCGCCCGCCGTGGATCTCGGCCAGCCAGGCGTTGTTGGCGTACGAGGAGTGGATCCGCCACTTGCTGTGGGGGCTGAGGAGCCGGAGCGGCCACTCGGCCGGGGCGTGGACCCCGTCGTCGAACGGCGGCTTGTACGTCGGGACCGTCTCGCCGAGCTCGCGGAACCGCGGCTCCTCCTTGTAGAACTCGATCCGCCGAGTCGGCAGGAACGCAGCCGTCGCCTCGAGCGGCGCCGGCAGCGACCGCGGCGGGAACGGCACGAGACGGTCGACCTGATCGAGGAACGGGATGTCGGGATCCGGCACCCGCAGTCGAACCGGCCCGGCCTGCAGGTCGGCGAGGGTGATGCCCTCGGTCGGTCCGCCGGGCCCGGCGCCGGCCGCGAGGATCGCCTCGATCGCCGTCTCGGCGTCCAGGTCGAAGAACTCGGCGGCCTTCGCCGGGTCGATCCGGCGAACGAGCTCGCGCCAGATGTCGAGCTCCGAGCGGGACTCGCCGACGGGTTCGATGGCCGGCTGCTGAAGCTGGAGGAACGGGTGGAGCGGAGTCGCGGTGAGGTCGGTCTTCTCGTACCACGTCGTGGCCGGCAGGACGACATCGGCCCAGCGCACGGTCTCGGTCATCTGGTGGTCGACGACGACGACGAGGTCCAGCCCGGCGAGGGTCTCGTGCAGGCGGTTCACGTCCATCGCCTGGACGAACATGTTGGCGAACGTGCAGACGAGGCCGTGCCAGCCGTTGGCGGGGTAGGGGACGTCGGGGTGCATCGTCTCGGTCCGGCCTCGAACGAAGTAGATCGAGGGCACGACCTTGGCCTTCGTCCCGCCGGGGCTCCACCACGGCGAGGTGTCCACGCGGACCTTGTACTGGCCGACATAGACCGAGAAGCCGCCACCCGATCGGCCGATGTTCCCGGTCAGTGCCGCCAGCAGCGCGAAGGCCCGACCGGTCAGGTCCCCGTGGAACCAGTGGTTGGCCCCGCCGCCCATCAGGATCGCAGCGGGCTTGGTCGTGGCGTAGGCGCGCGCGACCCGGACGATGAGCTCGGGGTCGAGGCCAGTGACCTCGGCCGTCGCCTCCGGTGTCCAGCGCTCGAGCTCCCGGCGAACGGCGACGAACCCTGGCTCGACCTCGACGGTCTCGCCCCCGACCTGGATGCGGTAGCGGCCCTCGCGCGCCGGCTGGACGTCCCCGTTGAACCCGAGGCGCTCCGTGCTGGCCGGGACCAGGACGTCGCCCTCCGGCCACCAGGCGATGAAGGCCTCGCCGATGTCGGTGAACGTCCATCGCGGCCGGGTTCCGGTGTCGGTTCGGACGAGGATCGGCGCGTCGGTGTAGGTCCGCATGAAGTCGAGATCGGCCAAACCTTCGGCGAGGATGACGTGGGCCATCCCGAGGGCCAGCGCGGCGTCGGTGCCGGGCCGGATCCGGAGGTGGGCGTCCGCCTTCGAGGCGGTCGGCGAGAAGGACGGGTCGACGACGACG
>VEOW01000132.1 GCA_012026785.1 Chloroflexota bacterium | reverse complement strand
CACGTTGCCGGTGTTGAAGACCTGGATCGTGTAGTGGATGACGTCACCGGCCGCGTCGACGCTCGACTCGGCGGCCGACTTGGTGACGTTGAGGCCGGGCACCGGGATCACGGAGTTCGAGAAGGTACAGGTGACCAGCTCGCCTTCCTCGAGATCGATGCTCACCCCGTTCGAGCCGCTGGTATCCCACGAGCCGCCATTCGGGCTCGCGATGACGCAGTTGCGGTTGTCGAGCTGCCAGCCGCCCGGCAGCGATTCGGTCACGGTGTAGGTCTGGAAGTCGATGAGGTTGGAGAAGACCTTCGTGTTGGCCGAGGTCCCGTCGTCGACGAGGTTGAAGTTCGACAGCGGCGCAGGGCCAGCCGTGAATGGGAACGAGGTCGAGCCCTCGGGGGTCGCCTGCTTGATGATCGTGATCGAGCCCGGGAAGATGACCGCATCCTCCTTGAGGGAGCGGTCCTGGTTGCCGCCCGAGCCGTTCAGCGAGATCAGTCGGGTGTGGTAGGGCGACCCGGTGATCGCGACGGCCGAGTTGTTGTTGCCCCAGTCGGCGCGGCTGGCGATGTGGCCGCCCCATGCGAGGACCGGGTTCGAGACACTGGCCGTGAAGGTGATGGCGATCGAGGCGGACTTGTCGCCCGTGAAGCCGGCGCCGTTCGAATAGCTATAGGCGCTCACGCCGGTGATCGTGCCGCCCCAGATCGCGAAGGAGCCGGCGATCGGGGTGACGCCCGCGCCGGTGACCTGGGGATCGGCGGGGATTGCGAAGGTGTTGGGGGACCCCGAGCAGCCGCTCACGCCGAGGCATGGATTCGCGTCGAGAACCGACGCGTTCCACGAGGTCAGGTAGTCGATGGCGTGCTTGCTGCTCTTGGTCGTGTCCCACTCGATGATGACGGTGTGGGTACCCGAGGTGGCGAGGTCGCCGAACTTCATCCGGTACGGAATCGAGTCCCCTTCGAGGAACACGGACTTGGCTGCATTGAGGTTGCCGTTGACCCACTCGCTGGCTGAGGTGCTACAGCCGTCGCTGCTCGGCGACGGCGCCGGGTCATTGGCGCACTGGTCCAGGTCGGCCGATTCCGCGGCCAGCACCGGCGCCACGCCGAGGGGCGAGATGAGGAGGCCGGAACCCAGAAGGGCCGCCTGCGTCAAGAGCAGCAGGCCCTTGAAGATGCCGCCGCGGCCGCGGGTGCGTGTCGCGCCCGTGGCAGTGGCTGACCCGCCGAAAACGGTGGTGTTCATGACCGATCCCTCCCCCGGTGCTCAGACCCGGGACCCCTGCTGGAAGCCTGCCAAGTGTTGAGTGCGGTCGTGCGAGCACGGTCGCCTTGCGATTCGGGTGCGAGTGAGCGCGGGCCCCCGAACGTCACGCGATGACCGTTCCTTCTTCCCCTCCGAGGGGTTGCGAACCCGTCGGTCCCCGCGTCCGCCCCCCTGCGGCGGCCCCCATACGGAGCCCATTCGGACTACTAACTTTCGTAGCCCGAAAGTACCAAGTCAAGATGGTTCTTCCGTCCCTGGTG
>VEOW01000160.1 GCA_012026785.1 Chloroflexota bacterium | reverse complement strand
GTTTCCGAGCGGGCCGGTGATCGTGTTGCGCTCGACCCGGTCGCCCCCGTCCGCATCGCCCCAGCCGCAGCCCTCGCCGTCGCCGCCAGCAGGCAGCGCCATCGTTCCCGGAAGCGTCGACCGAACCAGCATCGAGCTGGTCGCAACCTACGACGTCGACGTCGACTACGACTACGGCACCCGACGATTGGCGGTCGAGGCTGACCTGACGATCACGAACGAATCCGGTGACGGGGTCGACCGGGTCGAGCTCAACACGATCACCGGCCCGCTCGGAAACCTGCGCCTGGGCGCCGTCCTCGTCGAGGATCAGCCGGTCGCCGCGGCGGTCAACGCCCAGACGATCCTCGTGCCGCTCGGCGGGGTCCTGCCCGACGGGGCGACGACGACGATCCACGTCGGGCTTCGAGCCCGGCTGCCGCGAACGCTCGGTGGTTCGAACTGGCTGTTCAGCCAGGCCGGCGGCATCGTCCAGGCCAGCCGCTGGCTGCCCTGGATCGGGCTCCATCGACCGTTCGACCGCCCGAACCACGGCGATCCGTTCTTCACCGCCTTCAGTCCCCGGGTCGTCGTTCGAATCACGACCGACCGCCCGCTGGTCATCGCGACGCCCGGCGAGCGAACGGCCATCGATGGGCTGACCCAGACGTTCGAAGCCGCCAACGTGCGGGACTTCCCGATCGTCGCCAGCCCGTCGTTCGACGTCCGCGAGCGGCGGGTCGGCGACTGGACACTGCGGGCGTTCGTGCTCGAGGGCTTCCCGACCTCGACCGTCCTCGACCAGGCGGGTCATGCGCTCCGACGCATGAGCGAGCTGGCCGGCGACTACGGCTATCCCACCCTTGTGATCGCCCAGACCGCCGGCGGCTACGCCCTCGAGGGGCCCGGCATGATCTGGATCCCGACCGGCTTTGCGGGGGAAACGCTCCGTTGGAACGTCTACCACGAGGTCGCCCACCAGTGGTTCTATGGCATGGTCGGCTCGGATCACGCCCGCGACCCCTACGCAGACGAGGCGGTGGCGACGCATCTCGGCCAGGTCGTGTCGGGGATTTGGAGAACGACATCCTGCCGGGAGCGCCGCCTCGACCTGTCGATCTACCGCTACAGCAACGCCTGCTACTTCGGCCAGATCTACGTCCACGGGGCGAACCTCCTTCAGGAGATCCGCCGGACCATGGGCAGCCCGGCGTACTGGGAGGCGATCCGGGCCTACGTGGCGGACCACCGCTGGGCCCTCGGCTCGACGGAAGCGCTCCTCGACACCCTGCAGGACCACACCAGCATCGACTTGCGGCAACTCGTCACATCCAGCTTCCCGAACCTGGATTGAGAGCGGACTCTCCACGCGACTGCAACGAGCGTGGGTGCCACGACCCTGACCATGGGCACGCTGGCCGATCACTCTGGGCGAGCCTGTCCGGTAGACCAGGAGGTGTGGATCGGCCCATGCGGCCCGTCGAGACCGTATCACGGACCATCGATTCGTATCGGCCCGTCGTGGGCGATGCCGCTGTGGATACGCTGCTCGAGGCCGCGAGACCGCTCCGCGGTCTGCGCGTCATGCACGTCAACGCGACGCCGGACGGAGGCGGCGTGGCCGAGATCCTGCAGGCCGCCGTCCCGCTCCTGTGCGACCTTGGACTGGACAGCTCATGGACGGTCCTGTCGGCCGAGCCGGAGTTCTACGACGTCACGAAGCGGATGCACAACCTGCTCCAGGGCGCGGACGGGCAGCTCAGCGACCTCGATCGGCGTCGGTGGGCGGATTGGCAGGAGCTCAACGCCACGATCCTGCCGGCGGACGTCGACCTGGTGGTGGTCCACGATCCGCAGCCCCTGGGCCTTGCCTCGGCCGCCGGCGGCGGCGCCGCGCGCTGGATTTGGCGGCTCCACATCGACACGTCCCACCCGGATCGAGATGCCTGGCGATTCCTGCGGCCGTATCTCGAGCCCTACTCGGCCCTCGTCTTCACTCTCGACCAATTCGCCCCGCCCGACGTGCCCGACGACCGGGTTCGGGTGATCGCCCCGGCGATCGATCCCCTCGATCCGAAGAACCGCTCGCTGCCCATCGGTACGGCGCTGTCGAAGCTGGCCGGGCTCGGGCTCGATGCCCGCCGGCCGCTGATCGCCCAGGTCGCGCGCCTCGACCCGTGGAAGGACCCGATCGGGGTGATCGATGCGTATCGGCTCGTCCGGGGCCGGCACGAGGGGCTCCAGCTCGCGCTGCTCGGAGCGACGGAGGCCGACGACGACCCCGAGGCCGTCGAGGTGGCTCGCGCGGTGCGCGCGCACGCCGGGAAGGATCCTGACATCCACGTCCTGACCGACCCGGCGCTGATCGGCGACCTCGAGGTGGGTGCGGTCCAGCTGCTCGCCCAGGTCGTCTTCCAGAAGAGCCTCCGCGAGGGGTTCGGGCTCACCGTGTCCGAGGCGATGTGGAAGTCGACGCCGGTCGTGGCCGGTCGGGTCGGCGGCATCCCGCTGCAGCTCCAGGATGGCCAGGGTGGCTTCCTCGTGGACAGCGTCGAGGAGGCCGCCGAGCGCTGCGACTGGCTGCTGTCCGAGCCGGCCCGGGCACGCGCGATCGGCGCCGCCGGGCGGGCCGTCATCCAGGAACGATTCCTCATCACCCGCCTGCTCGCCGATGAGCTGACCCTGTACCGCGAGGTCCTGGCCAGTCGGGAGCAGCAGGCGCTTCGACCCCGCCCTGACCGCCTCGCCGCGGCGGGCTGACGGTCTCGGCGCGGGCTGCTGACCGCAGCGCCGCATCGCGCTAGTCTTCCGCGACACACGGAAGACGGAGGAAGGGTCATCGGGATGGTGCGCAAGTGAGCGGGCGGGCGCCGCTGCTGTATGGGCTCTTCGCGGTCATCGGCGTGGTCGCGGCCGTCGTCTTCTCGATGACACTCGGCAGCGGCGGGTCGCCCGTCGCCGCGACCGGCTCGCCGCCAACCTCGCTCGCCAGCGGCGAGCCCTCGCCGGGCGGCAGTGCCGCGCCGAGCCCGTCGGGTGAGTCGTCGGCGGAGCCGCAGCCGACAGCTGCACCGACAGCCCCGCCCACGCCAACGCCACAGCCGACGAAGACCCCCCGCCCGACGTCAACGCCGAACACGAACCCGACGATCGTGTCGTTCGAAGCCCCCAAGACCGAGGACTGCACGAACGCCTCGGCAGGTTCGATCACCCTCTCCTGGGAGATCGACAACGCGACCGGCGTGACGCTGTCGATCGAGGGTGGAGGGATCTACGCGACCTACCCGGGGCTGTCGCAGACCGTCGAGGTGCCCTTCGGCTGCGAGCAAAACGACCTGACCAAGACGTATACGCTGACAACGACGGGCGGGGTCGGCCCGCCGGCGACCGTCACGAAGAAGGTCACCGCCAAGGCGCCGAAGATCAAGTCGTTCACCCTCGGCCCAGCAAACTGTCCGAGTGGGAGCGGGAACATCGAGATCGACCTGTCGTACGAGATCGTCGCGGCCACGGGCGCACAGCTGAAGATCGATGGGGCGGTCTGGGCCAACTACTCGAGCAAGGTCGTCAACACGACCATCTCGTTCAACTGTGCGAATCCGGATCCGCAGACGTACCGCCTGACCACGACCGGGGGCTATGGCAAGGCGGACACGATGAAGATCGTGGTGGAGCGCGTGCTTCTGTAAGGCTGAGTCTGGACTTCGGCCCGGTGGCGGGCCAGAATAGCCGTCCCCCCGCGACGGTTTGGGAGGCGTCGGTGAGCGCCAGCGGCGAGACGGCCGGCGATGCCCGAGCGAAGGTCGCGGTCGTGGCCACGAAGGTCCGCGTCCCGGACGTCCCGTCGATGGGCCTCGACCGGCTGGATGCTCGGCTCGATACGGTCTGGAACCATCGGCTAGGGCTGGTTGTCGCACCCGCAGGCTCGGGCAAGACGAGCCTGCTCGCGCGATTCGCCGCCCGGGCGCCGGGTCCGGTCGGCTGGTACCGGGCGGAGGGCTGGGACAGCGACGAGGCCGCGCTCGTTCGTCACCTGGAGGCTGCCCTCGCTCCGGCGATGCCGGGCATTCCACGGCGCTGGGAGGACGTGGCCGACGCGGCGAACGCCCTGGCGGCCTGGGGCGGGGAACGGATCCTGCTCGTCGTCGACGATCTCCACACCCTCGAGGCGACCGCCGCCGAGGCGGCCCTCGAGCGCCTCATCGAGTACGCCCCGGCCGGGCTGACCGTGCTCGCGGCATCACGGGTCCCGCCGCGCTTCAACCTGTCGAGGCTGCGGGTCAGCGGCCAGCTCATGGAGCTGGCCGGCGACGACCTCCGCTTCCGCTCGTGGGAGGTCGAGCGGCTGTTCCGGGACTTCTACGGCGAGCCGCTGCCGCCCGAGGATCTTGCCCGGCTGGCGCGGCGGACGGAGGGCTGGGCTGCCGGGCTGCAGCTGTTCCACCTGGCCACGCGCGGGCGATCGCCCGAGGAGCGTCGGCGTCTGCTGGGCGAGCTGGGCCTGAGCTCGCGGCTCGCCCGCGAGCTGCGCGACTACCTGGCCCGCAACGTCCTCGACCAGCTGCCCGGCGACCTCCGGCGGTTCCTGGTCGAGACGTCCGTCCTGGGCCGTCTCAGCGGGCCACTCTGCGACCGGCTGGTGGGTCGAAGCGACAGCCGGGAGGTGCTCGAGGACCTCGAACGCCGACGGCTGTTCACCCAGCGGCTGCCCGAGGACGGGTGGTTCCGCTACCACGAGGTCCTGCGGTCGCACCTCCAGTCGGTCCTGCTCGAGGAGGTCGGCCCGGCCGGCCTCCGCGACCGGTTCTGCACCGCCGGCGGCCTGCTCGTCGATTCCGGCGCGCTCGCCGAGGGCGTCGAGGCGTTCTGCCGCGGCGAGGACTGGGACCGCGTCAGCCATCTCCTGGGCGGCAACGGTCGGGAGGTCGCCGATGGCGCCAGCCCGTGGCTGGACGCGTTGCCGGCGGCCATCGTCTCGAACGACCCCTGGCTGCTGCTGGCCAACGCCCGCCGCCTTCGAGCTGACGGGCGCCTCGCAGAGGCCGCCGACGCCTACCGCCGGGCGGAGACCGCCTTCGGTCCGACCGATGCCGGCCAGATGTGCCGGGTCGAGCGACAGGCGATTGCGCACTGGCTGAACGGCGCGGCCGGCCCGCTCCTGGAGGCTCGTGACCCGGTCGCCCTGCTGCGCGGCGCCCTGGTTCGAGAGCCGTTGCGGGCCGTGCGTGCCGCCGAGCGGCTCGGCTCCCCCGAAGGCGAGGTCGTGGCGGGCCTCGCGGCCATGGCCGCCGGTCACGTGTCCCGGGCCCGGCGCGACCTGGTCCACGCCGCCGAGCGGGCCGATACGGGCCGCCAGCTCCGGGTCGTCGCGGCGCTCGGGGCCGGCATCGCAGGGCTGCTGATGGGCCAGCGACACGCTTCCCTGGAGGTCGAAGGGGCGATCGCCGCGGCCGAGGAGTCCGGGATCGAGTGGCTGTCTCGGATGGGCCGCGCGGCACTGGCCCTCAGCGGCTCGGACGAGGCGCGCCATGAGGCCGAGGCGCTCGCCGACGCGAGTCGGCGGATGAGCGATGGCTGGGGCGAGGTCGTCGCGCGGTTGTGCGCCGCCTGGGGTGCCACGCTTGCCGGTCGTCCGGCCGGCGACCTCGATCCGCTGATCGCGGCGGCTCGCTCGGTCCACGCCGGCACGCTCGAGGCGTGGGCGCGCGGGCTCGCTGCCTTCGGGGCCGCGTCAGCCCTCGAACCGGAGGCCCGCCAGATGGCGCTCGCCGCCGAAGCCTCGGCCGTCGCGACCGGCGTGCCCGCCGTGAGCCTGTTCAGCCACCGAGCGCTGGCGCTCGTTGCGGCCTCCCCCGACGAGGCCGAGGAGCACCGCTCGGCCGCCGCGGACATCGCCCGCGAGAGCGGACTGCAGGCGCCGCCGTCCGGACGGTCGAGTCGGACGAACGGCGAGCTCCGCACCGCCCCCGCCGCATCCTCGAGCCGCGGTAACGGCGTACATCCGGCGGGACTTGCCCCCTTGGAGCTACGGCTGCTCGGTGGGTTCGAGCTTCGTCTCGAGGGCCGCACCGTGGACCTGGCCCCCGTTCGACCCCGGGCCCGGGCGCTGCTGCGCCTGCTGGCGCTCAATGCCGGCTCGGCCGTGCATCACGAGACGGTCGAGGCAGCGATGTGGCCCGACGCTGATCCCGAGGCGGCGAGCCGGAACCTCCACGTGGCGATCGCCGCCCTTCGACGAGTGCTCGAGCCGGGAGCCGGCCGCGGCACGTTCCAACTCCTCCGCCGCGACGGCGACGCGTATCGACTCGGGCTGCCGGCGGGCGCCGAGGTGGACCTCCTCCGGTTCGAGGCGGCGGTCGCCAGCGGTCGCGCGGCCCGCGAGCGTGGCGCCGAGGGCGCGGCGAAGGCCGCCTTCGAGGACGCACTCGAGGCCTACACCGGCGACCTGCTGCCCGAGGACGGGCCGGCGGAATGGGTCGCCGATCGGCGAGAGCAGGCACGTCTGGCCGCGGGCGGCGCCGCCCAGGCGCTGGCCGAGATCTGCCTTGGCCAGGGCGACGCCGAGGGCGCGGCCCGGGCGGCGAGCGCCGGCCTCCGCATCGAGCGCTATCACGACCCTCTGTGGCGGCTGCTGATTCGCTCGCGTGACGAGGCCGGAGCCCAGGGCGCGGCGAGCCGCGCCCGCTTGGGCTACGACCAGATGCTCGCGGAGCTCGGCGTCCAGGGCGCCACGGCCTCGCACGGATCGGCGCACATCGCCTCGTAGTGGCATCGCGGCCCACCCCCAGCGCCGCAACCCCCTTGACCACTGCGTCGCTCATTGCATGAGCATTCCGCGGCCATGGAAACCCGAAGGGCCGCCGGCCGCGACGAGGATGCCCGCCACCCGGGCGCCGGGCGGTCCGTCCACACGCTCGGGGCGGGACCTGACCCGGGGCCTGGCAGGAGTCCCTAGCGACGTTCCTTGAACTCGATCTCGCGGATGGCGAGGAGTCGATCGCCGCCGGCCCCCGATTCGAACCAGTCGACGACCGTGATCACGACGCTGTCGATCTGGCGGACGTCGAGCGCGATGGGCTGCGGCTCGGCGTCATCTGCCAGGACGACCTCGATGGCGGGTTGCTCCGTGCCCGGGAAGGTGAGCTCGAGGGTCTTCGGGCGCCGATGGGCGGTGAAGTCGCTCTCGGTACTCGAACCGCTGTGGACGACGAGCGCCCCGAGGTTGATCGTCGCGCCGATGTCGACCGTGAGCGTCGGATCGGAGGACCCCGTCTCCGCCAGCCAGAACGTGTTGGTGTTGTTGTCGACCGCAAACCGCCCGCGGTTTCCTTCGACCCCGGCACCCTGCGCTCCTACCGGGTGGACGTCCTCGAACTGGGGCATGAACCGCAGTCGGAGGTCCGTGATGAGATCGCCGATCGCCGCACGCGCGTCGGGCATGATCACGAGGCTCGTCACCCCGAATGCCACGACAGCGATGAGCAGCAGCGGCACCAACCGACCGAACAGGCTCGGGCGCGGCTGGCCGCCATCCCCGAGCCCCCCCGGCCGCTCGCCGGCCTTCAGCTTGGTCTTCGGAGGCGATCCGAACAGGCGCCGGTACCACGGCATGGGCTTGACGACCGGGACGACCGCAGCGACCAGTGGCTTGCCGCAGCGGCGACAGAAGTTCCTGGTCGGCTCGTTGGCCGTCCCGCAGACCGCGCACCGGATGCTTCCTTCGGGCACCTCGTCCTCGGGCTCTGGCTCCGGCTCGGGCTCCTCGATCGGCTTCGGCTTCGGGCGGGACTCGAACGTCGGCTTGCGAGCCTCCGGCTGGTCATCGGCATCCACCTCTGCCGAGGAGGGTCGCCGTGGCCCCGGTTCGGACGAGCGCAGCCCCGGACGAACGAGGCCGGGCTGGGTGTCATCGTCGGCTGTTGGCTCGGCGGTCTCGTCCCCGTCAACCGACGTCGCGAGGATGGCCTCGGCTTCCCGCCGCCGTGCGGCAGCTCTGGCCTCTTCGGCAGCTCGGGCCTCTTCGGCGGCCTTTGCCTCAGCCGCCAGCCTTGCTTCCTCGGCCAGGCGCGCCTCTTCCGCAGCCTTCGCCTCCGCCGCCAGACGTGCCTCTTCGGCCGCTCTGGCCGCGGCGGCGAGGCGGGCGTCCTCCGCGGCCTTTACCTCTGCTTCGAGCCGGGCCTGCTCCGCCTCCTCAGCCAGCCGAGCTTCTTCGGCGGCCTGTGCCTCCTCGGCTGCGAGACGGGCCTGCTCCGCCTCTTCGGCCGCCCGCGCTTCTTGGGCAGCGCGAGCTTCTTCTGCGGCCTTGGCTTCCTCGGCGATTCGGGCCTTCTCCGCCTCCTCGGCCAGCCGCGCATCCTCGGCGGCCTTTGCCTCGGCCGCGGCTCGCGCCTCTTCGGCTGCTTGAGCTTCCGCGGCGCGGCGAGCCTCCTCGGCCTCCTCGGCCGCCCGCGCCTCTTCGGCGAGTCGAGCCTCCTCCGCCGCCCGCGCCGCCTCTGCCGCGGCCGCATCGTCGGCAGCCTCGTCGCTCACCGTCTTCGCCGCAGACTCGGCAGCCTCGACCGGGACGCCGGTCCACTCGAGCAGGCTCTGACAGTTCGAGCACAGGATGGCGTCCGGGGGGTTGATCGTCTGGCACTTGGTGCAGCGGATCATCCGCGGAGGACCTCGCGTGGAACGCCGCCCCTGGACGGAGCGGTGGCCGTCGATACTACTTCGCCGGCGAGCCGGCGAGGGCGACCCGGTGCACGACGTGGGCCGGCTTCAGGGACGCCACGAGGGCTTCGATCCTGGCGCTGTCGAGCTGGCCCTTCTTGGGCGGCGTGACCTTGACCGTGACGCTGCGCGTCCCATCGCCGGGTGGCTTGGCGCCCGGCGTCTTCGACCAGATCGCGCCGCCGCTGTCCTCGACCTCGACGTCCGCGGCGCCCAGCAGGCGGACGTGCATGGCCATGCCAGCGGCGGTGCCCCGCCGGCGGTGCAGCTGGACGGCCAGGGCCACGAGCGCCCGCCGCCGTTCGACCGGCCAGGTCTCGTCCGGCAGGACGCCGACCCAGCCGGCCAGCCAATCGAGGAAGTCGTCGGGGGTCAGTGCCGGATCGAGGTACGACGGCAGGTTGTCGATGGTGCACAGGACCGGGGCGAGCGCATCGTCGAACACGCTCGTCAAGAGCCGGGCGAGGTCATCCTCCTGGTAGATGCCGGGCAGCGACTCGATCAGCGGCCGGGGGGCCGCCAGCTCGTCGACGAGGCCCCTCATGCGCCTTCCTCCACGAGCACCTGGTGGTCGTACGAGAAGACGAGGGCGTTCGGTTCGACGTCCAGTCGATCGGTCGGCTTGCCGCGCTCGCCGGTCACCGGGTCGGCCCCGAGGATCCGGACGTCCTCGACGCGCTCCGTGCCACGGACCCGCTGCAGGGCCGCGTGGACCTCGCCGGCGACGACCGGCCGGCCGAACGGCCAGCCGCTGCCCTCCGGGCCGCCGACGGTCGGGTGGTAGTAGCGGTAGAGGGCCTCGAGCGCATCCTGCTGGAGCCGGGCCGGATCGGTCCGGGGCCGGGCCCGGACGCGGGCGATGATCGTGACGCCCCGGTAGGCCGGCGGTTCGACGACGACGCGCGTGCCGACGAGGCGGGTCTCGTCGAGGCGGCGGGTGATCCGCTCGAGGGTCTCCTCGGACGGCACCAGCTCGTCGAATGCCAGGCCGCCGCCGGTGGACGAGACAGCGGGCACGACCAGGACGCGGACGCTGCCCGCCTCGGCCCCGTCGCTGACCGGCAGGGCTCGAACCCGCGCCACCTCGGGCGCGACGTCGCGGGCGATGTGCTCGAAGTCCTCGGCCGTGACCGCCCGGTCGCGGGTCCGGAGCACGATCGGCCCGCGGAGCTTCGCCTGTTCGATGTCCTCGCCGTCAACGCCACCGCGGCCGCCCCGCCGGTTCTCGACGCGGCTGACGTACGGGATCGATGCCTTCAGCACGGACAGCGAGCCGGCCGCGACGTTGCCCGCCTGGCCGCCGCCGGCCCGGTACAGCGGCACCCGGATACCGGCCCCGCGGGGCGGCACGGCGCCGTACCGGCGCTGCGAGCCGTCCGGCATTCGAACGGCCGGCCCGAGCTCGACCTGGCCAGTGGCCGCGTCGAGCACGAAGTGTCGATCGTCGGGCCCGCTGGCCGCGAAGTTTGGCCGCTGCGTCCACTCCTGCCAGGCGCCGTCCACGAGGACCTCGAGCACGAGCGCCTTCTCGCCAGTCACGACCGGCGCCTTCTTGAGGCGGAAGCGCCCGCCCGGGACGCCCTCCGACTCGCCCAGGTACTCGTTCCTGACGAGCTCGGCATTCATGGCGTCGGCCGTGCCGCCGATGGTGTACGCGGTGACGCCGCGGATCTCGGGCGAGGCGCTATAGGCAGGCTGGCCCTCATGGGGCTCGGTCACCCGGGCACGGAGCCAGGCGGCCTTGAGCTTCTCGATCGACGACTCGACGTGGCCGGGCGGCACGTGGATGACGACGTCGCCGTCGCGGTTGATCCCGCCGGTGGTGTCGCGCTCGAGCTCGCAGGCCGTCCAGCCATCACCCGTCCAGGCCTCCCAGGCCAGCGGCGGGTCGTCGGGGTCGACGCCGACGCCCTCGATCCGGGCGACGAAACGGAGGTTCACCGCGCAGCCCGGGACCGCGGCGGACAGTCCGACCAGCAGCGCGTCGCCCGGCTTGGGCGGGCTCGAGAACGGCGAGACGGCCGACTTCATCGAGATCGCGTCGCCGTGGTCGCGCAGCGACTTGCCGTCGAGCATCGAGCCGACGCGGGCCAGCGAGGTCGTCACGATCGCCCGCTCCTCGGTCGTGCTGAACACGATCGGCGGCTGCTCACCGGTTCGAACGGTCGCGACCTCGGTCCCCGCCGGGATCGTGACGGTCGCCGGCTGCGGCGCCGAGAGCCAGAACGTGATCGGAGCGTGGGCCGACGCCGGCGGGTAGAGGTGGACCCCGATCAGCTCGAGGAACTTGACGTAGTTGCGGTCGGGGACGCGGTTGAGCCGGTACAGCAGCTGGTCGGTCATCCAGGCGAAGGCCTCGATGAGGGTCACGCCGGGGTCGGAGACGTTGTGGTCGGTCCAGCGATCCGAGCGCTCCTGGACGAGCCGCTTGGCGTCGTCGACCAGGTCCTGGAAGCGGCGATCGTCGAGGTTCGGGGCCAGCAGCGTCATGGTCGATCGGCTCCTCGGTCAGCGCTCGGGCGGGATGGTGTAGAAGGGGAAGACGAGGTTGCGGGGGTCGTTGCGGTTGCGGACGTGGTAGCGGATGTCGATGTAGAGGAGGCTCTGGTCGGCGTCGTCGATGCTGACCACGATGTCGTCGACGGTGATCCGGGGCTCCCAGCGGGCGAGCGAGGCCCGGACCTCGGAGGCGATCTGGCCGGCGGTCGAGGCGTTGGCCTCGGCGAACACGAAGTCGTGGATCCGGCAGCCGAAGTCGGGCCGCATCGGGCGCTCGCCGTAGGCCGTCCCGAGGATCAGCCGGATCGACTGCTCGATCTCCCGCTCGTCGGTGACCAGCTCGAACGCGCCGGTTGGATCGAGCGCCAGCGGAAAGGCCCACCCGGCTCCGACGAACTCGTGCGCCACGTCGCGTCTCCCCTACCCGACCAGGACCGTCGGCACGCCGGGGCCGCAGGCGGGCGCGGGCGTCGCGCACATCGCCGCCTGGGAGCGCGTCGTCGCCGCCATCTGGCCGCCGATGAGGACCGTCGGGCTGCCGATCGTGATCCGCCCGACCTGGCTGGTGGGGCTGGCGAACGGCGGGTCGACGATCCCGGCGTGGGGTGGCGTGTTGAAGCCGGACGAGCCGACGACCGCCGCGGGCTTGCCACCGATGAGGACCGTCGCGATCGTGCCCTGGCTGATCGGCGCCGAGAACGGCAGCGGCCCGGCGGGCGCCGTGCCCGAACCCGACGGCACCTGGTGCCCCGGGCACGTCCCGTTGATCTTGTCGCCTGCCACGAGCGCCGGATTGCCCACGTCCCGCTCCTAGTTCAGCTTGATCTGCGAGCCCTTGAGCACGAGCTGGCCGTCGGCCTCGATCGTCACGTTCGTGCCCTTGAGCTCGATGTCGCCGGTGGCCCGGACCTCGACCTTGTCATCGGAGATGAGGACGAGCTTCCGGTCCTTGGCGTTGAGGCCGACGCTGCCCACCGAACGTCGACCGTCGACGGCCTGGAGGACGATGCCGGCGAGGTCGTCGGCGTCGTGGAACGTGAGCTGATGGCCGGTCCGGGACCAGATGCCGCGGCCGGTGACGGCACCGTCGTCGAGATAGCTCGAGTAGCTCGGCGGTTTGTCGGTCCCGTTGAAGAGGCCGCCGACGATGATTGGCTGGTCGACCCGGCCGTGTTCGAACCCCACGAGGACCTCGTCGCCGACCGCCGGCAGGAAGAAGGTCCCGCTGTCGGGGCCCGCCCCGAGCTGGATGACGGGCGCCCAGTTCGAGCTGTAGGCCTCGTCCAGCCACGGCAGGCGGACCTTGACCCGGCCGAGGTGCTCGGGGTCGGCGTTGTCGCTGACCAGCCCCCGGACGAAGCCCGGCGCTCGACGCCCTTCGAGCCCGTCGCCGTGACCGTGGCCATTGCCGTTGCCGTTCGAGCCGGCGACGAGCCCCAGCAGCGAGCGATCGTGGCGGCCGCTGACTGTGAACAGGGTCCGGTAGCCGCGGCGGTTGATCACGTGCTTGACCCGCGTCAGCACGTACGCCCCGTTGAACTGCTCGGAGACGCCGCTGACCCGGACCGCCGCGCCGGCCCGCAGGGCGGTGTTGCCGTGGGCCGTGCCCTCAGCCTCGGCGAAGGCGCTGCCGATCCGCTCGGCGAGGACCTTGGCCGTGCTCTCGGCCTCGCGCTCGCTCCGAATGGGCCTCGTCACCGCCACGAACGTTGGCGACCCGAACAGCCCGGCCAGCTCGCTCGGCGCTGCCGCGTCGAGGCCCGCGGCCTCGGTCCCCGCGGCCACGGTCGCGGCGACCGGCTCCTTGCGCTCGTCGTCCCAGCCCCTGACCTGGACGTTCGCCACCTGGTCGGCCGCGCTGACGCGGGCATGGAACGCCTCGAGGTTGTAGCCGAACAGCAACCGCCGTGGATCCTCGCCGACGTCCGGCGGCGCGGCGTCGGAGGTTCCCCGGCGGCCGAGCTGCAGCTCGCCGTCGACGATCGTCAGGTCCAGGCCGGCCGAACGGGCCCGATCGGACAGGAACTCCCAGTCGGTGACGTTGGCCTGGCTGACGTGGTCGTGGACCTCGGAGGTCGGCTCGATCAGGCCGACCTGCAGCCCGGCATCGTTCGCGACCTGCTTCACGATGTCGCTGTCGGTCATGTTCCGGAAGACCCGCGTCCGTCGCGTCCGATGCAGGCGATGGGCCGCGTCGTAGCCCCGCACGACGACCCGGGCCCCGAGCTGGTCGTAGTCGCATTCGATGCTGACCACCTGGCCGGCGACCAACGCCTCGCCCTCGTCGGCGCCCTGGCCCACGGCCGCGATCTCGATCGACACGCCGGGCTTCAGCCCGCTCTGCTCGACGATGTCGTGCCGCGGGTCGACGAGCGAGATCGCGAACATCGCCGGGCGGTACAGGTCCTGGTCCACCACGACCTGCTCGACATAGGCCAGGAGCTCCGTGCGGAGCTCCATCCCGGAGACAGTGAGGCTGGCGTTGATGGCGCGATCGTCGGGCACGTCAGCTCCTCGCGGCGAGGGCCGCCGCCTCGCGCCGTGGCGGCAGGAGCAGCCGTATGCCGGCCTTGACCCGCAGTGGGTCGTCGATGCCGTTGAACGCCGCGATCGCCCGCCACAGGCTCGGGTCGCGATAGCGCGACCAGGCCACCGCGTGGAGCGTCTCGCCCTCGATGAGGACGTGCGACTCCATGCCGGGCTTGCCACCCGAGGTCGGGTTCTGGCGCGATGCCGGGTTGGACCACTCGACGAGGGTGATGTTGCAGGTCGCCCGGATCGGCGTGCCATCGACCCGGAACATCGTGTACGTCGCGGACACCTGCTCGAGGTAGAACAGCATCCCCTGGAGGACGCTGCTGACCCCCCACCGGAACTGCAGCAGCGGCGGCGCGTTCGATGGCCCGGGCTTGGTCCAGTCCATGAGGGTCTTGACGTCGCCGCTGACGTCGCCGAACAGCTCCTCGAAGGCGTCGAAGAAGATGTCGAGCGTCAGCCGGGCGGGCGAGGTGGAGCGGTAAGTCGGCGGTCGCCAGTCACGCTCGAGGTGGAAGCCGTCGTTGTCCCAGTCGGACTGGCGCGACAGCGAGAACTGCTCGGGGTTGTACTTGAACTTCAGGTCCCCGATCGGCAGGAAGCTGTCGACCATGGCGAGCGAGGCCTTCTCCAGGCCCATGACGGGCAGGCCGGCGCCGGCACGGCTCATCTCACAGCCCCACCGCGAGGAAGCCGTTGTGGCTCAGCTCGAGGGTCTCGGTCGCCCACTGGTTGCTGTCGACGTCCAGGTGCGGCCCCGTCCAGCGGATGGGGTAAACGCCCGCGAGGGTCCATTCGGCGACCGACTCGCCGCTCGGGTCGAGGACCGAGATCTGACAGGTCGAGGGGACCATTCGAACCTGGAGGCTGGCGACCCAGGCGCTGACGCTGGCCGAGCCCGAGTCGACCGGTCGGGTCAGCCGGACGTTCGGGTAGTTCACCCGGCCGGGCAACCGGTGGACGTAGCCGTTCTCGCCGCCCTCCTTGTACTCGTAGACGTCGTACTCGACCGACAGGCCGTCGCACTTCTGCCAGTTCCCGAAGTCCTGGCCATCGATCTTGACGCTGAACCGCAGCCCGAGGCCGGATTCCGACATTCAGCGGGCCTCCATCGTTGGGGTGGTCATGGCAGATCGAGGGCGAAGCCGGAGCGCTCGCGGTCGACGAGGAGCTCGCGCCGCAGGTGGCGCCCGATGCGCTGGTAGAGCTGGTGTGCGAGGACCTCGAGGTCCTGCTCCGAGCGCCCCTGGCCCGGACTGGCGTGACCACGCCCGGTTCGGCTCTCGGGGGCCGCGATCGGTGCGCGCTGCGGGAGCGTCTTGCCGGACGGCGTTGGCCCGTCGAACGGCTCCGTCGAGGCCGCGATGGGCGTCGCCGGCGCGGCGGCCTCGGCAGTCGCGCGCGACCCGCCGCGCGGGCCGGCGAGCGTCATGTCGGGTGAACGCTCCGCCGCGACCGCCTCGGCCTCCAGGGCCCGTCCGGCTGGCGTGTGCTCGGGCGGCAGGCCCCTGCCCAGGCGGCGCTGTTGACCGACGTGCGTGAGCTCGTGAGCGAGGAGGGCGCGGCCCTTGCCCGCGGTCAACGGACCATGGCTGTCGGGCATGAAGATCTCGCCCTGGTGGGTGAACGAGCGGGCATCGAGGGCGGCGGCCAACTGGGCCGCCTCCGTGCCGCGGTGGATCTTGACGTTGCCGGGGGGTGACGGTTCCGCCGACTGCGTCGTCGTCCCGGCCGCCGCGCCACTTGCCTCGTCCGACACCTTCGCCGGGAGCGTCAACGGCGCCCGCTGGACGGCGGCCCGAAGCGGCCGCGCCGAGACGAGCGGCGAGGGCGTTGCCTCGGGCGGGCGCCGGGTGGGGATCCCGGGTTCGGCCTGGGTCGCGAGCGGCCGGGCAACCACCGGCTCGACGGCGCTCGTCGAGACGCTCTCGAGGGGGGCGCGCTGCAGTCGTGCGTCGTCGTCCTCGGCGTGGTCGTGCCCGTCGTCCGCCTGGTGGCCGGTCGCGAGCGGCAGGTCCAGTGGCTCGGCCGGGGCACGCTGGATCCCCGACGTGGCGGACGGGCTGGGCGCGGCGCGCTCCGGCCTGGACCCCGTCACGAGCGGCCCTCGCTGGACACCGGCCATTGGAGCTGCCCCGGGCGGGACCGGCCCGCTGCCGAGCGGTGCGCCGAGACCCAGCCTGCGGGCCTGGCCGATGGTGAGCCGTGGCCCATCGGGTCGTCCGGCGACAGTCGCGCCGGCAGGCGGTGGCGAGCGCCCGGCCCCCGGTGTGGCGTTCGTGGACGTGGCTGTTGGAACGTCCGACGGGGCGCGCTGGACGGCGGCGCTTACCGTCGACGACCGACCCAGGCTCGCCCCTCGGCCGGCCGCCGAAGGCTGGCCGACCTTGCCGACGAGTGGCGCCCCGCCGCGCGGCTCTGGCGCCCGGGTCAGGGGACTCGGCCCGGGTCCGGGCTCCGTCACGGCGAGCCTGCGGATCGATGGGCTTGCCATGTCGGCGCGCCCCGGGCTCGTCGACCCGGAGGTCGACGACGGCGTTGGCGACTCGGGTGAGATGAATCCGTCAACGGCCTCGTCCAGGTCGGGCAGCGTCGCCTCGCTGACGAAGCGCCGGGACCCCCCGAGCGGCGCTCGCTGGACAGCCGGCGGCAGGGCCGACCCGGCCGGTGCCTGCGTCGGCCGGGCGACGCCCACGACCAGGCCGCGCGGCGCCTCCAGGCTCCGGCCATTGGACAGCGGCGCGAGGATCGGCGGCGGCGGCTCCTTGGCGGCGAGTTGCGCGGCGAATGGCCCATTTGGCGCAACCAGCGGCGGCGCGCCGAGCGAGCGCGGCATCGCGGGCAGATCCGCCCACGCCCGGCTGGCTGCCGGATCCCTCGGAGCGCGCTGTATTGGGGCGGCGTCGCCTGCCGGCATGGTCGGGGTCGTAATGACGTCGCTGCCGAGGACATGCAGGTTCGGAGCGAGCTTCTGGAGGACATTCTTGATGCCCTCGATCTCGCTCACGATCCAGCCAATCGTCTGCTGGAGCTTCCGATCCACGCGGGATCACTCCTCCTCGTTCAGGCGGCGGTTGATCGCGGCGATCTCCTCCACGAACCGCCGCCGGTCGGGGTGCTCGAGGTCGAGGATCTCGTCAAGCCCCCAGTGCAGGTGATAGGCCACGTACGCGACCTCCTCGTAGAGCTGGTCCGCCGCGTACGTCACGATCCCCCCAGGCGATCACCTGCCATCTCGACCGTGAACTCGTGCTGGCACGAGGGACAGGTGACCGCGGCCTGGCTGGTGCCTTCCTGGTTGATCCGCCGATACAGGTCCTGCAGGAAGGCGAGGTCCGAGGCGAACATGTTCTCGATGACGCCGGGGTTGACCTCCGGCAGCCGGCCGAGGCGCGTGACGACCCGGGACAGCAGCAGGACCGTCAGGTATGACTCGTTCTCGCGGACGCGCGGGTCGCGCTGCGGGACGATCTCATCCTTCGCGGTCGCGAGCCGCATGACGCCGTCGCGATGGACGGTGCCGCTCGGATCGACGTAGCCGCGCGGAAGGATGAACGGAAACTCGGTCCTGAGCTCGTAGCCCGGATCGCCGGCGACCCCGGCCGCCGCCGGGCTTGCGCCGACCATGGCCTAGAGCACCCGCTCGAGGCGCTCGAGGACGATCGAGACCTCCTCCATCAGGATCTCGTTCGAGCCGGCCTTGAGGGTGCCGGCGCTGATCTTGGAGACCCAGGCGTTCTCGAAGTTGTAGCGGGCGACCTCCGAGCCGTCGAAGCCCTTTAGCACGACGGACCCGTTGCGGCGGGCGTCGCCGAGCTTGCCCAGCATCACCGCCTCGTGCCACTTCCAGAGCTCCTCGGAGGCGTTCTTGGCTCGCTTCAGGGTCAGGGTCGCGGGCTTGACCGCGCCGGGCGCCTTGTGGATGACGAGCTTGCCGTCCGGCGTGTTCTCCTTGAGCTCGATGACGTCGACCTCCGAGGCCAGGCCGCTGACCTCGGAGAACTGGGCGATCTCGGTCCGGTCGATCTCGATCGCGAAGGTGTAGGACGCCAACGCGTCCGAGGGCAGGTTCGGCAGTCCCTTGGCCATGTTCGAGTGCCTCCTTCAGGCGGTCGTCGGCGCCCCGCGCCGCTACTCGGTGAGGGCCGCGCCGCCCGAGAACTGGGCGATGCGGAAGACGACGAACTCGGCCGGCTTGACCGGCGCGATCCCGACCTCGACGACGAGCTGCCCGGCGTCGACGACCTCGGGCGGGTTCGTCTCGGCGTCGCACTTGACGTAGAACGCCTCGCCGGGGGTCGCCCCGAACAGCGCCCCGTCGCGCCAGGTTCGAACGAGGAACGCGTTGAGGGTCCGCTTGACCCGCTGCCAGAGGTTCAGGTCGTTGGGTTCGAAGACGACCCATTGGGTGCCTTCGATGATCGACTCCTCGACGTAGTTGAAGAGCCGCCGGACGTTGAGATACCGCCACGCCGGGTCGCTCGAGAGGGTCCGGGCCCCCCAGACGCGGATGCCACGGCCGGGGAAGGCCCGAATGCAGTTGATCCCGGCCGGGTTGAGCTGGTCGTGCTCGCCCTTGGTGATCTGGAGCTCGAGCGACAGGGCGCCCCGGATGACCTCGTTGGCGGGTGCCTTGTGGACGCCCCGGGTGTCGTCATTGCGAGCCCAGATGCCGGCCATGTGGCCGCTCGGCGGGACGTGGATGCCCTGCGAGGTGACCGGGTCGAAGACCTTGATCCAGGGCCAGTACAGGCTCGCGTACTTCGAGTCGTAGCCGGCCTTGTCGACCCGCCACTCGCGGATCTGCTGGGCGTTGAGGCCCGGAGGCGCGTCGAGGATCGCGACGCGGTCGCCCATCAGCTCGCAGTGGGCGATCATCGCCAGCTGCACGGCCTGGACGCCCTCGAGGTCGATCATGCCCTGCTGGTAGACGGCCATCAGGTCGGGCACCGCGAGCATCGTGACGGCGTCGATGGCCTCGAGGCCGCCGAAGCCGGTCCGGTCGGCGGCGTCGCCGACGTAGTCCTCGGGCGCGAGCTGGACGGGCTTGGCGCCGTCGGCCCCCGCGAGCGCGACCTTTCCCGGGGCGGGCACGCGCTCCAGCGCGCTGGCGCTGCCGATCTCCTCGAGCTGGATGAGCTTGGACTTCTCCTTGACCATCGTCACGACGTTGGTCTTGCCGCGCTTGGTCGTGACGTTCTCGTACGTCTCGGTCTCGCGGCCGGGGGCCTTGACGGTCAGGTTGAAGGCGCCCTCCTCGCCGCTCGTGGCGGGGGCGATTTCGACGCTGATCTGGTTGCCGGCCGGGCCGGACTCGAGGGCCAGGACGCGGTAGCCGGGCGCGCCGTCGTCGGTCGCGGCCGCGATCTCGGCGCGGGCCTGGGGGGCCGGCGCGTCGCCGCCGACGCGGACGACGTAGCACGAGCCGCCGCCGTTCAGGAAGTAGCCGTACACCGCGTGGGCGAGGTAGGAGCCCTCGATGAACTCGCCGAAGGTGTTGGTGAACTGGGCCCAGTTGGTGATCAGCGTCGGGCTGTTGGTCGGTCCCCGCTGGGCCAGACCGACGAACGCGGCGACGGCCGTGCCGACGCCCGCGATCGGACGTGAGCCAGCCTCGACCTCCTCGACGTAGACGCCGGGCGAGAGATAGTTCGGCATGCGCGAGCCTCCCGATGTGGAGCAGTCCGGGCGAGGCTCACACCCTCGCGGACCGCGAACAAGGAACGGCTGGACCGCCGTTGGGGTGGCCCGTGGTGCCCGATCGGGCAGCCTGGCCTTCCCGAACGATTGCCCGGCGCCGCGTTGCCCGGCCCCACGCGCGCGGGGACGCTTGGCGGACGATGATTCATGACGTCGACGAGTCCCTGCGCGCCCTCGTCAAGCGAGACGCCCTCAACGGCTCCGGGGTGGAGGTGGCCTTCGACGCGCCGACCAAGGACTGGGTCGCGCGCCGCAACGCCCCGGTCGTCAACCTGTACCTCTACGACATCCGCGAGGACCTCTCGCGGCGCGAGACCTCGTGGGTGGACGTTCGCGGTGACGACGGCCGGGTGACGGAGCGGCGACTCCCGCCGCGTCGCTTCCGCCTGTCGTACCTCGCGACGGCCTGGACCAGCCGGCCGGAGGACGAGCATCGCCTGCTCTCCTCGATGCTCGCGGGCTTCCTGCGCCACGAGTACTTCCCGCCGGAGCTCCTCCAGGGCTCGCTCGAGGGCGAGGAGCCGCCGGTCCTGCTGCCCGTCGCCCTGCCCCCGGCCGACGAGCGCAAGATCGCCGACACCTGGTCGGCCCTCGGAGGCGAGCTCAAGCCGTCGCTGGACGTCGTCGTCACGGCCCCGCTCAACATCGCCCGCGCGATCGAGGCCGGCCCGCCGGTCCTCGAGGAGCCGCGCCTGGCGGTCGTGGCGGCCGCAGCGGCTCCCGACGGTCGAGCCGCGCGGAAGCCGGACAAGCCCGATGGCGGTCGAGCCGCCGGGCGCGTCGCGGCCACCGCCCCGCCCGAGCGTCCCGACGGCGCCGACGAAGTGTTCACGGCAGGCGGGCGGGAAGCCCCTGGACGCAGGATTCGGGTTCGTCAGCTGACCCGCCGATGAAGAGCTCGGTCCCGGAGCTCGATGCCAGCGATCGGTCCAGCGCGCATCTCCTTGCCCGCCTCCGGTTGCTGCACGCGCGCGTTGCCGCAGCCGTGGCCGGACGGCGCGCAACGGACCCCGAGCCCGACGACCCGTTCCGGGGCCTGTACGTCACCCCCGAAGCG